>DAOQKI010000051.1:0-24047 GCA_035334485.1 Opitutaceae bacterium
GACGAATACGGCGGGCTCATGCGCCAGGTCGCCACGCGCCACGGGGTGCCGTTCGTGGATATCCAGGCGGCCTTCGACAAAGTCCTGGCCCACATGCACGCCAACGCGATCGCCTGGGACCGCGTTCATCCGAACCACATCGGTCATGCGGTGATCGCCCGGGCCTTCCTGGCCGCGGTCGACGCCCTCTGATCCGCATGGCCGCCGGGAAACTCCGCCTGGACGAACTGCTGGTCGCGCGCGGCCTGGCCACGAGCCGCGCACAGGCCAAGGGGCTCATCATGGCGGGACGGGTGCGGCTCGGCACCGAGCGGCTCGAGAAACCCGGCAAGGAATTCCCGGCGGACCTCGAGGTGACGGTCGACCAGCCCCCGCGCTTCGTCAGCCGCGGCGGCGAGAAACTGGCCGGCGCCCTGGAGCGGTTCCAGCTGGACCTGCGGGGCGCGCACGTCCTCGACGTCGGCGCGTCCACCGGCGGATTCACGGACTGCGCGCTGCAGGCCGGGGCCGCGGACGTGGTCTGCGTGGACGTGGGCCGGGCGCAGCTGCACGCCAAGCTCCGCACCGATGCGCGGGTCACCAATCTGGAGCAGATCAATGCCCGGCACCTGAAGCCGTCAGACCTGCCCCGCCCCGACTACGACGCCATCGTGATGGACCTGTCATTCATTTCCCTGAAGGCCGTGCTGCCCGCCGTCTGGCCCTGCCTGCGACCCGGCGGCGTGCTGGTGGCGCTGGTGAAACCCCAGTTTGAGGCGGGAAAGGCCGAGGTCGACAAAGGCCGCGGCGTGATCCGCGACCCCGCCGTCCAGGAAGCCACGCTGGCCGCCGTCCGCGACTTCGCCCTCGCCGAACTACCCGCCGCCACCCTGATCGGCACGATGGACTCGCCGATCACGGGCGCGGATGGGAATCGGGAGTTTTTGCTCGGCCTGCGGAAGTAGGCCGAGCCCATTGCGGATTGCGGATCGCGGATTGCGAATTGGTTCGAGCGGGGGCAGATGCCAAGTGGGCGAGGCTGATCTAGGGGCTGAGATTTCCGATTCCTAATCCGCGATCCGCAATTCGCGATCCGCAATCAGAATAGGATTCCCCCTCAGCGCATCTCGTTTAGCCTGCCGGAAATCATGAAGCCCATCCGCAAGCTCGCGTTTGTCGTCAACGAGGACAAGTCCGGTGCCCTGGAGTTGGCGCAGACCCTGATGGCGGTGGCGAAGCAGGCCGGCGTGAAATGCCGTCTCACCCACCACTCGCCCCTGGGGCGCGGCGCCCTCCGTGGCGTCGACGCCTGCTGCGTGATCGGCGGCGACGGCACCCTGCTCGGCGTCGCCCGGGAGGCCGTCCGCGAGCAGATCCCGATCATCGGCGTCAACCGGGGCAGTCTCGGGTTCCTCACCACGTTCTCGGCCGACGAGGCCCGCGCGCACTTCGGCGACCTGCTGAAGGGCGCCTACAAGCTCGCGTCGCGCGCGATGCTCGAGTGCTCGACCGGCCGCGGCGCGCACGACCTGGCGCTGAACGATGTGCTCATCAAGGACGAGGTGAACTCCCGCCTGGTGCGACTCGAGGTGGTGGCCGACGGCGAGCTCGTCACCGACTACCATTGCGACGGCCTGATCTTCTCCACGCCGACGGGCTCGACTGCGTACAATCTCTCGGCCGGCGGGCCGCTGGTCCACCCCAGTGCCGCGGTGATTGCGATGACGCCCATCTGTCCGCACACGCTGAGCAACCGCTCGATCATCTTCCGCGACAATATCCGGCTGCGGGTGTTCAACCGGACCGACAGCTCGCGCCTGCTCGTGGCGCTCGACGGTCAGCGCAACCTGAAGGTCGGCATCGGGTCGCCAGTGGAGATCTCGATCTCCAAGCTCCACCTCTCGCTGGTGCAGCGGCCGGACTACTCCCACTTCGCCGTCGTCCGCACGAAGCTCAAGTGGAACGGCGCCGCCATCGAGGCGCCGAAGTCCTGAGGGCTTGGCGAGCCCTAGCTTTCCAGCAAAAAGCCCCGGCGTTTCCGCCGGGGCTTTTTCGTCGCGGATCACTGGCCGCTTACTTGCCCTCCTCCTCGGCCTCGCGCTCGGCCCGCTCGCGCTTCTTCGCGTCGCGCTCAGCCTTGGCCTTCTCGCGGTCGGCCTTGCGGGCCGCCTTCTCGTCGGGCTCGAGCTTGCCGTCGTGGTTGGCGTCGTACTTCTTCAGCGCCTCGGCCTCGCGGCGCGCCCGGCGCTCGGCGGCGTCCTCCTTGGGATCAGCCGCGCGCAACGTCGGAACGGCCATGGCGCCCGCGAGCGCCACCAGGCCAGTGACCATCAGGTTTCTAACCGTTGGGGATTTCATGCGGCGCGGAAGCTGCCAGCCGAAATCCCGGAATCCAGACCCAAGTCAGACACATTCGATCAATTTTGATCGAATGCCATCGAGTCGCTTGTACGCGGCCATTTCCGGCGGCATCGTCGCCAGCGCGTTGCGCAAACCGGCCGCTGCTCCCGGGTCCCGCGCCACGTCGTCCAGCCGGTGCAGCCCAAGCCGGATGCCGAAAAGCACGCCCCGGGTCCGCGGGAGCAAGAGTAGCGCCTGGTACTCCAGCCGCAGCCAGAGCCGCTCAAGCTGCACCGGCAGCGCGGGCGCCGGCGCGCGACGCGAGGTGTGCAGGTTGAGCTCGTCCGTCGTGACGATGCCCCAGTTGTCGCGGAAGAACACCGCACCGGGCTTCAGCCGCGAAAGGAACTGGTTGATCGGGGCCGCGAGCGCGGCGTTGAGTCCCGGCACGACGCCATGGATGACGTCGAGCGTCTGCCCCATTTTCTCCTCGAGCGCCCAGCCGGTCGGAAAACAGAGCGCGCCCCCGCGCAGCCGGTAGGCGCCGGCCGCGTCGGGCGCCAGCAGGAGCATATCGGGCTCGAGGCGCCGGCCGAGTTCCCGGACGGAGGTCACGCCGGCGATCCCCCACTCCCGCGCCGCGAGTTCGCCGAGTTCCGCGAGCAACGGTTCACCCTCGGGCTGGAGGTCGGCGTAGCGCGTCGGGTCGGCATCGATCCATTTTGCCCGCTCGGCGAGCAGCCGGCCGGTCGGATCCTGCGGACCGAAGAACTCCCGCGCATCGCCCCGCTTCAGCGTCAGGTGAAAACGGAACGGCCCAGGGGGAAACAGCTCGGACAGGGGCGGCCGCGGGGACATGGGAGGATTCAAGCCATGGACCGTCGCCGCGCGAGACTTGCCGCTAGGGCCGGACCACCAGCTGGGTGCGGGCCTCGCGGCGGAAGTGTTCCTGCGCGAACCGGGCGAGATCGGCGATGGTGACGGCGTCGATGCGCGCGTCGTAGTGTTTCCAGTCGTTCACCGGCAGGCCCTGCAGGACATTCAGCGCGGCCTGCATGGCGCGAGAGCCGTTGGTCTGCATGCCCTGGCGGCGCGCGGCCTTGAGCCGGGCCTGGCAGCGGGCAAGTTCGGCCGGCTCGACGCCACCGCCCTGGACGCGGGCGATCTCGGCGTCGATCTCGGCGAGCACCTCGGCCTCGCGACCGGGCTGGGTGCCGGCGAAGAAATAGAACATGCCCGCGTCGAGTCCCACCACGCGGCCCGAGCGGACAAAATAGGCCAGGCCCTTCTCCTCGCGGACCCGCTCGAACAGCCGCGACGCCATGCCGCTGAACAGCTCGTCGGCGACCTCGCCGACAAAGAAGTCGGCGGCGTTCACGCGCGTGCCCGGGAAAGCCTGTCCCACCACGGCCTGCTCGCGCGGCTGCGGCTCGACGAAGTCGCCGACCTCGGCCGGCCCGGAGAACACGGCGGCATGCGCCGGTGCTTGACCACGGGGAATCTTTGCGAGCAGCGCGGTGAGCTTCGGCCGCAGTTTCCGCGGATCGAAATCGCCCGCCACCGCCAGCACGACATTCGGCCCAACGCACAGCTTCCGGTGCAGAGCCACGAGATCATCGGTCGTGAGGTCCCGGACCGCGGCCTCGTGCCCCTGCGCGTCGTAGGCCAAGGGATGGCAGCCAAAGAACCGCTCGCGCAGCCGCTTCCGGGCCAGCGTGACCACGTCGTCGGCGTCCTGCTGGAGCGACGCGACCTGAGTGTCGCGCTCCTGCCGGAACGTAGCCGCGCGGAACGCCGGCGCGCAGACCGCATCTTCCAGCACGGACAGCGCCCGGGCCAGGTCGGGCGGCAGCACCTCGACGGCCACGCCGATAGAATTGTTGCCCGAGAACGGGTAGAACGAGCCGCCGACCTCCTCGATGAACTGCGCGACCTGGGCCGACGTGCGCCGGCGCGTGTCCTTCGTCAGCAGCGTCGCCAGCAGCGCGGTGGTGCCGCGACGGCCGGGCGCCTCGAACAGCGGGCCGCCCTGCATGACGAAACGCAGGTGGAGATTGGGCAATTGACGGTTGGGCTGCAGCAGGAGCCGCGCGCCGTTGGGCAGCGTGAACTCCTCGAAGTCGGGCACCGGCGCGGCGACGGCCGACGCGGCCTCGGCAGCGGCGCGCGCGGCGGTCGGATTGAGCGAAACCCCGGTAAGCCGCGACGGTACCAGATAGGCCCGGGCGACGCGCTTCAGTTCGGCCGGGGTGACCGTCCGGAGTCGCTCGAAGTACGAGCGGCTGTAGTCGAGGTCACCGACCACCACCTCGGCGGCGCCGAGGCGTGAGGCCTGACCGCTCATGGTCTTGCGGACATTGATCTCGCTGACGACAAGCTGGCGGATCGCCTTGCGCAGCTGCGCCGGCGTGAAGCCGCGGGTGGCGCAGCGGGCCAGCGTGGCGTTGATCGCATCGGTCGCGGCGACGCGCCGGTCCGGATCGGCGGTGAAAAACACGCAGAACAACCCGCCCGTGCCGGGATTCCAGCTCGTGGCGTCGATCGTGTGGACGAGCCCACGACGCTCGCGGATCTCGTGCCACAGCACCGAGCTGTCGCCCGAGCCCAGCACCATCGCCAGGAGATCGAGCGCCGGCGCATCATCGTGGGTGAGCCCCGGGATGGGCCAGGCCAGCGCGGCGCGGGTGATCTCGACGTCCTCGAACCGATGCTCGGAGCGCGGGGCCAGCTGCAGCGGCTCGGTGGGAACCAGGACCGGCGCCAAGCGGGCGCGGGCCGCGGCGCCGAAATGCTGCTCGACGGCCTGGCGCGTGGCGGCGAGGTCGATGTCGCCGACGATCACCACGACGAGATTGTTCGGCACGTAGCGGCTGCGGTAATAGCCGACCAGATCGTCGCGTGAGTTCGCGGAAAACACCTCGCGATGGCCGATGATCGGCTGGCGGTACGGGTGCTCGCGGAAGGCGGTGGAAAAAAGCGTGTCCCAGAGCCGGTTCTCCGGATCGTCCTTGGTCATCGCGATCTCACGCAGGATGACGTCCTTTTCCTTGGCGACCTCGTCGGCCGGGAGCGTCGAGTTCAGGACGGCGTCTGCCAGCACGTCGATGGCGACGGCGGTGTGCTCGCTGGGCAGGTCGATGTAATAGACCGTGCGGTCGAAGGTGGTGTAGGCGTTGATGTAGCCGCCATGGGCCTGCACCGTGGCGGAGATCTCGCGTCCGGCACGGCGCGGCGTGCCCTTGAAGAGCATGTGCTCCAGGTAATGCGACAGGCCGGCACCGAGGTGGGCGCCCTCGTGGATGCTGCCAGTCTTGACCCAAACCTGGACCGAAGCGAGCGCGGCGGACCGGTCCGGCTTGAGGATGACGGTGACGCCGTTGGGGAGGACCGTGCGGTCGACCGCCTCGCGCCAGAACGGATCGAGCAGACGAAGATCCGCGGCAGCGGAAGGGATGGAGGCCATGCGACGCGGGTCAACCCGACGTGAGCGTCTCCGCACCGGACGGGCCCTTCCGGGACTTCGAAGGGAGGAACGGCTTCACGAAGGCATCGTCGAACGAGTACAGGTCGATGAAGTCCTCGCGCCGATCGCTCTCCGTTTTGCTGAAGACATTGTACTCAATCAGATTGAAAACGATGTCGCCAAAGTGGGAGCAGCGGGTGACGCCCCAAGAGTTCAGGACCGTCTTCGCCAGAGGTCCGTATTGCTCCAAGGCGTAAACGCGAAGGCCCTCAAGCAGTTCCTGTCCAGAGACATGCCGCGACTTGCCCGCCCGGGTGGCGTCCTTCTTTTTCAGCTCCTTCACGGCGTGGTCGAGACCGAGACGGATGAAGTCGTACGCCTTGCGGTCAAAGCGGGGATCCTCCTTGCAGATCAGGCCAACAATCTCGGCGAAGTCCGGGTCTTGCATCGTTTGTGGGAGAGGGAGTTAGCACACCGGCCGGGGACGCGCAACCTGCAACCCTCGCCGGTTTGGTCTTGTGCCGGACCTCAACCAAAGGATAGGGTATCGCACCTCGCCAGCCAGGGGGTGTCGTACCACGGTTACGGCAAATGATCGCTTCCACACAGACAAATCATCCTTTGGTCGGCGCGGCCCCCGCGCTTGCGGCCCAGTCGCCGATGGCGTTGGCGTGCACGCATCTGAAAAGCGCCGGCCTGCGCATCACGCAGCCCCGGATCGCAATCCTGTCCGCACTGATCAAGCGCGGGCAGCCTTCGAGCATTGAGCAAATTCATGGCGATCTCGAAGCGGGATCCTGTGACCTCGTCACCGTTTATCGCTGTCTAGCTGCATTTGAGGAGATCGGCTTGGTTCGCCGGTCGTTCTATCACAATGGCACGAGCCTGTACGCGCTCAGCATTGGCGCGGCCAAGAGCTACCACTTTGTCTGCAAGGACACGAATCAGGTCGAGGAGATCGACGCCGAGCTGACCGCCGAGATTCGCCGCTGTGCGCAGCAGATCGAGGAGTTGCTCAAGACGCGCGGCTACTCCGACGTCTCGCACATGCTGCAGTTCTTCGGCCGCTCGCCGCAGGCCCAAGCCACGCGCGCGGCCAATGTCTCGCCCACGGTTCCGCAAGAGCGGGCCACCTGAACGTAACAGCGCTTTGTTACGAAACTGAAAAACCGCGGTGAACTCACCGCGGTTTTTTGTTTTCCGGAGCGGGATCAGCCGCGGGCCGGGAGACGCTCAACGTTCAACGCTCACGTAGCCGCCAACGCGGCGGCGTGCGAAGCTTCAACCTGGCGCCAGTTGACGACGTTCCAGAAGGCGGCGACGTAGTCGGCGCGGCGGTTCTGATAGTGCAGGTAGTACGCGTGCTCCCAGACATCGAGGCCGAGCAGCGGGGTCGCGCCGTCGGTGAGCGGCGAATCCTGGTTAGGCGTGGAGGTGACGGCCAGTTCCCCACCCTTCACGCTGAGCCACGCCCAACCGCTGCCGAAGCGCTTCATGGCGGCGTCCGTGAACTTCTTGGTGAATTCCTCGTGGGAGCCGAACGTCTTGGCGATGGCGTCCGCCAGCGGGCCGGTCGGCTTGCCGCCCGCGTTGGGTCCGATCACCTGCCAGAAGAGCGTGTGGTTGGCGTGACCGCCGACATTGTTGCGCAGGGTCGTGCGGATCTTATCGGGCATCTTGCCGAGATCGCGCAGGATTTCCTCGGCGGACAGTTTCTGGAGATCGGCGTGATCCGCCAGGGCCTTGTTGGCGTTCGTGATGTAGGCCTGGTGGTGCTTGGTGTAGTGGATTTCCATCGTGCGGGCGTCGATGTGCGGCTCGAGCGCGTCGAACGCATATGCGAGCTTGGGCAGCGCGAAGGGCTGACCCGATCCGGCCGCCGCCGTCGTCGTGGCCGGCGCCTCGACGGCCATGGCCTGCGTGGAGATCATCCCTAGCCCGAGAAAAGCAGCGCCAGCGCCCAGCGTCTTGAGAGCATCCCGCCGCGAAACCCCATTCCCTTTCTGGTTCGAGTGGTTCATGGCCCGCACGCTAGGCGAAGCCAGTCGCGACGCAACTGCCCCGACAGGATCTCGGCGCCAGGAATCCGGCGCTATGACGCGGCGAGCAGCCGGCGCAGCGTGGCGTCCACCAGCTTCGGGTCGGCCTTGCCCTTGGCGGCCTTCATGACCGGGCCCTTGAAGGCATTGATCGCGCTGTCCTTGCCCGCCTTGAACTCGGCGAGGGCCTTGGAGTTGGCCGCGATCGAGTCGCGGCACCACTGCTCGAGTTCGCCCGCGTCGGTCGGCGCCGCGTTCAGGCCGAGGCGCGCCGCGATGGCGTCCGGGGCGTCGCCGGTGGCGAACATCTCGACAAAGACCTCCTTTGCCGCGTTGGTGCGCAGCGTGCCGGCCTCGACGAGCTTTACCAGCGCGGCCAGCCGGGCGGGAGTCACCTTGGATTCCGCAAGCGGGACCTTGGCCGTGCCGAGCTCCCGCAGGAGGTCGTTCACGATCCAGTTGCCGACCGCTTGGGCGAGATTGGTGCCGGCCGCGGCCACGGTGGCCTCGAAATAGTCGGCCAGCGCACGGTCCCAGACGAGAACCGAGGTCAGGGTGTAGGGCAGCTGGTACTGGGTCAGGAAGCGGCGCTGCTTGTCGAACGGGAGCTCCGGGCACTCGGCACGCAGGCGCTCCTTCCAGGCGTCGTCCACGCGCACCGGCATCAGGTCGGGGTCCGGGAAATACCGGTAGTCGTGCGCCATTTCCTTCGAGCGCAGGGACTGTGACGTGCCCGTGAGCCCGTCGTAATCGCGGGTTTCCTGGACGATCGTCCCGCCTCGTTCCATGACGCCGATCTGGCGCTTGATCTCGTGCGCAATGCCGTCGCGGACGTACGAGATCGAGTTGAGGTTCTTCAGCTCGACCTTGGTGCCGAGGCGGGTCTCGCCGACCGGGCGGATGGAGATGTTCGCGTCGCAGCGCAGCTGGCCCTTCTCCATGTCGCAGTCCGAGATCCCGCCGTAGATCATGGTGGCGCGCAGGGAGGTCAGGTAGGCGAACGCCTCCTCGGCCGTGTGCAGGGCGGGCTCCGAGACGATCTCCATCAGGGGCGTGCCGGCGCGGTTGTAGTCGACGAGCGAGTCGGTGGCGAAGTGGTTGAGCTTGCCCACGTCCTCCTCGAGGTGGATGCGGGTGAGCGGGATCCGCTTGTGCTCGCCCATCACGTTGCGGGCGGTGCCCGGGAGCTCGATCTCGACGTGGCCGCCGAGGCACATCGGCTGGTCGTATTGCGAGATCTGGTAGTTCTTGGGCGAGTCGGGATAAAAGTAGTTTTTCCGGTCCCACTTGCAGACCGGCGCAATGTCACAGCCGAGGAGGAGCCCCGCCTTGATGATCGCGTCGAGCGCCGCCTTGTTCATGACGGGCAGCGTGCCGGGCAGCGCGAGGACGACGGGGTCCGTGAGGGTGTTCTCCGGCTGGCCATACCCGGCCGCGACCCGCGTGAAAATCTTCGAGCGGGTCTTGATCTGGACGTGAACCTCCAGGCCGATGACGGCTTCGTAGGGCATGGCGTGCTAGTAGCGAGTAGCGGGTAGCGGGTAGCGCGTAGCATACCCGGGCGGAACCGCCCGGGCAGGCCGAGGCGGGCTGGTGATTCCGTTGCTGGAAATGCTGTGCATGGATTCGTTCGAAATGCTCGCTACGCGCTACTCGCTTCGCCGGCGAGCGCCGGTCGCCTCCGCCACCAGTCGTGCGCTTGCTCGTACGTGTGGGCTTGGGCGAGGAGGTCGGCTTCCTTGAAGGGCTGGCCGATCAGTTGCAGGCCGATGGGCAGGCCGGCTCGGGTGAATCCGCACGGCACGCTGATCGCCGGCAGGCCGGCGAGGTTCACCCCGATCGTGTAGATGTCGCAGAGGTAGAGCGCCAGCGGGTCGGACTTCTCCCCGAGCTTGAACGCCGGCACCGGCGAGGTCGGGGTCAGCAGCACGTCCACCTGTTCGTACGCCTTGAGAAAGTCCTGCCGGATCAGCGTCCGCACCTTCTGCGCCCGGAGGTAGAAGGCGTCGTAGTAGCCGCTCGAGAGCACATAGGTGCCAAGGATGATCCGGCGCTTCACCTCGGGGCCAAACCCCTCCGAGCGCGACTTGAAGTAGAGATCCACCACGTCCTTCGCCTCCTTGGAACGGTGGCCGTAGCGCACACCGTCGAAACGCGCCAGGTTCGACGACGCCTCCGCCGTCGCGATGATGTAGTAGGTGTCGAGACAGTACTGGGTGTGCGGCAGCGACACCGGCTTCACCTCGCAACCCTGCGCGCGGTAGAACGCGACGGCCTGCTCCACCGCCGCGCCAATCTCCGGGTCGAGACCCTCGCCAAAGTACTCCCGCGGGATGCCGATCCGCCACGGTCCCCGGCGCTGTTTCAACTCGGCACGGTAGTCCGGGACCTCGGACCGGAACGAGGTCGAGTCACGCTCATCGTGGCCGGCGATGGCGCCGAGCATGATGGCGGAATCCTCGACCGTGCGGGCCATCGGGCCGATCTGGTCGAGCGACGACGCGAACGCGACCAGGCCGTAGCGCGAGACCAGGCCGTAGGTCGGCTTCAGGCCCACGACGCCGCAGAGCGCGGCCGGCTGGCGGATCGAGCCGCCGGTGTCGGACCCCAGCGTCGCAACCGCCTCGCCCGCCGCGATGGCCGCGGCGCTGCCGCCCGACGAGCCGCCAGGCACGCGCGTGAGATCCCAGGGATTCGCCGCCGGACCGAAGGCCGAGTTCTCCGTCGACGAGCCCATGGCGAACTCGTCGCAGTTCAGCCGACCCCACAGCACCGCCCCGGCCTGCTTCAGGCGGGTCGTGACGGTCGCGTCGTACGGCGAGACGAAATTCGCGAGCATGCGGCTCGACGCCGTGAGCGGCTGGCCGGCGACGGCGATGACGTCCTTCAACCCGATCGGGATGCCGTCAAGCGGGCCGAGCGCCTTGCCGGACGCCCGGCGCTCGTCAGACGCGACCGCCTGCGCGAGCGCGTCGCCAGCGTCGAACGAGTTGAACGCGTGCACCCGCTGGTCGAGCGACTTGGTGCGGGCGATGAATATCCGCGTCAGCTCCGCCGACGAGATCTCCCCTGACGCCAGGCGCCCGCTCAGCTCGGAGATGGACTGGAAGACAAGGTCAGACACGACGTTTTTCTTGGAAGTTGGGAGAGGGAAGCTCGGAGATGGAAGCAGCCGGACGGCGCGGTATCAGGTTGATCACTAGGGATGGTAATGCTCGCTACGCGCTACCCGCTACTCGCTACTCTCGCCGTCGCTATTCCACCACCTTCGGCACGACCACCATGTGGTCGCGCTGGGCCGGGGCGTTGCGGAGGGCGGCTTCGACCGGGAGGCCGGGGCGCGGCACGTCGTCGGCCCAGACGTTTACGATGGGGAACGCGTGGGCGGTCGGCTCGATGCCGGTGACGTCGACCTTGCTGAGCTGCTCGATGTGGTGGAGCACGTCTCCCAGCTGTTGCGCGAACTTCGCCCGCTCCTCCGCGGTGAGCGTGAGCCGGGCGAGATGCGCCACGTGGTCGAGGTTGAGGTCGGGGGCGGAGGCCATGGTCACTTCCGGATCTGCCAGCCGGTGGTTTTCGTCACCTCGTCCTGCACCTTCTGGAAGACGGCGTTGACCTCGTCGTCGGTCAGCGTCCGCTCGGCGGAACGGAAGACCAGCGAGAAGGCCAGGCTCTTCGTGCCGTCGGGGAGCCCCTTGCCCTGATAGACGTCGAACACGTCGATGCTCTCGAGCGCGAAGGCGTTGTTGAGCGCGGCGCGGGTGAGCTTGGCGACGGTGCGGCGCACCTCCTCGGCGGTGACGCCGGCGTCGACCACGACGGCGAGGTCGCGGAGCGCGGCGGGCAGCAGGCTGAAGTCGGCGTAGCGCTTGCGCGCGGTGTCGGCGGCGAGCTTCTCGGGCAGCACGGCGAAGATGCCGGCGTAGACTTTCCCCTCGACCCCGAGGGCCTTGACCATCGCCAGATTCAGGAGGCCGAACCGCGCGGTCCAGCCGGCGGCCATCTCGCCGGCGGCGGCCGAGTGGCCCTCCTGCCAGCCGAAGTACGGGCCCGCGATCGGCACCAGCGGCTGCCGGGCGAGGTCGATGCCCGCGGCCGCGGCCAGGGCGGTCACGTGCTTCTTCGCCGAGTAGAAGTCGCCGGCATCGCGCGGCAGCCAGCGGCGCTCGCCGACCGGCTCCGCGAGCACGAAGCCGACCGCCGCGCACTCGAAGTTCTGACCGTTGCGCTCGATGAACACGCGACCGACCTCGCAGAGTCGCGACACGGGCACGCCCCGCGACTGGTTCAGGCGGAGGGTCTCGAGCAGGCCGACGATCAGGGTCGGCCGCAGGTGGGACTGGTCGTCGATGAACGGATTCGACAGGCCGAGCTCGGCAGCGGCGGTCTGCGACACCCAGGTCGAGATCTCCTTTGCGGAACGCAGCGTGTAGTTCACGCACTCGTGAAAGTCGTGGCCGACGAGGTAGTCGGTGACGCGGCGGTTGAACAGCACGACCGGGTCGTCGTCGCCGACGAGGCCGGGCGCGGTGACGACGGCCGACGGGATCCGCTCGGTGCCGTAGAGGCGGAGAACCTCCTCCACGAGGTCGATCGGGCGGTCGAGATCGTCGCGCCAGCTCGGGATCGAGACGGTCCAGGCCGGGCCGCGGGCGGGCGTCGGCTCCTCGCGGGTGACATTGAGCTCGAGGGCCTCGAACGAGGCGCGCATCTCGGCGGCCGGGATCTCGAAGCCGAGCTTCTCGCAGATGTAGCCATGGGTGACAACCACCTCGCGCTGCCACGGCACGTCGCCGCCGACGCGGTAGGCGGGCCCGACCACCTGGCCGCCGGCGGTCTCGATGATGAGGTCGACCGCGCGGTAGGCGGCCTCGAGGGCCGAGTGCGGATCGACGCCGCGCTCATAGCGATAGGACGAGTCGGACGACAGGCCGAGACGGCGGGAGGTCCAGCGGACGGCCTGGCGCTTGAAGATGGCGCACTCGAGGACGAGGTCGGTCGTGTCGTCGGCGACGCCCGAGTTCTCGCCGCCCATGATGCCGGCAATGACGACGGGCTTGGCGGCGTCGGCGATGACGAGCATGCGGCTGGTGAGCGCGCGCTCCTTGCCGTCGAGCGTGACGATCTTCTCGCCGTCGGCGGCGCGGCGGACGACGATCTCCTGGCCGCCGAGCTTGCGCGCGTCGAACGCGTGAAGCGGCTGGCCGGTCTCGAGCATCACGTAGTTGCCGACATCGACGACATTGTTGATGGGCCGGAGGCCGACGGCCTCGAGGCGCCGCTGCATCCACGCGGGGCTGGGCCCGATCTTCACGCCGCGGATGATGTGGGCGGTGTACAGCGGGCAGTCCTCGGTAGAAAGGACGGACACATTGCGCAGGAGCTCCGGGTGGCTGGCACCGGGCAGTTCGCCGTGAAAGCGCTCCTGCGGGTAGACCAGCGGGAGCTTGAACCAGGCGGCGAGCTCGCGGGCGAGGCCGAGATGGGAGAGGCAGTCGGGGCGGTTGGGCGTGATCTCGATGTCGAACACGACATCGCCGGGCGGCAGCACGTCATTGATCGCGGTGCCGAGAGCCGGGCGGCCGTCGAGGATGAGGAGGCCAGCGGCGTCCTCGGCGACGCCGAGCTCCTTGGCGGAGCACATCATGCCGTCGGAGAGCTGGCCGCGGATCTTGGACTGCTTGATGACGAAGTCGCCCGGGAGGACGGCGCCGGCGAGGGCGACGGGGACGCGATCGCCGACCTTATAATTCTGCGCGCCGCAGACGATGGTCTTCACGCCGCCGGCGGGGCCGACATCGACCTGACAGACCGACAGCTTGTCGGCGTTGGGATGCTTGTCGCGCACGAGGACCTCGCCGACGAACACCTGGCTGAGCGCGGGAGCGCCGGTGCGGATGACCTGCTCGACCTCGAAGCCGAGAAAGGTGATGGCACGGCTGAGCTCATCGACGGAGGCGTCGAGCTGCACGTAGTCCTTGAGCCAGTTGAGGGAGATTTTCACTTTAGTAGCGCGTAGCGAGTAGCGGGTAGTGGGTAGGCGATCAGTTGCGCTCGAGGCCGTTGATGTAGCCTTGGAGAAGGCGACAGACGGCATCCAGTTCGTCCTGAAGCGGGGCAGTTGGGAAATAACCGAGGTCCTGGGCGAGGATCAGGTGATAGAGGCACTCATCCGCGGAGCCCTGGGCCACGTTGTAGAAACGGATCTTGTCGGGCTTGGTGCGCTTGCGGAAACCGTCGACGAAGTTGGCGGGAATGCTCGAGGCGGAGCGGCGCAGTTGGGAAGTGAGGGCGAATAGCTCGTGTTTCGGGAACGTCTCGGTCGCGCGATAGACGGCGAGCGTGAAGGCGTGGGCGCGCTGCCACACGACGACGTCGCGGAAGGACTGTGATTTGTTTGTCATGCTCGCTACTCGCTACGCGCTACCCGCTACGCGGCAATGCCTCACGCAAACTGCTTCAGGAACCGCAGGTCGTTCTGGTAGAAGTACCGGATGTCATCGATGCCGTAGAGGAGCATCGCGAGGCGCTCGAGGCCCATGCCGAACGCGTAGCCGCTCCATACCTCGGGGTCGTAGCCGACCGTCGAGAACACCACCGGGTCGACCATCCCGCAGCCGCCGATCTCAATCCACTCCTTCTTCACCTTCGGCAGGTGCTTCGCGCTCAGGTCCACCTCGAAGCTCGGCTCGGTGTAGCCGAAATAGTGCGGACGGAAGCGCGTCTTGGTCTCCTTGCCCAGCAGCGACGCGAAGATGTAGTCGAGCAGCGCCTTGAGGTCGCGGACCGTGACGTTGCGGTCGACGTACAGGCACTCGAGCTGGTGGAAGTTCGCCGAGTGCGTCGCGTCGGTCGTGTCGCGGCGGTAGGTGCGGCCCGGCGACACGATCCGGATCGGGGGCTGACCCTTCAGCATCGTGCGGATCTGCACCGACGACGTGTGCGTGCGCAGGAGGTAGCGCTCCTCCTCGGTTTTCTTCGAGACGTTCCCGAAGCGCGCCGTGGCGGGAAAATAAAACGTGTCCTGCGTGTCGCGCGCCGGGTGGTCGGCCGGGGTGTTGAGCGCGTCGAAGCAGTAGTACTCGGTCTCGACCTCCGGGCCGTCGGCGACGGTGAAGCCGACCTTGCGGAGGACGCGGCACATCTCCTCGCGCACGAGTGTGAGCGGATGCGTGGTGCCGGGGCCGAAATCGGGCGAAGGGAGCGTCGGGTCGACCGCGGGCCCCAGCTGCGCCTGGAGCTCATGGGCCTCGATCGTGCGCAGCGTCGCGTCGAGCAGTTCCTGGACGCGGCCCTTGGTCTCGTTGATGAGCTTGCCGAGGGCGGGCCGCTGCTCCTTGGGCACGGTGCCCATCTGCTTCATGAGGGCGGTGAGCTCGCCATTGGGGCCGACGAGACGGGCCTTGGCGGCCTCGAACTCGGGACGCGTCCGGAGGGCGGCGAGGTCGGTCTGGGCCTTGGCAACAAGCGCGGTCAGGGTGTCTTGCATGGCGGAGGACAAATTTGAACCACAGCCGGGAGGGCGAGGCGAAGAAAAATGTGCTGTTCGTGAGTTGAAGGTTGAACGCTGAAGGTTGAAGGGCGGACGGCGGCATCGGCTGGCCACCTAACTTTCAACCCTCAACCTTCAACTCAGCAGTCCGCAGCGCCCAGCCTCGTCGGCGGAAAACAAAAAAGGACGGTACCTCAAATGAGGACCGTCCTTTGGAAGGTCAGGCGGAGGGCCGAATGCCAGCTGGCAAACGTTGAAGGGAGAACGTCGACCTCAAGGGCCGGCTTTCAACCTTCAACTGTCAGCTTTCAACTCCCGAGCCTGCGGCTCAGGCCTTGGCGGCCTTGGCCTTCAGGGCGTCCTGGGCTTGCTTGACCAGGGAGTTGAAGGCGACGGCATCGCGCACGGCGAGGTCGGCGAGGACCTTGCGGTCGAGGCCGATGTTGGCGGCCTTGAGGCCCTCGATGAAGCGGCTGTAGCTGATGCCGGCGTTGCGGCAGGCCGCGTTGAGGCGCACGATCCAGAGACCGCGGAAATCGCCCTTCTTCTTGCGGCGATCGCGGTAGGCGTACTGCCAGGCGTGCTGGACCGCTTCCTTGGCGTAGCGGAACAGCTTCGATTTGTTGCCGAAGTAGCCCTTGGCGTACTTCAGCACTTTCTTGCGGCGCTTGCGCGACGCGGGGGAGTTAGTTGCACGAGCCATGTTGGTGGATTCCTTTGTAGGTTAGTCGCCGGCGGGTCGGCTTAGGTTTTCACCCGCCTGGCGAAGTTATGGTGAGTAAGCGCGACGGAGATTACAGACCGTGCGGGAGGCACCGGAGGAGCGGGGGCGTGTGGGTCTCGGAGAGAACCTTCGCCCGACCCAGCCGGCGCTTCTGCTTGGAGGACTTCGTGCTGGCAATGTGCCGGGTACCCGGCGAACGGTGCAGCAGTTTGCCCCTTGCGGTCACCTTGAAGCGCTTGGCAACGGACTTTTTGGTCTTTTGCATGGAAGGAAGTGGTCGAAAACAGAGGACGCCGCCCCCGCTGTAAAGGGTAATCTTCAGTCCCCCGCCACCGCATTGCTCCGCCGGGGATCGGCATAGCCCGTGACCGTGCCGTCCGGGTTGAACTCCACGGCGCTCACACCGCTGAACTTCCTCCCCTCACCTGCTGGTTCTGAAAGGTTTACCTTCCATCCCAGCCGCCGGAGTCCCTCCGCCTCCCCTGCTGGCAGCGACTGTTCCGCCTCCACGGCCTGGACGTCGCCCTTCCGCCACGGAATCTCGAAATGGAACCGGGTGTCCCCGATCGCCTCCGCCAGCGGCCGGCCCAGAACCAACCGGTCCAGCAGCACCTGAAACAGCGACGTCGGGATCCGGGCCGACCCCGGCACCCCCAGCGCGAGCAGCGGCTTGCCCTCCTTCAGTACCAGCGTCGGGCAGATCGTGCTGCGCGGCCGACGTCCCGGCGCGAGTGCGTTCGGATGCGTCCTGTCACCGTATTCAAAATTGCTCATCGAGTTGTTCAGCACGATCCCCGTCCCGGGCGCGACCACCCCCGCCCCGAAGTGCACGCTCAGCGACTGGGTCGCGCACACGACGTTGCCGGCCGCGTCCACCACGATGAAATGCGTCGTCGAGGCCACCGCCTCCTCGTTCAGGGGCATCCAAGCGCTGACCGGCGCCGGCACGGCCACCCCGGCTTTCCGTCGCAGGTCGTCAATCGCCCCGGGCGCCAGCAGGCGCTCCAGCTTGAAACGCGACTCCGGCGCGTCGCCGATCACCCGATAGGACTCGGGTTCGACTTGGCGCCAGATCCGCCCCAGCCGGTCGAGCACGTCCGCCCGCCGCAGCGAGCCTTCGGGCAACGGGTCCTCCTCGAGGGCCTTCAAGGCGGGCAGGAGCATGGCCGAGCCGTTGGTCGGCGGCGGAGCGCTAACCACCTCCAGGCCGTGAAACGAGATCTCGACTGGCTCAGTGACCCTCGCCTCGTAGGTCGCGAGGTCGCCGGCGGTCAGGCTTCCCTGACCCGCCGCGCAGGCAGCGACGATCGCCTCGGCGACGGGACCGCGGTAGAAGCCGTCGCGTCCGTGGGTGGCAAGCAGCGTGAGACTGCGGGCGAGGTCCGGATTCGGGAGGACCGCGCCGATCTCGGGGAGTTTGCCGCCGGGCAGATACAGCCGGGCGATCTCGCGGTCGCCGCGACGCAGCTTGCGGACCTGTTCCTCGAAAAACTGGCGGGATTTCGGCAGCACGGTGAACCCTCGCTCGGCGAGGTCGACGGCGGGGGCGACATCGTCGGCCCAGGGGCGACGACCCCAGCGCTGGTGGGCCAGCCAGAGACCGGCGGGCAGACCGGGCACGGCGACGGCGCCGTAACCATAGGAGCGATCCTCGGCGGGACGGCGGGAAAAGGCGGCGACATCGACCGAACCGGCGGCATCCATGCCGTCGACGGCGAAGACGCGCCGCTGGGCCGCTTCATAATAGAGCAGCATGACCTTCCCGCCGAGGCCGGAGGCGTAGGGCTCCGCGACCCCAAGGGCGAGCGAGGTGGCGACAGCGGCGTCGATGGCGTTGCCGCCCTGACGGAGGACGGCGAGACCGACCGCGGCGGCCTGGGGATGACCGGCGACCACGACCCCGTGGCGGAACGTGCCGGAGCTGATGGCAACCGGCGCGGCGCGGAGGACCGTCGCGAGCACGACCACGGCCAGACCGAGGGAGCAAAACGGGCGGAGAAAACGCATGCGGAAACGCGGGGCGCCACTGAGACGCCAACCGGTCGGACGTGCAAGCGTGCTGCGCCGAAACCCGCTGGTAAAACGGGGCGGCGAAGAGTTGAAGCGCGACTGCTGGAAGACATTAACCGGGCAGCGGAAAAACTCTCACTTTCCCAGCGAAATCGCAGTTGACATCAACTGCCGCTTTGTGAGTTTTTCACCTTTCGGTTTTGGCTTCCTAGCTCAATGGTAGAGCAGTTGACTCTTAATCAATTGGTTCGGGGTTCGAGTCCCCGGGGAGCCACCACCGTCCGTTTTTTCCCAGTCAACTTCCTCGCACTTGCGCGATTAGATCGCGCCGGCGTAGCTCAATGGTAGAGCACCTGTTTTGTAAACAGGCGGTTGCGGGTTCGAATCCCATCGCCGGCTCCATTCTCCGCTGTGTAGAGGCTCTGCCGGCTCCGCCGTGCCGAGGTTTTCACTGCCCGATGGTGTAATGGTAGCACAAACGACTCTGACTCGTTTTGTCTAGGTTCGAGTCCTAGTCGGGCAGCCAACCGACGGCCCGGATCCGGCCCGAATCAAGCCCCGGATTCGCGTCCGAGAATTGGCCTAGCAAACGCCGGTCGTCCCGCATAGGGATGTTCCCAGACAAACAAAGTTGACAGCCAAGTTTCGTTGACCCCTAGTTCACGTTCTCTCCGTTTTTTTCCCCCGAATTTAAGCTCAGCATCATGCTGATCCCCTCAGTCACCACCTCGGAAAGTCCGGCCAGAAATCGCCCCGAAGCAGGGCAGGCCGGGGGTGTGTTGCGACAGAAACGAGAAGAGCATTCCTGACCGGGCTGCGCGCGCCGCTGCCGGCTGGCATGGAGCGCGCTGCGCCTGTCCCCCCTCTCCAGATTCACTCAGTACCCAACCCGACACGTAATACCCAAACTTCCTTCCTCCTATGATCCATCACAGCCTGCCTATCGCATTCCTCCTTGGCGATGATACCGTCATGGAACTCTTCATGAAGGGCCGCCAGATTATGTGGCCCATCCTGCTGCTCTCGTTCGTCGGCCTGACGGTCGTCGTGGAGCGCATCCTCTTCATCATTCGCGAGAACAGCCAGCGCGAGCCCGAGGTCGTCGAGAAGATGCTCGAGCACGTGGAGCGTCGCGACATCGAGGGCGCGGTCGAGATCGGCAAGAAGAGCAAGGACTTCGTGGCGCGCATCCTCGTTTACAGCCTCACGAACAAGGAGTACTCCCTCTCGAACGCCTTCATCCGCGCGTCCGGCCAGGAGCTCGCCCGCTACCAGCAGGGCATGGCCACGCTCGACACCGTCATCACCGCCGCCCCGATGCTCGGCCTGCTCGGTACCGTTACCGGCATGATGCGCACCTTCGGCTCGATGACCGGTGACATCGCGACGGCCTCCGGCCAGATCACGGGTGGCGTCGCCGAGGCGCTCATCGCGACGGCCTGCGGTCTCTTCATCGCGATCACGGCCCTCCTCCCCTTCAATTACCTGAACGCCCGCATCGAGGAGGCGAAGCACGAGGTGGCCGACGCGTCCAACGCGCTCGAGCTCATCATCAAGAAGTCCGAGACCAACGCTCCGTTCGCCCGCTGATTTTCTTCCTAAGAAAATCCCTGCGGCATCGTCCTCCCTCTAGACCCTTCACACCATGGCAGGTTCATCCGGCGGCAACAAAGGCGGCAAAAAGAAGGCGCGCATTGAGATCATCCCCCTCATTGACGTCATCTTCTTCCTGCTCGCGACCTTCGTGTTGTTCACGCTCTCGCTGAACAAGTCGAATGGCCTGCCGAGCGTGAAGGTTCCGGATTCGGAGACGGGCGAGCCCCGCGACCCGGCGGGCACTGTGACCATCAGCGTTACCCAGGAAGGAACCCTCGCTTGGGACAAGGATCCGGTAGCGCTGGATGAGTTCATCACCCGCCTGCGGGCTTACCACACCTCGAATCCCGAAGGTCGGATTCTGGTGAATGCCGACGAGAACGCGACCTTCTCCTCCGTCTTTGGCTATGCCATCGACGAAATCCGCAAGTCGGGCGTCTCGAAGGTGTACCTCGAGACCCACGTGCGGCCGGCGGGCTCCGGGTCGTAATCCGACGGAGCCCCACCCCTTTTCCCGCAAGTTCCAATCCCTTTCCGAACATGTCCGGTCCCACCGCAAAAGCCGAAGAAGGCAAGAAGAAGGCGCGCATCGAGATCATCCCGCTGATCGACGTCATCTTCTTCCTGCTCGCGACGTTCGTGCTGTTCACGCTCTCGCTCAACAAGATCGCGTCGGTGCCGATCAACCTCCCGATCGCCACCCAGGTGGCCTCCGCGCCGGACCCGGACATGGTTACCCTGCAGATCTCGGACCAGGGCACCTGCTACTGGAACAAGGAGCTGATCCAGGTCAGCGAAATCGCCCCGCGTCTCGCCAATCTCAAGGCCAAGGTCCCGAACCCGCGCATCCTGATCGCCGGTGACGAACGCGCCAAGTTCGGCATCACCGTCCTCGCCCTCGACGAGGTGCGCAAGGCCCAGATCCAGCAAGTCTCCGTCGAGACCCGTGTGCGCGGCACCGGCCGGTAAACCCACGAGCCTCCCACCATCATGCGTCGCGACTTAATCATCGGTCTCATCATCTCTTTCTGCCTCCACGGCGGCACCGCGTGGCTGAGCGAGGTCTTCGGTCACCCGAACAAGAAGGTGAAGCACACCGAGGAGGAGAAGGTGATCCAGATTGAAATGCCCCCGGTCGAGCAGGACGAGCCCGAGAAGGTCGCCTCCGACGATGTTCCGGACACTCCGCTCGAGTTTGCCCCGCCGATGCAGACGGACGTCCCGCAGGTCGTCCAGATCGACTCCTTTGTCCAGCCCCTGCAGCCGCCGCCGCCCGAGGGCCTGAAGCCCAACGCCGGCGCGATCGTCATCCCGCAGGGCGCCGGCCGCGGCCTCGGCAAGGGCATCGAGGTGTTCGATATCTCGAAGCTCGACCAGGTCCCCGTCGCCAAGTTCCAGGCGCGCCCGCAGTACCCCTTTGAAATGCGCCGCTCCGGCGTCGCCGGCGAGGTGGTCGTCGACTTCATCGTCGATACCAACGGCGATGTCCGCAACGCCTACGCCGCCCGCTCCACCCAGCGCGAGTTCGAGGCTTCGGCCGTCCAGGCCGTCAGCAAGTGGAAGTTCCGCCCCGGCAAGAAGGCCGGCCGCGCGGTCAACACCCACATGCAGGTGCCGATCGTGTTCACCCTGAACGAGGATTAATTCACCGTGTCCGCCCTTTCCTCCACCGTCCCGTCCTTCAAAGGCCGCCTGGCCTTGGTCCTCGCCCTCGCCCTGGGAGCGCCCCTCGCCGCCCGCGCGGCCGAGCCCGCCCAGCTCACCGAGCGCGTCTCCGAGGAGCTCAACAAGCTGAAGCCCCTCACCGACGCCAAGAACTGGGATGGCGCCCTCGCCCTCCTCAGCGGTCTTCAGACCACCGTCGGCCCGACGACCTACGACTACGCGATCCTCTCCGACATCAAGGGAAAGATCTATCTCTCGAAGAGCGAGTACGCCAAGGCGATCGAGCCCATGGAGACCGCCGTCCGCCTCGGCGACGCCTACAGCTACTTCGACGAGCGGGACATCGCCGAGAAGATCTACTACCTCGTCCAGCTGTACTACCAGGAGGCCACGTCGACCAAGTCGCTCGCCCTCCAGCAGCAGTACTTCAGCAAGGCCTCCGCGTTCATCAAGCGCTGGATCGCGAGCCCCACCGGCCGCGCCGCCAATGACTCCCAGCGCCAGGAAGCCGCCCTTCTCTCCGCCTCCATCCTCTACAACCAGGCGATCATCAATCCCGAGCGGGTTGACGCCAACCTGCTCAAGCAGGCCCAGGCCGAGATCGACGCCGGCCTCCTCTCCACCGCCCACCCGAAGGAGACGTTCTACGTCCTCCAGCTCGCCTGCTACCAGCAGGAGGGCAACTCCGCCCGCGCCGCCGAGATCCTCGAACTGCTCGTCAAGCAGTACCCGAGCAAGAAGGACTACTGGGCCCAGCTGATCGCGACCTACCTCAACCTCGGCCTCGACAAGGACGAGCAGCGCGCCCGCGAGAACAACATCCGCGCGATCATCGCCACCGAGCGTTCGCAGGCCCTCGGCTTCACCAAGACCCCGAAGGACAACTTCAACCTGGTCGGCATCTACATCAACCTCGGCCAGTACGGCAAGGCCACCGAGCTGCTCTACTCCGGCCTGAAGAACGGCTCCATCGAGTCCACGCAGAAGAACTGGGAGTACCTCGCCTACTGCTACCAGCAGGTCGACAAGCCCTACCAGGCGGTCGACGTCCTGAAGGAGGCCTCCGCCCTCTTCCCGCGCTCCGGCCAGCTCGATTTCCAGGCCGCCCAGATCTACTACGCCTTGGACAAGGGCGAGGACACCTACAAGGCCCTCAACACCGCCGTGGCGAAGGGCAACCTCGAGAAGCCCGGCGCGGTCTACAACTTCCTCGCCTATATCTCGTTTGAGCTGCGCCGCTACGACGAGGCCCTCAACGCCGTCAACCAGGCCATCGCCCTCACCGACCTCTCCCACGACTCGCAGCTGCCGCGCCTGAAGACCGCGATCGAGGATGCGATCAAGGAGCGGAATGCGCTGAAGAACCTGAAGTAACCCTCACTTTTCCCCCGCAACTTTAACATCATGAAGAAAAGCTTCGTCTACGTCCTGGCCCCGATCGTGGGCTTGATCATCTTCGGTGCCGTCTACTGGAACTTCAGTTCCACCTACGAGGCCAACGAGGCCGCGAAGGCCCTCAAGGTTAAGCAGGATAAGGAAGCCAAGGCCCTCGCCCAGGCCCGCGCCAACGAGCAGGCCATCCGCGAGGCCAACGCCGGCGTCCTCCGCCGCAAGGCCGAGCGCGAGGCCAAGGAGGCCAAGGAGAAGAAGGACCGAGAGCTCCGCGTGGCCGCCAACGACGCCAAGGAGAAGGCCTACACCGACAAGGAGAAGTTCGCCAAGCAGGTTTCCCGTCTCGAGAGCGACATCAAGATCGAGAAGGACGCCATCTCCAAGCTCGAGGAGGAGCGCAAGCGCCTCGTCGAGGAGCAGGCCTTCCTCCGGGTCTACGTGAAGCAGGCCGAGGACAACGTGAAGAGCCTCTCCACCGTCATCGACAAGATCGCCGCGGCCGATGCCGCCCGCGCCGCCGCCGAGGCTGCCGCCGCCAAGGCCCGCCGCGATCGCGACAATTCCTAACCCCCACACCTCTCCCCCTCTCCCATGAAAAAGTGGATGTATGTTATCTCTGTCGGGACGATGCTCGCGGTCTTCCTGGTGATGTATTTCTCCGAGAAGAACCGCGTCGAGGCCCGCGAGGTCGAGCACGCCCGCAAGGCCGCCGATGACCAGCGGATTGAGCGCGAGCGCAAGGCCCAGATCGAGGCCAAGGCCCGCGCCGACGCCGAGAAGCGCTCCGCCGAGCGCGCCGCCGAGGAGGCCAAGAAGGAGGCCGAGAAGCTCGCCAAGTGGGAGGAGGAAGGTCGCAAGATCCAGGAGTCGACCGAGAAGTTCCTCGCCGAGGCCGACGCCAGCTCCAAGAAGGCCGCCGACCTCGAGATCCAGCTCAGCAGCCTCCGCGCGAACAAGGAGAAGCTCAACCGTGAGACCTTCGAGCTCGCGAAGCAGGTCGAGCTCGGCAAGGTCCGGCGCCGCGCCGCCGAGATGGAGATCCAGCGCACCGTCGAGATGATCTCCCGCAAGGCCGGCGACAGCGCCCTCTCCCGGCCGCCCGCCGCCCCCGCCCCGGCTTCCTAAGCCCCGGCCCAGCCCAACTTCCAAGGCCCGCGGACCCCGTCCGCGGGCCTTTGTTTTTACCGCGATATTTTGTTTGCAGTGCCGCCGCGCACGGCATTTTCTCCGCCTTCCCTCAGCCGCATGCGGCCGGGAAAACAGGATCGGGGCGTAGCTTAGCCTGGTAGAGCGCTACGTTCGGGACGTAGAGGTCGTGAGTTCGAATCTCACCGCCCCGACCATTCA
>DAOQKI010000052.1:0-23930 GCA_035334485.1 Opitutaceae bacterium
CCCACGAGATCTTGCGGCCGTACTTCCGCTTGATCGGCCAGAGGAGCCGGCGCGCCTTGTCGAGGTTGCCGTTGTCCGGCCAGCTGTTGAGCGGGGCGAAGCGCTGCTGGCCCCGGCCGCCGCCGCCGCGGCCGTCACCGGTGCGGTACGTGCCGGCGCTGTGCCACGCCATGCGGATGAACAGCGGGCCGTAGTGGCCGAAGTCCGCCGGCCACCAGTCCTGCGAGTCGGTCATGAGCGCCGCGAGGTCCTTCTTCAGGGCCGCGTAGTCGAGACCCTTGAATTCCTTCGCGTAGTTGAAACCCGCGTCCATCGGGTTCGACTTCGCCGAGTGCTGGTGCAGGAGCTCGAGCTTGAGCTGATTCGGCCACCAGTCGCTGTTGGCCGTGCCGGTCGGCAGCGCGGCGCCATGGTTGAACGGGCATTTCGCTTCGGTTGACATGGGGATTTCTCCGTGGGGTCGGGTTATGGATGGGCTCCGCCGCAGGCGGCGGATCCGGGCCGGGATTGGTCAGCCAAGGACGGACGGGGTTCCGGACCGGGCAGGGGTGGTGGGGTTCGGGGGCAAGGGCCCGGGACCGGACCCGGGCGAACGTCCCTGATTCTCGTTCGCCAGTTTCGCTAGGCAAGCCCTGAGCGGACGCCCTGAAAAATGTCACTTTCCAGCCCGCCGCCGGCTGTTTTTTCATCGGCCGGGGTAACAATTGGATAGTGTTCTGCCGCCGCCCTCCGTAGTGAGGTCGCCCAGCCCCATCGGGCTCTCACCCCTCTCCCCATGTCCTTCAAAGTTGCCTTCATCGGCGCCGGCTCGATCGGGTTCACCCGCCGGCTCCTCGCCGACCTGCTCGCCGTGCCGGAGTTCGCCGGCATCGACCTCGCCTTCACCGACATCAACCCGCGCAACCTCGCGATGGTCACGGAGCTCTGCCGCCGCGACATCGCCGCCAACGGCCTCGCGACCAAGATCACGCCGACCACCAACCGCCGCGAGGCGCTCCGCGGCGCGAAATACGTCTTCTGCGTGGTCCGCATCGGCGGGCTCGAGGCGTTCGCCCACGACATCGAGATCCCGCTGAAGTACGGCGTCGACCAGTGCGTCGGCGACACGCTCTGCGCCGGCGGGATCATGTACGCCCAGCGCGGCATCGCCGCCCTGCTCTCGTTCTGCCGCGACATCCGCGAGGTCGCCGCTCCCGACTGCCTGCTGCTGAACTACGCGAACCCGATGGCCATGATGACCTGGGCCGCCAACAAGTATGGCGGCGTCCGCTGCGTCGGACTCTGCCACGGCGTCCAGCACGGCCACTTCCAGATCGCCCAGGTCCTCGGCCGCAAGAAGGAGGAGGTCGACATCATCTGCGCCGGCATCAACCACCAGACGTGGTACGTGTCGGTGAAGACCGACGGCCGCGACCGCACCAAGGACCTGCTCGCCGCCTTCGAGCGCCACCCCGCTTACCGTCGCGAGGAGAAGGTGCGCATCGATATGCTGCGCCGCTTCGGGTACTACTCGACCGAGTCCAACGGCCATCTCAGCGAATACGTGCCGTGGTACCGGAAGCGCCCCGACGAGATCCGGAAGTGGATCGACATGAGCTCGTGGATCCTCGGCGAGACCGGCGGCTACCTCCGCGTCTGCACCGAGGGCCGGCACTGGTTCGAGGCCGAGTTCGGCGGGAAGAAGAGCCACGCGACGCTGAAGTACTCCCAGGAAAACCGCAGCGAGGAGCACGGCAGCCGCATCCTTGAGGCCTTGGAAACCGGCCGCGTGTATCGCGGGCATTTCAATCTCCCGAACCGCGGAACGATCTCGAATCTCCCGGTCGACGCGATCATCGAGGCCCCGGGCTTCGTCGATCGTCATGGCATCAACATGACCCAGGTCGGCGACCTGCCCCTCGGCTGCGCCGCGGTGTGCAACGCCTCGATCAGCGTCCAGCGCCTCGGCGTCGAGGCGGCGGTCGCGGGCGACGACACGCTGCTGCGCCAGGCCTTCATGATGGACCCGCTCGTCGGGGCCGTCTGCAACCCGCCCGAGGTCTGGCAGATGGTGGACGAGATGCTGGTGGCGCAGGCCCCGTGGCTGCCACAGTACCGTCGCGCCATCGCCGACGCGAAGAAGCGCCTCGCCGCCGGCCCGCGCGTCCGCACGAAGGCCAACCGCGGCGCCGCCCGCCTGAAGACCCGCTCACTGGCCGAACTGAAGCGCCTGGAGAAGCAGAACCCGAGGGCAGGACACTGAAATTGCGGATTGCGGATCGCGGATTGCGGATTTCAACCCAGCCGGGCGCGAAGCGCCGGTGAGATTCAATTCGGGAATTCGGAATCATATTCCAGCGGCGCTGCGCGCCTCGCTGGCCGAATCCGCAATCCGCGATCCGCAATTGAAGGTTGCTTCCCGCGGGTTTTCGCCGTGCGTTGCGCGCCTGCATGCATCTCGACATTCCGTCCGGTGAGTTTGCCGGCTACATCTTCGACCTCGATGGCACGCTCATCGATACCATGCCGCTCCATTACCAGGCGTGGGACCGCGCCATGCGCGACTCCGGGCTGCCGCATGCGCTCGACGAGGACCTGTTCTACAAGCTCGGGGGCATTCCGACCCGCCGCGTCGCGGAGCTCTTCGCCGAGCACTACGGGCTCCAGCTCGATCCGGATGAGGTGTTTCGCATCAAGGAGGAGTATTTCTCCGAGACCCAGAAGCACGCCCAGCTCATCGAGCCGGTCGTGACGTTCGCCCGCCAGAAACACCAGACGCATCCGCTCGCCATCGCCTCCGGCGGCCCGCGCGCGATCGTCGACCGCTCCCTCGCCGTCACCGGGCTCGCCCCGCTGTTCCGTGCGGTCGTCACCGCTGACGACGTGAAACACGGCAAGCCGTCGCCCGACATGTTCCTGCTCGCCGCCCAGCTCCTCGGGGTCGATCCGCGCCAGTGTCTCGTCTTCGAGGACGCCGAGCCCGGCATCAAAGGCGCCCTCGCCGCCGGCATGAAGGTCGTCCGCGTCCCCAGCCGGTCAAAATAGCGCCGCGAGCCGCATTCTCCTTCGACGTCCGGCGTTGGGCGTCCGACGTTCGGCGTTCGGTTTGGAAAAGCACCGGTCCGGCCTGCGACCAAATTCTGGTTTCTCCACTTCGGAGATTTGTGCTTTCATGGTCGGATGAAGTTCGAGGCCCTCGTCAATCCCACGGTCCTGAAGCAGCCGGTTTATGAGCCGGGCAAGCCGATCGAGGAGGTGGCGCGCGAGCTCGGACTCGATCCCGAGACGATCATCAAGCTCGCCTCGAACGAGAATCCCTTCGGCCCGTCGCCCCGCGCCCTGGCCGCCGCCAAGGCCGCCCTCGAGCACGGCGAACTCTATCCCGATGGCGGCTGCTTCGCGCTCCGCCAGAAGCTCGCCGCCGCCCGCGGTCTCGCCCCTGAGCAGTTTGTCGTCGGCAACGGCTCCAACGAGGTCATCGAGCTCCTCGGCCACGCGCTGCTCCGTCCGGGCGATGAGGTCGTCATGGGCGCGCCCGCGTTCGTGGTGTACAAGCTCGTCACGCTTCTCTTCGGCGCCAAGGCCATCGAAGTGCCGCTGGTGAACCACCGGCACGATCTCGACCGGATCGCGGCGGCCGTGACCCCCCGCACGCGGTTGGTCTATGTGTGCTCGCCGAACAACCCGACGGGCACGGCCAACTCCGAGGCCGAGATGCTGGCGTTTGCCCGCGCGATGCCGGAGCACGTCGTGACGGTCTTCGACGAGGCCTACGCGGAATACGTCGAGCCAACGCCCGACCTGCGTCCGCTGATCCGCGAGGGCCGGAACGTGGTCTGCCTGCGGACTTTCTCGAAGATCTACGGTCTCGCCTCGCTGCGCATCGGCTACGGCTATGCTGCGGCGGAGACGGCGACGCTGCTGAACCGCGTGCGCCAGCCGTTCAACGTGAACGCGATCGCGCAGGCCGCGGCCATCGCGGCGCTGGATGACCACGAGTTCACGGCCAAGTGCGTCCGGGAGAACCGGGCCGGACTTGCGCAGCTGGAGGCGGGCTTCCGGGCGCTGGGCCGCGAGTTTGTCCCGAGCGTGGCGAATTTCATCCTCGTGCGCGTGGGCGACGGCCTGAAGGTCTTTGATGCCCTGCAGCGTCGCGGCGTGATTGTCCGCCCGGTGAAATCCTACGGCCTCCCCGAGTGGATCCGCGTCACCGTCGGGACCCGCGAACAAAACGAGCGCCTGCTCGCGGAACTAAAGCGGGCGCTGGGGTAGAGCTCGATCTGCAGATCTTTTCACAGGAGGTAACGGAGGGAACGGAGGTACGGGCGAGGGCGTGGGGTGCTGCTGGGCCGGCTGGTTTGGCTGCGGTGTTTTTTTACCACGGATCACACGGATTTGGCAGATGAGACGGAGGAGTCCTCACGGACCGTCGCGTTGCGCTGCGCGCATCGCTAGGTCCGTTCGGGCCTGGGATACGATCCGGCAGAACCGGGTCCCCTCGAATTCGCCCTGCGGACTGCGCAGCGACGTCAGTCGGTGCGCAGTCCGCAGGGCCTCGTCCGTCTCATCCGCCAAAATCCACGAAATCCGTGGTAAAAGAAAACACCGAGTCCGAGCTGCCCGCCAGCAGTACCCCAAGTCCCGCCCAATCCTCCGTTCCCTCCTGTGAGAAGAATCCGATTTCCGATCACCGCGCCGCCGCACGCCGCAGGCGATCGTTGATGGCGTCGGCCAAGCCGCTGCCGGGGGCGAGCTCGATATGGATCCGCTCGAAGCGGCGCGCATCAAGCGTGCGGAGCATGTGGAAGAGCTGCCGCGCGACGCCGTCGAGCCGTCCCTTCGCGTCGAGCCAGAACACATTGCGCCCAACCCGACCCTTCGGGCGGGCAAGATAAACCCACGCCTCCCGGGGCGCCTGGTACGGCGCGGCGGCGGACAGCGTGGCGTGCAGCGAAACGGGCGTGTGCGGACTGTAGTGACGCGCCAACTGGCCCGGCGCGAGCTGGGCCGCGGTGGCGGCGACTTTCTTCCGCGACACGCGGACCTTCACGCCCAGCGCGCGCTCCAGCTGGGCCTGCGTGATCGCGCCGGGACGCAGCAGGCGGGGCGAGCGCGGACGCCGGATGTCGATGATGGTCGACTCGAGCCCGATCCGGCTCGGTCCTCCGTCGAGGATGCTCGGGATTCGCCCACCGAGCCCGGCCGCCACATGCGCGGCAGAGGTCGGGCTCACATAACCGAACGGGTTTGCGCTCGGCGCGGCGAGCGGCACGCCGGCGAGACGCAGCAGCCGGCGGAAAACGGGATGACTCGGCATCCGCACCGCGACACTCGGCAGGCCGGCCGAAACAACGTCGGGCACGGTGGGACGCTTCGGCAGGATCAGCGTCAGGGGTCCCGGCCAGAAACGGCGCGCCAGCCGGAGCGCGGCCTCATTCGGCACGGCGACGGTTCCCAACTGCTCGATCGAGTGAATATGGACGATGAGCGGGTCGCGGGACGGCCGGCCCTTGGCTTGGTAAATCCGGCGGCAGGCCGTCGCATCGAGCGCATTCGCGGCGAGCCCGTAAACCGTCTCGGTCGGCACCGCCACGAGTTCGCCCGCCCGCAAGCGCCGAGCCAGCCGCGCCAGGTTGCGCGGGGTGCCTCGATAGGTGCGGGTGGGGGAGGGCATGGGTGGAGTTGAGGGTTGAACGTTGAAAGTTGAAAGCCGTAATCCGGGCCGGGGTTTTGCGCGGTGGCACCGTCAGCCGTTGAGCGGGGCGAACTCTGCTGTTTCTTCGCGGGCGGGCGGCCGAGTGGAGTCGGCGGCCGGGCGCCGAGCGAAGATCGCCGAATCTCCGGCGTCCGACCTCCTCAACTTTCAACCCTCAACCTTCAACCGCGCCGCGCCCCCGGCCGGCACACCGGCATGAAAAAGCCGGAGCCAAACGGCTCCGGCCTCAGGTAGTCAGGTTGTGTTGGTGCTTACTGCGAGAGTAGCATGTTGCGCGAGTGCTTGATCGTCTTCGTGATCGCGCGCTGGTGCTTGGCCGTCAAGTGGGTGTACTTGCGGGGCAGGATCTTGCCCGTGTCGGTCACAAAATGTTTCATCGCCGGCGGGTTCGTGAACGGGAGTTCCGCGGGCGTGGGTGTCTGCTGCTTCTGCTCGGTGGTGCTCATGACTGAAAGGGAGGGGAGACAGTGAATCCGCCGCCAGCCGTGTCAACCCGTGATTTTTTCGTCTGGAAAAAACCAACCAGCGCACGCCACCGATCCACGAGTTACGGCCAGCGATTTCCTTAGTGGTTTGTGGCTAGACTCTTAAATCGTAACTCAGAAATCGTAATTCGTAAGTCCTCCCCCTCTTCATCCGGACGGTCCCCGTAATTTCTGCTGCCTCCGTTGCCCGTCCGCCCGCATAGTTCGTCCCTCAGCCATGCAACCAGCAGCGAGCGGCATGAACTACGCGCCCACGGGCCGGCCGCAGCCCGTTGTGAAACCCGGTGAGTTTGTCTTCGCCGCGGCCTATCTCGATCACGGCCACATCTTCGGCCAGTGCAACGGTCTCATGGAGGCCGGCGGCACGCTCAAGTGGGTCTATGATCCCCAGGCGGCGCGGGCCGCGGACTTCGCGGCGAAGTATCCCGGGGTGAAAATCGCGCGGTCGTTCGACGAGATCCTCGCCGACGACGCGGTGAAGCTCGTCGCGGCCGCGGCCGTGCCGTGCGACCGTGCCGCGGTGGGTGCGCGGGTGATCCGGGCCGGGAAGGACTATTTCACGGACAAGACGCCGTTCACGACGCTGGCGCAGCTGGCCGAGATCCGGTCGCTCGTCGCGGCGACGGGACGGAAGTACATGGTCTATTACAGCGAGCGGCTCCACGTGGAGTGCGCGATGTACGCCGGCGACCTCGTGCGCGGGGGCGCGATCGGACGGGTCGTGCAGGTGCTCGGGCTGGGCCCGCACCGGCTCAACCGCGCGGCGCGGCCGGCGTGGTTCTTCGAGCACGCCAAGTACGGCGGCATCCTGTGCGACATCGGCAGCCACCAGATCGAGCAGTTCCTCCACTACAGCGGCGCGGCCGACGCGAAGGTCATGCACGCCGCCGTGGCGAACTACGCGAACCCCGAGAACCCCGAGCTGGAGGACTTCGGCGAGGCGACGCTCGTGGCCGACAACGGCGCGACGAATTACTTCCGCGTGGACTGGATGACCCCGTCGGGCCTCAGCACGTGGGGCGACGGCCGGACGCTGATCCTCGGCACCGACGGCTACATCGAACTCCGCAAGTACGCCGACGTGGCGCGCGGGACGGGCGACCAGCTCTACCTGGTCGACAGCCGCGGCGAGCATCATCTCGAGCTGGCCGGCAAGGTCGGCTTCCGCTTCTTCGGCGAACTCATCCTCGACTGTCTGCACCGCACCGAGAAGGCGATGACCCAGGCACACGCGTTCAAAGCCGCGGAGCTCTGCCTGCAGGCTCAGGGGCAGGCAGTGAAGTTGAAGGTCCGCTGACTTTTTCAGAGAATTGCCAAACGCCAAATAAGGGGTAAGCGAATATTGGGGTAAGCATGTATGGGGTAAGCGCGCAAAGGGGGTGACCGCGCGGAGAGTGTGGCAGACAAAGCTGGGATTCGCTGTAAAAGCTAAGCCACCGAGAGCACCCTCGCGGCTTCCTCTGATTCTGCCTTACCGCTTACAGCCTAAAGCCTACAGCCTACAGCTTACCGCTTATTTGGCATTTGGCAGTTTGGCGTTTGGCATTTTCTCCCCCAAGGGTGGCCAAACCACTCCGTTCAGCTCCGGCGGCAATTGCTTCGGGTCGACGGGCCAGAATTTCCGGAGGTCCAGTTTCTCGCCGGGCTCGAGCTCGTTGTCCGGGGCGCCGACAATCAGCCAGAGCACCTCGGTGTCGGAGTCGTTGAAGATCTGCCGCATCGCGTCCGGACCGACGAGGACGCCGCCGTATTTCGGCACCGTGAGGGTCTCGTTGTTCACGCGCATGCGTCCGGTGCCCTCGAGGACAAAGTAGAATTCCTCCGCTTTCACATGCTTGTGGAGCGTGTTCGCGCTCTTCGGCGGCAGCCGCCAGAGCCGCGCACCCAGGAGCTGGCTCTTGGTGCGCTCGAGGTAGTCGGCATTCGGCACCTGCATCTGGTTCGAAGGCCGCCACGCAAGGTCGTCGGGTTTGATCAGGAAATAGCCGGAGATGGGAGCCATGGGGCGGGAGGACCTTGGTGAATCACGCAGGCTAGACAGGGAACGAGGAGTGAATCGCGGGTTAGGACTGAGCGTCTCAGTGAGTGTCTTTTTCACTCGAGCGCCTCCCGGGAGAAGGCACCGGGTAATCGACCACCTCCACGCTTTCTTTGCGACCTTCTCGGTGGAATGTCCATTGTTTGAATGGACTGCCGTGCGTGCGGTGGTCGCGAAGCAGCTCGATCAGGAACCGGATGTGAGGCCGAATGCTCGCGGTCTCGGGATGACGCTGGGGTTCGCACAGTTCCGAAAGATAAGCCACCACGTCGGATTCTGGCTGCGAATCAAAGATCGCCGCCATCTCAACCGTAACCAAGACGTGGGCCGAGCTCGCGCTCACGGAGTACACGTTGGTCAGGTTCAGGCGTCGCGACCTTGCAAGCTCGGCATCAATCGTGTCTTGCCACGAAGTGGGGCTTGCCGAGCGCAGCCCTAGGGCGGCGACTAGAAACGTCGCCATGATCGCCACTAGACCTGTGGGCCGGATTTTCATCGGGCGGATCGAATCTTGCGCAGGGCGCATCGGGAGGCACGCGGGAATCAAAAACAGGGATCCGGGTAGAGGGCGTGTAACGCTATTCCCAGTGCCAGGAGACAGCCGCCCGCGACGAACAGCCACTGCCAAGTGAGATAGGAGCCGCTGGATGGTCGTTTCTTGCGTCCCAACCACCGCGCCGTTCCCCAGATGACGAGGGCCAAGCCCATGCAAGCCAAGCCCGCCTCGACAAAATTGGTAGCCTGAAAGAGCGAACTCTCCTGGGTGGTGACAGGTTGGAGTGTGGCCAGAGGGTGCATGGCGAGTGCCTTGAGAGGCCGGATCGTTTCTGAGGAGACTACGACCTCCCAATTGCGGGTCGCAACTCTCTCGAGCCGCTACGGAACTCGCAATCATCTAAACCCCGTGCTTGCCGGGGTATGGGTGCCGCGGTCACCGGTGTCCTTGGTCGTCTCGATGGCGGGCAGGGCCGCGACCCGCTGCGCCGCGATTTCTTGTACCTGACTTCCGCGGGTCAGGCGTCTTAGGCTCATGAGCATAACCCCCCGCTTCATGAGAAAATACCCCTGTCTTCTGGTTGCCCTGCTGAGTTTGACCCTGGTCGGCTGCAGCAATGGCATCTCTGCCCGCATTTCCGAGAAGTCGGCGATGTACGAGCAGCTTCGTCCCGAAATCCAGCAGAAGCTCCGGGACGGGATCGTCGAACCGGGCTTCACGGCTGACATGGTTTACGTCGCGCTGGGCGCGCCGACGCGCACCGAGGTCCGGCAGACGCCCCGCGGCCCGGTGGGATTCTGGATCTACACCAACCTCTACCCGGAGGGTTATGTGCCGGCCGAGCCCGCGGCGGCCGCCAAGGACGCGAGTTCCGACCAGAAGGACGTCACGAAGACGCCCGAAAACTGGGCGTACAGTGGCGTGTCGGTGCTCGGGCCGTCGCACGGCAAGAGTTACTGGGCCTTCGACCGCAAGGGTCAGAAGCCCTACCAGGCAAGCTTCAGCGCCCGCGACCCGGGCATGGAGCCGCTCGACATCCCGGACATGGAGTCCGCCAAGCTCTACGTGGCGTTCTTCGAGGGCCGGGTCGTGAAGATTTCGCTCCAGCGCCTCTAGGACGGGTTCGAGGGATTAGTTGGATTGAAACACCCGCGTTTGTGGACGGGTGGGTGACGCTGCGGCTTGGTCCGGTGGCTAACTGGGTGTTTTTTTGACCACGGAATTCACGGATCGCGCGGATCAATTCACCAAGCGAATCCATGCGGCCCGTGAGCTGAGCTGCACTCACCTCACGGGCCGCATGGCCAGATGGAGCTGAAGACCTGAAGCCGAGGCGCAGAGCACGACGGCAGCCTCAGGCTGTCAGCTCCAACAAGGGCGAGCGGACCGGGACGCGGCGGTTACGCCGGGCCCGGTTCGAGAGCATTCGATCGTGGGTTGATCCGTGTGATCCGTGTATTCCGTGGTCAAAAAGAGTGCGCCTTGATCGAAACCCGCGGCGCCTGCTCACCGGATGCTCGCAACAGCCCGAATGACTGACCGGAAGACCAGGTGGACAGATGCACCCTAGGCCTGCGCGGCCGGCGCCGTCCCGTCTAGGCGGAGCAGGTACTCCTCCGTCACCCCGCCGCGCCCGTGAGCGAAGCCGCGGTCGTTCCCGGTGATCACGAAACCGCATTTCTGCAGCTCGCGGAGGGACCCGACATTGTCGGTGGCGCAGCGGGCGTGGATGGGCCGGGTCGGCACCAGCCGGAGCATCGCCTGGAGCGCCTGGGTCGCGAGGCCCCGTCCCCAGAATTCCCGTCCGAGCCAATAGGTGACCTCGAGCTCACCGTCCTGCGGGAAACAGGCGACATGACCGACGACCTGCCCCCCGGCGACAATCGTCCGGTTGACATTCCGCGGCGAAGCCAGGATCCGCGCCCAGCGCGCGTCGAACACCGTCCGGTCCCGCGGATTCTCACCGACAAACGCCGCCAGCCGATTCGCCTCCGGATCGAGCTGGTGCACGAAGAACGCATCAAGATCGGCCGGCGCGACCTCGCGGAGGACAACGGTCACGGATTCACTCATGGACGTAGTGGTAGGGAGGTCGGTGACAAACAGGCTATCGCGTAGGATGCCGTCGTCTCACATGAAGTGGAGTTTTTGATCTATCGTCCACTTCCCGTGCGTTTTCTTTGCGATCGCGATGCCTCCGCCATGCATGCCGCTATCCGAAAACGAAAGTGTGGCTGAATCGCTGGAGTCGAACTTGACGGTCGTTACGTACTCGTCGGCTCTCCGGGTCTCGGAAAAGGCAGCCAGAATTCGAAAAAAGTCCTCCTCGTTTTCCCTCCCAACTGATGCGGTAAGAAACTTCGCGTCCAGGGTCTTTCTCAATGTCTCCTTTCTTGCGTCATTGAGAGGAGTTGGTGTGTCGCCGCATGCAGCCACCATGACTGTTGCGGCGAGTGCAATGAAGGCGCGGAACCTCATCTTCAGATCAGCTGAGAGCCAGTGGGGGACAGGTTATCGCGTGGGGCGTCTGAATCTCCTCGGAGCGGGTAGCTGTGGCTACTCTGGCTCCGCTAGCTGGCAGATTCGGGCCCACGACAGGAGCAGCCAATTTCCGCCATTTCCTTTCGGTAAGCGGTCGCGGCGCACGAGACGCGCCTTAAGTTGATAATCCTGTCGCACGTTTACGACCACAAGCAGACTGAAATTCCCAGCGCGCTTCACTCGCACGAACCGCTTTTGCTTCTTGGGAGTGATTGTCTTGATTTCGACCAAGTCGTTGTCGAGGCGCCCGTCGTGGCCCTGGGAGTTATTTCCCGTTAGCTGAATTCCGAAACGCTCGGCGGCATAGAGTTCACCGATTCGTCCCCAGAGCGGGGACGTTTCGGTGCTTCTCCGCTCGCTGTCCTTCGCCTCGTGAATCATGCGACAAAGAGCGAAATCGAAAGGTTGCTCGTCCTCTAAGTCATCGTCGACGATCACCGGGGCCTCTTCGCTGTCGGTCTCAAGCTGGCGATTGATCCATTCCCAACTGATCCACTCCCCGTCATCCCAGATGCCGTCGCTGGAATCTCGGATTGGAATGCCGGTTATGGCACACCGCATGAGAGCATTGGAGGACTGGTTACCCCGCGGGGTATCCGAGTCTGGTATTTCACGGTTCATCTTGGCGTTCCTCACTCACATGGAGGCGGCTTGCTTCTGACAGCAGCATGCATGGTCAGGCCGCCGAGCGCGAAATAGGCCGCCGTATAGATCCAGAACAGCACAGGCTCAGTTTGACGATACACCCAACTCGATTCGCCTTCTGGGCCCCCACCCGCGATTCCGCTGTAGATCTGTTCCAGTCCGTTTGCGAAGGAAAGGAAGGCGAGGAGCCACAGGCCGACGCGAAACCAGTTTGGGCGATGTGTTGGCGCAGGTGGCGGGTTCCCGTTCTTGGTTCCTTCCTTCATGGAGTGGGTAGGACCGTACTGTGATTCAGTTTGGACAGTTATTAACCATCGAAACAAGGAAAAGGCCTCCACGAGAGAGGGCTAGGAACTGGCCATGGAATGAGGTGCACGGGTCTTCGGTCGACGTTTGCCACAGGATGGTTGGCATCCCCTTTTGGCGTGAAATCTCCGCCGCAACGCGCCACGTTCTCCGGCGGTCCCTGCGTCCCCGTAGCTCAACTGGATAGAGCAGTGGTTTCCTAATTTGAACAGGCACTTTGGCCTGAATCCTCTGCAATCATACCGCGTCGATTTTCACTCGTAGATTCGCAGTTTTCTGGAACCGCGCCTCACCTGGAGTCCTCCAGAATCGGCCTAAATTTGAGCACCGGGTTACTAAAACGGGTTACTTTTTTCGGGCCTGACGAAGGAGCGCCTAATTGTCCTGCCTGTCCTCTACTTGGACTCAAGAGGTTCGATATGCCCCTTTGGCCGGTATTCGCTCCCTAGGATGCTCCAAAACAACTCAGAGTAGCTTGTATCGTACTGGGCGATTTTCCCGGACTGATAATTCCAGATGTAGGTGTGAAGCGTTGCCCGGTTATCATAGAACATAGCGATGCAATTTTGCTCCGGCAGATGTTGCTCATCACGAATTCCATATTGGGGCCATTCTGTTAGGCTCGCCGTCTTCGCCTCGAAGAATTCCGGGCCATCTAGGCGCTGAAGCCTGACGGCTCCTATTCGGTTGTAGAACATCCAAGGTTGGTTGTTGACCATCACCATAAATGAAGGGACTCCATCGAACTCAGTGTTATCAACTTGAGGCCGGTGGATGACTATGGGCTCCCGGCTTGGCGGGTGGAACCAAAACAGGTAGTCTGCTCGCTTATACGAATGCCCTCCGACCTGAAAGTCCGAGACGACGCCTTTCCCGAAACCTTTGTTCCAGATCCAATGTGGGAAACAGACAAGGCAATCTAGCCCTTCGGAGACAAAGGCTTTGGTGTTATCTATGTCTGGTATGGTGCGGTAAGTTGAGAAAGCATTGGTGACCCATTCGTTTGGGACGCGGGCTCCGGTGAGCGTCTCGTAAAGTGTGACCCTCCCGTTGCCGGGGTCACGCCGAAGTTCGTATCGCTTCGATGCCGTCCTCAGGAGGTCTTCGCCCAGGAAAGGGATTTTCTCTGGAGGGGGCACGTACGCACCTCGGTCAACCCATCTTGCTGTGGCTTGTTCGAGAATCAGCTCACAACGGTGGCCGTTCTTGATACGCATGACATTCCCGTCGCTGTCGAATGCGACGAATGGTGTGGCTTTTGCGGCTTCTTGGTCAGCTTTCGTGAATATAAGTCCATCAAACCCTGTGTGTGGGTTCGGAGTATCCCAAAGCGGTCCAACAACGACTGAACGTGCGCCTAGCGCTTGACTCGAACTGAGGTCCACTACCAAAAGCCATCCCTTGGCATCGCTAGTGGTCCTCGGGGTATCTGGGATTATGCTGCTGTGCTGGATAGTGGTTTCGACGATAAGTCGAAGTTGGGTTCCTTTGACGTGCCAGTAGCGCGCTTCCAAGTTAGGCGAGGCGCTAGCCGATTGAGATAGCAAGCCGGCAGCCGCAATCATCAGGCACGCGAAGGTCGACAGTGCGCCTATTCCTATGGGGTGGCAGTGTGGGATACCCCAAGAAGACCTCACTAGACCGTTCGTATTCACTTGAGCATGTTGAGCCGCGGCTGTTTCGCCAGCGTGAGGCGAATCGCAGATTTCATCAGTGGACAGTTATTAACCATAATAACAAGGAAAACGCGGCTGCGCCGCGACCCCTGCTACCCAAGTTCAATTATTACTAGTTACTGACAGTAGTAACAAGGAAAGGGGGGCGGGCCGGGCCGCGCTTCGCGCGGCTCCGGCTCCGCCCTCTCTTTCCCTTGTCAGTATTGGCCGCTTCCTCCTGAGTACGCTGTTGCAGTCGCTCTTTCGCTCGCAAGTGCTGATCACTCCTTAGGCACTCACAACTCCCAATCTCTTTGAAGGGCTCGATTGGGTTCATGGACTGCGTTGATTGGAGTCGCCGGAGCTCCACGCGCCGACCCCTACGGCGCTTTGCCACGGCGCTCCGCGCCTATCTGGGGTTGATTCAACCCCAGCCCCCTTCAAGCGCCAGGCTGAGCCTCAGGACGGGCGGTAAAGGTCATTCGTTTGGCCATTTCAAAAGAATGAGTGTCTCGCAGGTGACCGTAGGTCTTGGCTACGAGCAGGCCGCCGTCTTTGTGTCCCACCCAGGCCGCGATGGTCTTGAAATCCACGCCCGCCTCAATCGCGTTGCTGACGAAGTAGTGTCGCATGCAGTGATGCGTGAACGAAGGAAGCCCGGCCAACTGGCAGCCTCGCTCAAGGGTCTTGCTCGCCCGGTCGGTCGAAATGATCCACTGCTCAGGCGAGACGCGACGGGATGACTTGAGGCGACTGAGGAAGGCCCCAAGGGACGGAAACAGCGGCACCACCCTGACCTCGTGATTTTTGGTCCCGTGCTCGCCCCCGGTGACGGTGAATCGTCCCTGGGCGAAATCGACGTCACCCCAGCGGATAGTTGTGGCCTCACCCAGCCGCATGCCCGAGTAGGCGAGGAGTTCGATCAAGTCTGCCCCAGTCTGGTAGCGAACATCCAAGCCACGTAGGGTCGTGATCAGTTTTTGGAACTCCTCTTTCGAGGGGATGATGATGCTGGATCGCCCCAGCTTTCGCCTACGCAGGACCAGCCCGGGATTGTCGAGCAACAGACCCTCCCGCTTGGCGTAGTTCAGGATGGCAATGATGGTATCGCGCTCGTGGTTGTACGTCGAAGCCGCGACCCCTGGGCTACGCTTGGCGGCCCATGCCTCGCACGTGGCGGCCGTCAGGTTGCGCACCGGGACAGCTCCGAAGTGAGGGAAGAGTTGGGCCACGCTGGTTTCGCGCCTACGGGCCGAGGACGGCTTGAGGTGAGGGGTGATGGTCGCGAGCCATTGTTTCGCGCATTCGGCAAAGGTGAGCGAACTACGGGCCTTCTTGTGGTCGAGTCGCTCAACCTTCAGCTTGAACTCGCCCAGGAACCGGTCCGCGAGCTTGCGATCCGTGGTCTTGAGCGAACGGCGATACTGCTTGCCGGACCTTTTGACTAAACCGTAATAGGTTCCCGATGACCTGTGGCGGTAAAGGCACTCAGCTACCTTCTGAAACGCTCCGGTTTCCGGAGTGCTACCCGTCTGATTTGGCCCCGATTTCATGCCAAAACCATAGGGTTACAATAGTAGGTTACAATGCCGAATTTAGCGTTACCTGTGTTGTTAGTAAGTTATTGGTAAACAATATTTAGTCCCCGTAGCTCAACTGGATAGAGCAGCGGTTTCCTAAACCGCGCATCCCGGTTCAAGTCCGGGCGGGGGCACCAGTTCGGTCATGTCCAACCCGCCTGAATCGACCCTCCCCGCATGAAAACGCTCTCGTTGCTCCGCGCTCTGGTTGGATTGACTGCCCTTGGCATCGTGTCGCTGGCACGTGCCGAGGTGGTGCTGGCCTGCCGGATCGGTGAGAAGGACTACCCGGTTGCTGGGCTCGAGCACGGTCACGCCTATGTGGTGATCGATGGCAAACGGACGGCGGTGCCGGCGGATCCGGTTTGGTCGCTCCAGGGAGACCTGAAAGCAAATGCCGACCAGTTTTCCGTCTCGCCTTCCTATGTCATCCGTTGGCGGCCGGTGCCTGACGGTGGCGCGGGACGAGAAACCGATTACCCCGGATGGTCCGCAGGCGTCTCCCTGAGGTTCTGGCGCGAGGACAAGGGCGAAAAAGGGGGCGGCGAAAACGCATTCAGGCCTTATCCCAAAGGGGTGCGGCAGGAGGCGCTGGTCGTCGCTGCCTGGATTGTGGATGGCAAGGTCACGGCGGTTCAGGCCCAACGCGTGCCTGGCACGTCTCGGAATCAGACGTCGGTTGCGTACCTCCCATTTCCCCTGACCGAAGGGACCCGTCGTGGGCGTCCGGTCTTGGCCCTGTGGCAGGAGGGCACGTTTGACCGGCCCAAGCCGCTTTGGTCCGACCCAGCGCTCGAGATCGCGGTCGCCCGCCTGGTGTTCGACGACGTGGAGCCGTTGCGGGCCTGGCTGCGGGGTGGAGGGAACCCGAATGCCGCCACCACCGATGGCACGCCGTTGCTGGCCTTCGCCGCGGAAGCCGGCAACACCGAGGCGGTTGACCTGCTGCTGCAGGCCGGGGCCAAGCCCACCGGGCGTGGCGATATGGCGGGCGCACCGCTGCTTTGGGCCGCGAGCCACGCTCGGGAGCAAGTCGTGGCCAGCCTGCTCGCCGCCAAGGCCAAGCCCGACTGGCACGACGCCAGTCACCGCACCGCGCTGACCGCGGCGGTGGCACAGGGGTCTCTTGCGGTCGTGCGACAGTTGATCGCGGCCCACGCTGACCTCGACGTGCGGAGCAACGATCAAAACGTGCCCGTGACTCTCGCGCTGGAAACGAACAACGCGGACATCATGGAAGAGCTGCTCAAGGCGGGCGCGGAATTCAGTTTCGAGGGCCAGCAATTGGAACGGGTCCTCGCCTACAAGGTCGCGATCGGCCAAGTCGAGATCGCGCGCCTCCTGATCCGGCACGGGGTCAACCCGCGGGCAGTCTACAACCGCGCGACGTTGTTGATGGTGGGGGCCCGCGCCAAAACCGGGGCGACGATGGCCCGCCTGCTTCTTGAGGCGGGCGTCGATCCAAGCCAGGTGATCGACGGCGGCACCGCCTTGCATGTGGCAACCTACGCGGGCAACGCCTCTTTCGTCCAGGAGCTCATCAAGGCCGGGGCGAACGTGAATCTGCCGTCGGGCGACGGTGCGACGCCGCTCTTCGTCGCGGCCTACCGAAATTCGGGCGCCATTGTCACGATGCTGGTCAAGGCCGGCGCTGACGCGTCCCATCGCGACGCGCGCGGCGCCAATCCGCTCGATGCGGCCTTGTTGGAGGGCGCCGCCGACGCGGTCGCGAGTCTGGCTCAAGAGGGGCTCCATGTGACCCTGAACGCGAAGTTCACCGACGACGTACTCGATGCCCTCCTGCGCCTTGATCGCGCTGACTTGCTTGAGCGCGCGCTGGCGGACGGACGCGCGGTCGACGCGCCGCTGTGGGAACGCTGGCCCTTGGCCTGGGTGGCATCGCGGTACGCCGCCAAGGACTGTCTCAAGCTGCTTGCGGCGAAAGGTGTTTCAACCGACGCCGGGGCCCTGACGGCCAAGCTGTTTCCCGTGGCTCATCCGTCGACCCCACCACGGCCGAACGATCAGGTGAGGGTGAACGACCCGCGCGACGGCCGGAAGCAGCAGCCGAGAGTGGACTTTGCGATCCGGGCGGTGGTCGATACCGACGGTCGGGTGCGGTTTGCCGTCGTCAACGGAGCTGTTGCCCCCGGTGACGAAGGACTGGCCCGGATTGCGCTCCGCACGGTCCAGCGGAGAAGCTGCACGGCGGCACGGGATGGGGACCGCCCAGTGGCCCTAGATGTGCCAATGCCCTTCACCTTTCCGGCGTCATTGCCCGATGCGTTCGATTGGAAGGAGCTGGATGTCTATCCCATGCCCATCAAGCGCGTGAGTCCTGTTTATCCCCCGAACGCTGCCCGCGGCGGCCAACCCGGAGTCGTCACGGTCGAATCCGTGATCGGAGTGGATGGTTCGGTGAGCAAAATCGCCGTGGTGGACAGTTCCGGGGAGGAGTTCGATGACGCGGCGGTGGCGGCGATCGCCAAATGGAAGTTCAAGCCCGGGGAGATCGATGGAAAACCCGTGCGCGCCCGCATCGTCCAGCCGATCGTCTTTGCGGTGGAATACTGATCTGGCTCAGCGGCCTCGGGCACGTCTTGGCTGAGCTGGGGTCACGGTCGCCCGAGGTGATCGGTGTGCCGTTGCCGGGGGTTGATCACGGATTCAGCGGTGGCACTTCGTAGAGCTCGAGGAGCGCGATGCCGGTGGCGCCGGTTTGGCCGCGCACTTGGGCGGTGTAGGTGCCGGGACGGAGCGTCAGGAAGATGGCGTCGTCGGCGCTGCCTGTCTCGAGCGGAAAGGCCCCCACTTGCGCGGCGATGTACGGCAACTCCGCGACGTCCGCCGCCGTCTCCCAGCCGGTGTTCGTGGCGATGCGGGTCCCGTCCGAGTACACGTCCAGCTGCGGCGTCGCGAGCGTGCCCGTCACGCCGTATTTCTTCAGGCCGGGTCCCACGCCGCGGATCAGCACGTCGATCGGTTTGTCGCCCGTGACCACGAAGCCCACGATCGACACCGCGTCGCCTGTCCCAACCTGGCAGCGCGCCGAAACGTTGACCAATCGCCCCGGCGTCGATGCGGCATCGGCGTCGTAGATTTCGCCCAACACGACGCCGCTCGACCGGCTCGCGCCACTCACTTCCTCAAGATACACTCCGCTCGGCAGGTTCGCCGCCAGGGCCGCGTCCGCGCTGTGCGCCGGCAGGGCAAAGGCACCCACCTGACTCGCCAACGCCCGCAGCGCCGCCCCGTTTCCGTTCGAGTCCCAGCCGTGATTCTCCCCGAGCGTCTGATCGGCCGATACGAGCGCGAGCTGGGTCTGGGTCAACGCACCAGCCACTCCAAACGACGCCAGCGTCGGACCCACGCCCCGCAGCAGGACTTGCCTCGAGCCTCCGTCCACCACGAAGCCCACGATCAGCGCCTGCGCATCCGGACCCGCGAGCGCCCGGCACGACAGGTTGGAAAGGCGTCCCGGCATCGCGTCCCGGACTCCGATCTGCAGCACATGGTCATCGATGACGTAGATCCGGCCAAGATCGTCGACCCAGTTAGCTGAGCCCGGCTGCCGGACGCCGTAGGTCTCCGGGACGGGGAGATTCGATCCCAATGGCCCGCGATAGACGGAGAGGTATCCGTAGGTCGTGGTCGCATAGAGGTCGTCTGATTCCGCACTGGCGATCAGGGAGCCGGTGAAGAGCGTCGTGACGGTGCCGTCGGGAGTGATGCGGCGCACTTTGTCATCGTCATTCACAAAGATGTTGCCGGCTCGGTCGACGACTAGGCGCGATGGACCGCGGAAGCGTGCGGAGGATCCGACCCCGTCTACGCTGCCGAACTCGAAGAACTTTCCGGCGACGGTGCTGACCCTGCCATCCAGGGTCATCTTTCGAATCGTGAAGGTGTCGCCGAAATAGACGGTGCCATCCACTCCAATGGTCATGGCCTGTGGTCCGCCGATGCGGGCCGCCGTCCCCACGCCGTCCACGCCTCCGGCGACTCCCGTCATTCCCGCCAGGAATGTCTGGATTCCGTCGGGGCTGAACTTGAGCAGGGTGCGATCGCCGACGCCGTAGAAGTTGCCGGCCGAGTCGCGCGCGAGCACAGTCGCGTTCGGCCGGAAGAGGGTCGTCACGTTTCCGGCGGGCGTGACTTTGCGGACCGCGCTGCCGTTGAGGTAGACGTTGTGCTCCCGGTCGATCGCGATGATCGCGCCGTCGAGCGAGGCGGCGGAACCGAAGCCATCGGTGGCCACCGGGGCCGAGGTCGCGCCGGCCAGGGTGGTGGCGTCGCCCGCGGGGGTGACCTTCCGGATCACATTACCGCCCGATTCCGAAACGTAGACGTTGCCAGCCGAATCCACGGCCAGACCGGCAATTCCGCTGAAGTTGGCATTGGCGCCGTTGCCGTCCTTCGTCGCGGGATAGCCGCCGCCGACATTGCCGGCCAGCGTGGTGACCATCCCGTCGGGGGTGATTTTCCGGATCGCACTGTTGTCGCCGACGAAGAGCGTGCCGGCCGAGTCCATCGCCAGCGATTTTGGAAAATAGAACCTCGCCGCCGGACCCAGCCCATCGGCCATCTGCGCGGAGGAGTCGAGATAGTGGGTGCCGGCGAAGGTGGTGACGAACCCGGTTGGCGTGATCTTCCGGATCACCCGATTTCCCGTATCGGCCACGTACACATTGCCGGCGCGATCGACGGCGATGCCGGTTGGATACTGGAAGCGGGCCGCCGCGCCTTGGCCTTCGGCGTCGCCGGATTGGCCGAAGGTGCCGGCCAGCGTCGTGACGGTGCCGTCGGGGGTGATCTTGCGCACCGTGTAGCTGTTCCGCTGCAGCAGTCCGGTGCCGGCGGTGGTGTCGGTCAGGTAGAGGTTGCCCGCCGCGTCCGCGACGATGGACTCCGGATTGACGAAGCGTGCGGCGCTGCCCACGCCGTCGGTGGGCTGGGCCGGAAAGACCGCACTCCCGGCGATATCCACGATGTTTCCCGAGGCGTCGACCTTGCTGACCACTCTGGCGCCGAAGTAGAGGGTGCCGCTGGCGTCGAAGGTGATACCTGATGCACCGTTGAAGTTAGGCGTGACGATTCGGGAGGGGCGTCCGTTGACTTGGAGCTTGGAGGCGAACGTCGTGACGTTCCCGGAGGGATCAACCTTGCGCACCACGCTACCGTTCTGGTCGATCACGAAGATGTTGCCATTCCGGTCGACGGCGAGGTTGGAGGGCCGGTTGAAACGCGCCGCAGCGCCCTTGCCGTCAACCCAGCCGCCTGCCGGGGAGCTCCCCGCGAGCCGCGAGAACGTGTAGGTCTGCGCCGGCAGGTTTGCGCCCGTCGCCAAGCTGGCGAGCGAAGCGAGCAGCAATCGGCGAAGGCAGTTCATCAGATCAAACGCACGTCGAGCCTTGTGGCACCTGCCAAGGGCTCATCTATCAATGACAACACAGGATCATTGTTCCGCCATCACAGCGCAAATTCTTCAGCGGCGAAGGACAGCGTTTGTTTGCTCCAGCAAAGAGAGGCGTTCGCTTGGCTTGTTCCGGCGCGACTGGGATCGGGACCGGATCGATCTGCGCCTTTTGCGCTTCTTTGCGGCCAAACCTCGGCGGCATCGTGACGGGTCTCGGCCCGGTCGATGTTTCCTGCGGTCGTGTGATCATTTTTCCCCGTCGCGGAAGCGGGCGGACATCAGGACGTTGGGTCGGTTGCCTGATTTCAGGTTTTGCCCGGCGTTGCCGGAAAAAATCGCGGGGTCCACTTCCGGTGGATGCCCACACGCCTTGTGCTCCCACGCCGCGAGTCCGCTCCCCGCATCGGCATTGTCGAGGACGAGGGGATCACGGGCGATGTCCTGGCCGCCGTCTGCGCCCGGGAATTCGGCGCGCAGGTGGTGGTGCGGCAGACGCTCGGCCGCGTCGGCCTGGCGGGGTTGCTCGAGCACAAGCCCGACCTCGCGCTGCTCGACATCTGCCTGCCCGACCTCGACGGCCTCGACGTGGCGGCGGAGATCCGGCGCGAGTTGCCGCGCACGCGGGTGATGGCGCTGTCCGCCCTGCGCGATCCGCTGACGTTCCTGCGCGTGCGCGAGCTCGGGCTCCACGGTTTCGTCGACAAGCGCGAGCAGTCCGTGACGGTCCTCAAGACCGCCATCGCCGCCGTGCTCGAGGGCCGGAGCTATTTCTCGCCGGTGATGGCGGCGGTCCTCGCCGAGCTGCGGCGGGATCCGCATGCGTTCCACCTGGTGCTGTCGGAGCACGAGCAGCGCGTGCTGGTGCTGATCGGCAATGCCAAGACGGATGAGGAGATTGCCGCCACGGTCGGGTTGAGTCCCGCGACGATCCAGTCGCGTCGCCGTGACATCATGAAGAAGCTGAACATCCACAGCACCCCGAAGCTGATCCACTACGCCACCGCGATGGGCTTCTCGCGCCTCGGCCGCTACCTGCCGAAGTGAGGGACGGAAACCGGAATTTCACAGGAGGTAACGGAGGGAACGGAGGGGTCGGGCGGGGTGGGTGGGTGCTGAGGGGCTCGCTGGGTGGACGGAGGTCTCTTTTACCGCGGATTTCACGGATTTTGACGGATGAGACAGAGGAGTCCTCACGGACCGTCGCGCTGCGCTGCGCGCAACGCTAGGTCCGTTCGGGCCTAGGATACGATCCGGTATGGCCGGGTCCCCTCGAACCCGCTTCGCGGACTGCGCAGCGACGCCAGTCGATTCGCAGTCCGCGGAGCCTCGTCCGTCTCATCCGCCAAATCCGTGAAATCCGTGGTAAAAACCACCTCCGTCAAACCAGCGAACCCATCAGCACCCCAGACTCCGCCGCCCGACACCTCCGTTCTCTCCGTTCTCTCCGTTACCTCCTGTGAACCCCTCCGACTCCGACCGCATTATCGGCCGAGCTGGTCGAGTTTGCTGGGGAGATCGATCAGGTTGTTCCGGTGCTCGGTGAGCACGATCGTCCGCGGGGCGCGCAGGGCGGGATCCCAGACCTCGAGCTCCACGGTGTCGCCATTGCGGCGATCGACGAAGATGTGGTTCAGCTCCGTGCCCTTGAAGAACGAAGCCTCGTACTGTTCGGACGGACGCCCGTCGATTTTCAGCACGCGCATCTGCGAGGCGAGACCCTGCTGCTCGGCTTCCGAGCCCGCGCGCACGTCGCGGATCACGATCGATGTCACCAGCCGCGTGGCGTTGTCGCGCCAGACGTCGAGGCTGATGCCGAAGCACAGTTTTGGGATGTAGTTTCCCTCGACCTTGTAGGCCTCCATCTGGACCGGCGCCTCCTTGGCGGCGTCCTTTTCCGCGGCCCGGACCGTCGGCGCCAGGGCCGACAGCGCGAGCATAACCAGCCAGACTCGTTGGGGTGGGCGAGTGGTCCGCATGGGCCGGAAGGTACTACGGGTTTTGTTCCTGACAACTAAGGTGGTGACCTAAATTCAGGCGCCGTGGCGGGTGCGGTGGGAAATACTTTTCACAGGAGGTAACGGAGGGAACGGAGGTGACGGGCGGGGGTGTTGTGGGTGCTGATGGGTCGGCTGGTTCGGCGGAGGTGGTTTTGACCACGGATTTCGTGGATTTTGGCGGATGAGGTCGGACGATGCCCCGCGGACTGCGCACCGACTGGCGTCGCTGCGCAGTCCGCGAGGCGGGTTCGAGGGGACCCGGCCATACCGGATCGTGTCCCAGGCCCGAACGGACCTAGCGATGCGCGCAGCGCAACGCGACGGTCCGTGAGGACTCCTCCGTCTCATCCGCCAAAATCCATGAAATCCCCGGTAAAGAACACCTCGGTCCACCCAGCGGCCCCTCAGCACCCCCGCCTCCGCCGACACCTCCGTTCCCTCCGTTACCTCCTGTGAAGCCCCCGTTTCTCATTTTCCCATTTCCCCGAGTTGCCCCTTGGGCCGCAGTTTGACGCAACTTTTCCCAATTGCGGGCGTCTCGACATCCGCGCGTATCGCGCCAACCTTCACTGTCATGCGCTTTGCCCCCCGCTCTGTCCTGGTTCCGTCCCGTTCTCGCCGGGCGGCGTTCACGCTGCTCGAGATCATGGTCGCCCTCGGCATCCTCTCTCTGCTCATCGGCCTGGCGGTCACGAACCTCGAGGGCGTGTTCGACGACGCGAAGCTCTCCACGGCCAAGCTGTTCGTGCGCGAGACGATCCGCCTGCCGCTCACCAGCTTCAAGATGAAGATCGGCGATTATCCGTCGACGGCCGACGGCCTGCAGGCGCTCATCACGGCGCCCACCGGCAAGGCCGAGCAGTGGACCGGCCCGTATCTCTCCGAGTCCAAGGTGCCGCTCGATCCGTGGGGCGAGCCCTACGTTTACCGCTATCCCGGCGTGAAGAACAAGACGGGCTACGACATCTTCTCGAAGGGCCCCGACAAGACCGAGGGCACCGCGGATGATATCGGCAACTGGTGAGGCGGCGGTCCATTGCGGATCGCGGATTGCGGATTGCGGATTCCAATCCCTG
>DAOQKI010000053.1:0-23926 GCA_035334485.1 Opitutaceae bacterium
CCTGGCCGGGCGCGCCGGTCGGCAGCGCGGGCGGGGCGTCCGGCGCCGTGAAGGTCCGGGAGCCGCTGGCCTGGACGAACGTGCCGCTGAGCTCGCCGGTGGGATAGTTGGCGGTGTCGATGCCGACGTAGATGTTGCCGGACTTGATCGCGTTCACGAGGTCGGCCACCGAGTACTGGCCGACCGGCGCGAGGTTCCAGTAGACCGAGGCGACCTGGCCCGGGGGAAGATTGAAGACGTAGTCACCCGTGGCGCCCATCTGGAGATGCGCCACCACCTCGGCCGAGGTGAGATTGGAGAACGACACGCTGACCTGGGCGACGGTGCCGGCGGCGTTCAGGAGGATGGTCGCGGTGCCCGAGGCGGTGGACGTCGTGGCGTTGGAGCGCGGGCGGAGATTGGCCACGTACAGCGTCGAGGCCGCGGGCGAGATCGTGACCGTCGCCGCGTTCTGCGAGCCGGGCACGTAGCCGTTGCCGGGCACCACGGTGAGCGTGACCATGGAGGTCGCGCCGCTCAGCAAGTCGGCGTTGGGGGTGATGGCGACGGTCGCCGACGCGGCGCCGCTGGGGATGGTGACGGTCGCGGGATAGAGCGGATAGTAGTCGAGCCCGTTCACGGCGGTGCCGCCCACGGTGTAGGTGACGGTGAGCGGGGTGAGGAGGTCGCCGACGCGGGTGACGGTGAACTCGCCCGGGTTGGCGCCGGACTTGTCGGCGGTGGGGTCGGTGGCGGCGATGGTGACGGTGGCGGGCCCGGACGGCGTGACATCGTAAACCTCGACGAGGGCGACGCCGGTGGTGTTGCCGACGCCGCTGACCTGGATGGCGTAGCTGCCCGGCGTGAAGTCAGCGAGGATGGCGGCGTCCTTGCTGGCGGGGTCGTTGAACGGCTGGGCGCCGGCCTGGGCGAACGAGGCGGCGAGCGTGCTGCCGGAAACCGCGTTGGGCCCGATGGGCGTGCCCCAGTCGTCGTTCTCGGCGAACGTGACGGTGTTGGCGGCGTTCGTGACCTTGAGGGTGGGATTGGCGAGCGTGCCGCTGACGCCGTAGGCGGCGAGGGCCGGGCCGGAGACGCGCACGAGCAGGCGACGGGTGCCGGCGCCATCGGAAATGACGAAGCCCGGCAGCGTCACGCCGGCGCCGGTGCCGACCAGCGCGCGCGTGGAGAGGTTGATGAGCTTCGCGGTGGTGGTGCCGACCTCGTAGATCTCGATGTTGGCGATGCCGGTGGCGCCGCTGGCGCTGGCGACCTGGGCCGAGTAGACGCCCGGGGCGAGCGTCATCGAGATGGCGGTATCCTTCGAGCCGGGCGTGAGTGCAAAGGCGCCGACGCTGGTGAAGATCGAGGCGTCGCTGAGCCGCCAGGCAGAGTTGGTGGCGAGCGGGATCGAGTTGCTGGTCGGGCCGTACAGACGCAGCACCGGATCGGCCAGTGCGCCCGCCACACCGTAGGTCGTGAGCGCCGGGCCGATGCCGCGGACGAGCACCGACTTGTTCGAGCCGGCTCCGATGACGAACCCGGAGATCAGGATGTTCTCGCCGGTGCCGACTTGGGCGCGGGTGGAGAGATTAACCAGGCCTGGTTCGCCGGCGCCGAAAGCGGCGCTGCAGACGCAGGCAAGCAAGAGGAGACTCCTGAGGAGTGTGTTCATGCCACGGAGTGGGGGGGCGGCGGGGTTTGTCTCCCGAAAAGACGCCTCGGGGGCAACAATGTAACAGTAAGAAAACGGTAAACGCGCAGCGGGCGTTTACCGTTTTCTTGGAGATGGAAGATGGAAGATGGGAGATGGGAGATGGAAGATCGGAGATGGAAGATGGAAGACAGGGGCTGGGAGATCGAAGGCGGAGCGGGATCTGAGTTCGGTTCGCGTCGGGCTGGGATGGGCCGCCGAACGGGTTGCCGAGAGCGCCGCCCGGACGATTTCCGCCTCCCTCATTGTCATCCTGAGCGCAGCGAAGGATCCAGTGAGACGGGGCGAGTCCTTGGGCGGGATCCAACTGGATCCTTCGCTGCGCTCAGGATGACAGCAGGGGGGCGGTGCGCTGAGGCCGGGCGACGGCACTCCGGTGGTATTCCACCTCCCATCTCCTATCTCCCATCTCCCATCTCCAACCTCCCATCTTCCACCTGAACCGAGCTGCGCTCGGTTCAGGTCAAGTAATCGTCCGGAGCTGGACGCTGTCCACCAGCCGATCCTGCGAGAGGATGTCCGAGGCGATGATGAGCTTGTCGCCCGGAGAGATCCGCTTGGCGCGGCGCAGGAGGGCGATCGCGTTCTCGATCGTGGCGTCCGGTTCGGTCGCGAAGGGCATCAGGTAGGGCTCGACCGCGCGCAGCAGGCGCAGTTGCCGGAGCAGATCGATGCTGGGCGTGACCGCGAGGATCGGCGCGCTCACCGGGCGCAGTGCCGCCAGGCCGTGGGCCATGAAGCCGTGACGCGTGAAGGTGAGAATCTTCGAGTAGGGGATCTCGTTCGCGAGGACCACGGCCGAGTGGAGCACCTTCATGCGTTCGCCGGTGAAGACCGACGGTTCCCGTCCAGTGTTGTCGGTCTCGGACTCGATGCGCCGCGAAATCTTGTCGAGCATCTGGACACACTCGACCGGGTATTTCCCGACGGTCGTCTCGCCGGAGAGCATCACGCAGTCGGCGAGTTCGTAGACGGCGTTGGCGACGTCGGTGATCTCCGCGCGGGTGGGCACGGGCTGGGTGATCATCGACTCGAGCATGTGCGTCGCGACGATCACCGGCCGGCCCTGCGCTAGGCAGGTGCGGACCGCGCGGCGCTGGATGACGGGCAGGTCCTCAAACGGGCACTCGATGCCGAGATCGCCGCGGGCAACCATGAGGCCGTCGCAGCACCGCACGATCTCGTCGAGGTGCACGATGGCGGACTGGTCCTCGATCTTGGCGATGATCCGGACCTTGGACTTTCGCTCGCGCAGGAAAGCACGCAGCAGCTCGACGTCGGCCGCCTCGCGGACAAACGACAGGGCGACAAAGTCGATGCCTTCCTCGAGGCCGACTGTGGTATCGGCGCGGTCCTTCTCGGTGAACGACGGCAGGTTCACCTTCACGCCGGGCAGGTTGATGTGGCGACGCGAGGCGAGGGAGCCGGGGATCAGCACCCGGCAGCGGATGCGGGCGTCGTTCTTTTCCAGGACCTCGAGACGCAGGAGACCGTTGTCGACAAGGACGGTGTCGCCGACCTGGATGTCGTTGACGAGGTTCTGGTAGTTGACGTCGACCGAGCGGATTTCCTCGCCGCCGGCGCCGCCGCCCGCGCCGGGCTTGACGGTGAAGTCGAAGATCTCGCCGACCTTCAGCTCGATCGGGGCGGCGACATCGCCGGTCCGGATCTCCGGGCCCTTGATGTCCATGAGGATGGCGACCTCGCGGCCAACCCGTTCGCTGACGGCGCGGATGCGGCGGATGACCGTGCGGGTCCAGTCGTGCTTCGCATGCGCCATGTTGAGCCGGATGATGTCGGCCCCGGCGCGGATCATCTTCTCCAGCATCTCCTCGCTCTCGGTGGCGGGACCGAGGGTAAAAATGATCCGGGTGCGGCGGAAGGAAGCGCTCATGCGGGTTCCCGTCATGCTAGAAACAGGCCAATGCCGCAAGCGGGTAGAAGCCGCCGCCTAACCCGTGCAACAATCCGGTTAAATCTTGCAGGCGGCCGGAGGAATTTCCGTGCACCGGGGCTGGGTTCCGCGCAATCCTGAGGGCTCCCGCGCGCCCGCCCGGCGCCGGTCCCGCCGCCCTCCCGACCCACGACCCTGCCATGTCCCTCAGCATCGTCGCCCTCTGCCTCCTCGTCGTCATCGGCATCTATTTCTACAACAACCCGCTCAAGCACGGCCCGTGGTTCCTGAGCCGGCGGTTCATCAACTGGTTCCCGCTCGGGATGACCTACGCGTTCCTTTACATGGGGCGCTACAATCTGACGGTCGCGAAAAACTCGTTTGGCTCGCTGATGAGCAACGAGGACTTCGGCCTCATCTTCGCCGCGGGCACTGGCGTGTATGCCTTCTCGTTCCTCGTGAACGGCCCGCTGGTCGACAAGATCGGCGGCAAGAAAGGCATCATCGTCGCCGCCCTGGGCGCCGCGATCGCCAACCTCGCGATGGGCGTCGTGACGTGGCTCGTGGTCACGGGCCGCTGGCAGGTGAAGCTCGTCGGGATCTTCTCGGCGCTCTACGCGCTGAACATGTATTTCCAGAGCTACGGCGCGGTCTCGATCATCAAGGTCAAGGCGAACTGGTTCCACGTCCGCGAGCGCGGCGTGTTCGGCGCGATCTTCGGGACGCTGATCTCGTTCGGCGTGTACTTCGCGTTCGAGTGGGGCTCGGCCATCGTGAAGATGACCAAGGTCGCGGAGCTGCCGGGCGGCAACTGGCTGCAGTCCGCGCTCCGCGCGCTCTTTGTGCCGGAGGGCACGGCGGTGGATGCGACGTGGGCGGTGTTCTTCGTCCCGGCCGCGGTGCTCATCGCCTGGCTCATCCTCGACGCGTGGCTGATCAAGGAGACGCCGGAGGACGCGGGCTTCCCGCACCTCGACACGCACGACGCCTCGTCGGGTCACATGCACGAGGAGTACACCACGCTCGATCTCCTCAAGAAGGTTTTCTGTAATCCCCTCATGCTGATGTTCGCTGGGGTGGAGCTGACGGCCGGCGTCCTGCGCAACGGCATCATGCAGTGGTACACGATCTTCGCCCACGACGTGAAGCAGCCCGCGGCGGCGTCGATCGTGGAGAACTGGGGCCTGCTGCTGTGCCTGTTCGGCATCGTCGGCGGCTTCGCGGGCGGACTGATTTCCGACAAGTTCTTCCAGTCGCGGCGCGGTCCGCCGGCGGCGCTGTTCAGCGCCTTCATGCTGATGATGGCGGCGGTGATGGCGATGAACCTGTTCTCATATCCCTTCCTCGTCGGCATCGCCGCGCTGCTGATCGTCGCCGCCGTGACCGGCGTGCACTCGCTCATGTCCGGCACGGCCGCGGCCGATTTCGGCGGGCGCAAGGCCACGGCCACGTGCTCCGGCATTGTGGACGGCTGCGTTTATCTTGGCAGCAGCGTGCAGTCGGTGTGCGTGGGATTCCTGACGCCGCAGTCGGGCGTCGGCAGCTCCGAGCCGCTCGCGGGCGGCCTCGCCGCGCTGTCGCAGCGCAGCTGGCAGTGGTGGCCGATCTTCCTCATGCCCTTCGCCCTCGCCGGCGGCATTGTCGCCTGGCGCATCTGGCACGAGCTCCCCGCCGCCACGCGAAAGTACATCGCCGAGCACGAGAAGAACGCCGCACAAGCCTGAGCGTGGGGCGGAAGACCGGTTTGGCTGTCGGTCGAGCGGCCTCTCTGCATCGCTGCTGTTTGACCACGGAATTCACGGATCACACGGATCAAGGCACCAAGCGAATCCACGCGGCGCGGGAGCCGAGCTGCGCTCAGCTCCCGCGCCGCGTGGCCGGGTGGAGCTGAATTCCTGAGGCCAAGCTACCGAAACACGACGGCAGTCTCAGGCTGTCAGCTCCATCAAGGGCGAGCGGACCGAGGGGCTGCGGTCACGCAGCCCCTCGGTCCGCGAGCAATCGTTTGCGGATCGATCCGTGTGATCCGTGAATTCCGTGGTAACGCTGTCCTGTCTGTCCAACCGCGAATGGGCACCGGTGCGTGCGTCAGGTTACAACGGGGTGAATTGTTAGTGCATCGGCGGCGGATTCGGATAAATCCGTGCGCTCATGGGAAACGTCGAAGCATCGCCGGGCGCCGCGGAGTCGTCGCAACTTCCGCCCGGATTTCGTCAGCGCCGCGGCCTGAACTGGGCCGTCGTCGGCCTGATGTACACGAGCTATTACCTGTGCCGGTACAATTTCTCGTACGCGAACAAGCCGATCGCGGATGAATTCCACTTCTCGTACGAGCAGATGAGCACGATCCTGTCGTGGAACTTCTTCGCGTACGGCTGCGGCCAGATCATCAACGGCCTGCTCACCGACCGAATCGGCGGCAAGAACGCCATGCTCATCGGCGCGGTCGGCACCATCGCCGCCAACATTCTCTTCGGCGTCGCGTCGTTCTGGGGCCTGCTCAGCTGGTTCTCGCTGCTCTGGGCCCTCAACGGCTACGTCCAGTCCTTCGGTGCGCCCGGCTTCATCAAGATCAACAGCGCGTGGTTCAGCGAGAAGGCCCGCGGCACGTTCGCCGGCATCTTCGGCTTCATGATCAACCTCGGCCGCTTCGCCGCGAACAAGGTCCTGCCCGCGCTCCTCGCGGGCTTTGTGTTCCTCGGCATGTGGCATGTCCCGCCGCAGCACTGGCGCGTGCTGTTCTGGCTGCCCGCCGCTGTCGCGAGCATCGTCGCGGTGCTGCTCGTGATCTTCGTCCGCGACACCCCGGAGCAGTGCGGCTACCAGAATGTCTTCCACGGCGAGGCCGACCACGCCGACGCCAACGTGCGCGGCGACCTCGGCTCCGTGTTCCGCCAGATCGTGAGCAACCACATCGTGTGGATCATGGCCCTGGCGTACGCCTGCACCGGCGCCGTCCGGCAGGCGATCGACCAGTGGTTCCCGCGGTATTTCCAGGAGGTGCACCACCTCGACATGACCGACGTGAAGTTCCAGTGGCTCGGCTTCCTGATCCCGTTCGTTGCGTCGGCCGGCTCGCTCACCACCGGCTGGATCTCCGACCGCTTCTTCCACTCGCGCCGCGCGCCAGTGGCCGCCGGCGTCTATGTCACGGAAGTGCTGGTGCTGCTGATCGCCACGCAGGTCACGACGGTCAACTGGGCGCTGGTGTTCTTCGTGCTCGTGGCCTTCACGGTCAACTCGACCCACTCGCTGCTGGGTCCCGCCGCCGCGATGGACATCGGCGGCCGCAAGGCCGCGGCCTTCGCCTCGGGCTGCATCGACGCGTTCCAGTATTTCGGCGCGGCGATCGCGACCAAGGGCCTCGGCTGGGTCCTGGAGAACAAGGGCTGGGGCTACTACTTCTATTACCTCGTCCCCTTCGGCATCCTCGGCGGCATCCTGATGTGGTCGATCGCCCACCGGAAGAGCCTCAAGAAAGCGACGGCGCACTAGCGCCGACGCTTTCTTGGGAGCGATCAGCGATAAGCCGTAAGCTGTCAGCTCAGACTCCGATTCGATCTGGCCTCTGACCTCCGGCTGATGGCTGACAGCTGATAGCTGACCGCCGATTTCAGACCAGATCGTAAAACGGTGTCCCCTCGCCGGCGCCGACGATCGCGAACTCGCAGGCGGCCAGGCTCGCGCGGATGTCCGCCAGCGCTCGTTCCACCGCGGCCGGCGTGTTGCAGTCGCGCGAGAGGTGCGTGAGGTAGATCCGGCGCCAGCGCGGGCTCGAGACTGCGCCCAACAGCGCACGCACGCCTTCGTTCGACAGGTGACCGTGACGGCCGCTGATGCGTTGCTTCGTCGACCACGGGCGCTTCGAGTCGGCCTTGAGCAGGTCGGGGCAGTGGTTCGCCTCCACCACGATCACCTCGCAGTCGCGGATGTGCTCGTGCAGGTGAGCCGGCGCGTGGCCGAGGTCCGTGAGGTAAGCCAGCGACCGCCGCGGCGCGAAGAGATCGCCCTCGCGTCCCGACGTGAACCGGAAGCCCACGGGCTCTTGCGCGTCGTGCGGCACGGTGAAGCTCTGGATCTCCAGGTCGCGAAATAGGAACCGGGTGCCTGTCTCGAAGATTTGCCAGTCGGGACGGTGGGACAGACCCGCCTGCACCGCCCGCGCCGTCGCGGCGTTGGCGAACACCCGGATCTGCGGAAATTTCTTCAGCCCCTCGATCGCCGCCGCGTGGTCCCCGTGCTCATGCGTCAGGAACACCGCATCGATTTGGCCGAGTGACGTGCCGGCGGCCTCCAGCAGGCCGGCGAGCTTGCGGGCGGAGAACCCCGCGTCGACCAGCACCCGCGCTCCCTCGGTCTGCAGCAGGGCGCTGTTGCCCGAGCTGCCGCTGCCGAGGATGCAGAATCGCATGGTCATTCCAGCCCTCCATGCCCCCGCTGACGGGACGGTGCAATGGAAAATCGGAGGTCCAATCCCGAAGGCATTTGCACAGGAGCTAACCGCGAGATGAACCACTAATTCGCGCTAATCTTCACTAATGGTCTTCCGAACCAAGATTAGTGGGGATTAGCGAAGATTAGTGGTTCCCGTCCCCTCCGCTCCCTCCGTTGCCTCCTGTGAAAATCAGCACCAGTCGCACAGGCCGGCGATACCCTCGGCCGAGCCGTCTCGCTGCCAGCCGTCGAGCTGGGCCTGGTCCTTCAGCTGCTGGCCGCGGGCGCGGGACACGAGGGCGAAGGCGTTCGGGCACTCCGAAAGAGCGGTCATGTCGGGCCAGAGTTTTTCGAACTGCGCGACCGGATAGACGTCCTCCTGGCCGTGACCCCAACGTTTCTTCACGTCCTTGAGGGTAACGTACGTCGGCATGCGCGCCGCGAGCGCCCGCACCGCATCGGACGTGCGCTCGGCGTCGGCCAGGTCGTTCCGGCCCAGGCCGAACAGCGCCAGCAGGCGGTCGATGTCGATCCAGCAGGTGTTCGTGTTGTAGTACGACAGCTTGAATTCGTCGCGCTCGTCGGGCAGCGCCAGTCCCTCGACCAGCCGCACGCGTCCGTCGATGCGGGCCAAGCCGCCGCCGTGATCGTCGATCCGCCGCGCGATCACTTCCCAGCCCAGCGTAGCGCCGCTGGCACGGAACCAGCCGAGCGCCAGCGGATCGGCCGTGGCGCCGAGGGTGTCGATGTTGTGGACGAGCAGCGTCCGCAGCTGCGGACGGTCGGCGAGCAGGCGGGCGAGCGTGCCGTTCTTCAGGAGGTTGGGCACTTCGAACCAATGCCCGACCGGATGCAGGCACTGACCGGGGAGATTGTCGGTGTAGTCGCTGGCCTCGCCAGCCGCCCGGGCCCAGCCGGTCAGCGCGGCGCGCACGCTCTCGCGCATCTTTTCCTTCTGCTCGTCGAGCCGCTGCTGCGCGGTCTCCTCCCACGCAAAGTGCAGGTCACGCACCGTCGGCACCATCCGCAGGCCGATCGACCGACCGGGCGAGACGTAGGCGTCGGGGTGGTGCTTCGCGAGGAACCGCGCGATCGGATCGTGCGTGAGATAGCTCGTCGTGAACACGTGAGGGATTTTCGTCCCGGCCAGCTTCGCCGCGCGCCGGGTCTTCGCCAAGTGGACCTCGATGAAATTGCGGTGGCGCCCGCCAAACTTCGCGAACGGATGCAGGCCTTTCACCACGCCGGCGCCCTGCGTCCAGCGGCTGCCCACACCCGCGGCGTAGGTCACCACCGCCACTTCGCCGCGTCGTAGCGCCTCCTCGCCGGCGCGACGGAAGTCGGCACGCTCGGTCAGCAGCGGCGTGACGTCTCCCTCGCGGATGTCCTCCACCAGCGTCGCCGCCGGCAGGCGGTTGCTCGCGAGCCCGATGCGTCCGGCGCGCAGGTCGGCGCGGATCTGCTCGTGCTGGGTGCGATCAAAGCCGTTGGCCGCCAGCAGCGAGTCGAGTTCGCGCGCAGCAGCCTGGTCCGACGCGGCGGTGGGCAATAGCTGGTCGAGCAGCGCCGGCAGGGTCGCGGCGAACTCGGACTCATGGCGGGCCGCCCGCGTGAACTGCTGCAGGTCGGTACGCTCGCGCGGCGAGAGGTCGCGGGCCTCGCGACGCAACAGCGCCGGCAGGGCATGACGGTAATAACCGACCGGCAGCAGCGCCGCGTGATCAGTCAGCAGCGTGGCAACCGAGCCGTGCTCGTTGACGGCGAAATCGTAGACCACCGGGTCCATCGCGAAAGGCAGGGCGGTCTGCAGGTCGCGCTTGGCGGCCAGCATGATTTCCTGCAGGCGGGCCTGGGCCGCGGCGCGGCGCTCGGGCGCGAAGATGAAACCCATGCCGCCGCCCGACATGCCGCCGAGCATCCAGAAGCCCCAGAAGTCGGCGCCGAACTCGCGGCGCGTCTCGGCAATCAGGCGCTCGGTGTAGGCGTTCGTGACCCACGGGATGATTGTCTGCAGCGGGCCGGTGAAATTCTCGGTGAGCGCCGCGCCCAGGGCCTGGATGTCGCCGCGGCTGAGGAGCTCGAGGATCCGATCGAGCGTCGCGATGGCCTGCTTCCGCGCCTGCCATTCGGCTGAACCGCGCAGCAGGTACTTCTCGGTCACCATCTCGAGGATCGGGCCGACATTCTGCGCCATGCCGCCGTGGACGAGCACGAGCGACGCCTCCAGCCGCGCGCGGGCTTCAGGCGGCACGCGGTCCGCGCCCAGCAGCGTGTGCGACGGCAGCAGGCACCCGCGACTGATCCCATGCTCGGCGTCTCCTGGCTGCGCCGGCACGCCCTGGATTAGCTTGAGGCCCGGCCAGAGACCGCCGGAGTCCTGCCAGCCGCCGCCGGAGCCGCCGAGCCATTCGCCGAGGATCGCGCGGGCGGCGACGAGGCGGCGCTCGGTCTCCTGCATGGGGCCGTCGAGGGCGGCGATCTGGCCGGTGGCGCGCATGCAGGCGCCGATGAGCGCGCCAAGCAGGTTGGTCGAGACCGCGAGGCGAGAGCCCTTGGGGATCCGGTTGACATTGCTGACGAGTTCGAAGCCGCGGCCCGGCCCGAAGCAACGGGCCAGCAGGTCCGCGAGGCTCGTGCCCGAGCGCTCGATGCCCGGCGGGACGAGGCCCGCCGCGATCACCGCCGCCTTCAGCAGCCCGAGATAGTCCCGCCCAAAATCGAAGACCTCCTCGACCGACTCGATTCGCGCCTCGGCGCCTAGGTCCACGCTCGCGAGGCGGATTACCGGCTCGTCAATGATGCGGAAGTAGGCCTCGACCGGGGGACGCGGCTGGGTGTCGCGGCCATGCACGCCGAGGTCGATCGAGACATTGAGCACCCGCGCGCCCTCCGGGAAATCCATCCCGAGGAAGAAAATGTCGCTCCAGCCGCAGTGCGTCAGATCCATGCGCACGGGCGTCGTCTCGCGCAGGATCGGGTAGGGCGCGTTGGCGTCGGCCCGTGCGAGCAGCTCCGGCCGCACCCGCAGCGGTTGGTCGAGCGGATGGCCGAGCCGGAACATCCAGGCGTTGCCGCGCGTGGAGCGCACCGTACGCCGCACTTGGTCCGCGAGGGTCTGGAACGCCAGCGCCTGGTACGCGGCCGCGAGGGCGCTGGAAAGCGTCTCGCTGGGACCCTGGGCAGCCACCGCGCGAGTGAACTCCGCGATAGCCTCCTCGAACCGGCGCTCGAGCAGCTGGGCGAAACCCGCATGCGGCACCCGTCCCGAGCGGGGCAGTTCCGCCCGCGCCGGTAGGTGATACCGGTGCAGCGCGCTCAGGAAAAACAGTGCGCGCACCCGCTGATAGAGATTCGTCTCCTTCCGCCGGTAGGCCTCGAGCTCGGCCGCTGCCGCCAGCAGTTCGGTCAGCGACTTCTCCGCGCACCACTGGTCGACCGCTTGGTCGCGCAGCGCCGCATCGCCCGCGATGATGTCGGTCAAGCGCGCCGCCGGCGCGCCGTTGAACGTTGAAGGCTGAGAGTTGAAAGACTTGGTTGGCATTGGCGGTCAGGGTGGAGCGGCTTTCACCTTTCAACGCTCAACTATCAACGAAGCGCGTCCCGTGCTTCTTTCGGCCGCTGCGCCAGCAGTTCGACGAGTTGCGTCAGCAGCGCGTCGCGATCCTTGCCGGCGAGGGCGAGGGCGAGCTGGGCGAAGAGCAGGCCGTAGGTCGCGCCGATGTCGTAGCGCTGGCCGGCGACCGAGAACGCGAGATAGCGCCGCTGCGCCGCGAGCGCGTGCAGAGCGGGGGAGAGGCTGATCCGGCCGTCGGGCTGGGCGGCCATCTGGCGGGCGAGGAGCTCGAAGATGTCGCCGTCGAGCACGTGCATGCCGAAGAAGCAGAGGAAGAACCCGGCGCGCAGTCCCGGCACGAGCAGCTCCTGCTCCGCGACGGTCGGGGTGGGCTTCTCGAGCACCGCCTCGATCTGGTACAGCGGGAGGTCGCGGCCGACGAGCTTGCCGCCGACGGCGCCGAAGGACGTAAGCAGGTTCTCGCGCGTGGGCTGGACAGCCGAGACCGGCGAGTTTTCCGCGACGGCCATGTCGATCAGCTGCCGCGCACAGCTCTTAGCGCCGGTCGAAACCGCGAGATGGTCGCCGACGAGATGAAGAAACGGCTCGTTGCCGCAGAACTCACGGCCGCAGAGCACGGCATGACCGTAACCGCGGGGTTCGGCCTGGACGGCGAAGCGGACGCGCGGCCGCAACGGACCGCAGGCCTCGGCGTAGGCGGCCTCGTCGCCCGGGCAGATGACGACGCAGAATTCCTCGACCCCGCCGCTGGCGGCTTCCTCGAGCAGCAGGCGGAGGGCGGACTTGGCCTCGCCGTCGGGACCGATCAGGACTTGGAGAGGCAGCTGGCGCTGGCGGGCATTCGCCGCGGTGATCAAGGCCTTGCGGATGTTCATGGGGCAGCGTTCCAGTCAGGCGAAGCGAGGAAGATGACACAAATTGTTTCGGAATAGGGGAGAGACGAGTTCGAGCGAACGCCGAACGCCCAACGCCGAAGGCGACGGACACAGGCGAACATCGGACATCGAACACCGAAGCTAGGAGGCGCAGGCGTTTGTTCTCGGTGTGTTGCACCGCGATTCGCCTACCAACACTGCCTCCGATCCGACCGGCTCACCTTCGATGTTCGGCGTCCGATGTTCGATGTCCGATGTTCGTCCCTGTCTGAAACGTCCAATGTTCGTTCCCCTCCGAAGCCTTCGGCGTCCGGCGTTGGGCGTCCGTCTGTCCAACGCCCGCCGACATTTATCTTCCACCCGAGTTGACGCCGCTCCGCCCTTGGCTTCCCTTGGTTCCTCCATGCCAACCCGCCGCCGCACTTCAGCCCGCCGCGCCCCGCGCGTGCTCACCGGCACCGTGTACATCACGCGGCAGGTGCATTTCAACTCGGCCCACCGGCTCTACAATCCGGCCAAGAGCCAGAAATGGAATGAGGCGAAATACGGCCTGTGCACCAACCCGCACTGGCACGGGCACAACTACGTCCTCGAGGTCACCCTCCGCGGCCAGCCGGATCCCGAGACCGGCTACGTCATGGACCTCGGCGAGCTGAAGCGAATCCTCCAGCGCGCCATCATCGACCCCTGCGACCATCGCAACCTCAATGAGGAGGTGCCATTCCTGCGGGGCATCAACCCGTCGACGGAGAACCTCGTCATCGCTTTCTGGAACGAAATCGCGCCCCTCATCACCGCGGGCTCGCTGTACCGCGTGCGGCTCTACGAGACCCCGCGCAACTACGCCGAGTATTTCGGTCCGGATGCCTGAACCGGCCGATCGGTTTGGCCGAAAGAAGGCACAAAAGGCGCAGAGGCCCACGATCCTCCGCTAACCCCGTTTTCCACTTTTCCAATTTCCCACTTTCCCAATTTGACTGAGCGAGTCCCGCGCCTGCGGGACAACGGTTATCGTCCCAACCGCCTGGCCCCGTGCCACGCACCAAAAACGACATGAAGAAAAAGCCGATGTATCTCCACCGCTCCGCGGATGGCACGCCCCCGCGCATCAAGCGCGGCTACGACGCGAGGTTCCGCGCCCCGCCGGCCTACCGCGCGACGCTGCCCGACATGATGGAGGCCGCGCACGACGCCATCCAGGGCGCCAACGTCCCGATCCAGCAGGTCGGCATCCACAATTTCCGCCTCCCGCTCAAGTACCGCACCAAGACGGGCCGCACGCTCACGCTCGAGAGCAGCGTCACCGGCACCGTTTCCCTCGAGGCCGAGCTCAAGGGCATCAACATGAGCCGCATCATGCGCTCGTTCTACGAGCACAAGCACGGCACCATGACCGCCGAGTGGATGGGCCGCATCCTCAAGACCTACCTGCGCCGCGTGGACAGCAAGGCGGCCCGGCTGAAGGTCGCGTTCTCGTACCCGATGCTCCGGCCCAGCCTGCGCAGCGGGCTCGAGGGCTGGCAGTACTACGAGGTGGCGTTCGAGGGCGTGATGACCCGCGACGGCGTCTACCGCCGGTTCATCCATTTCGACTTCGTGTACTCGTCGGCCTGCCCGTGTTCCGCGGAGCTGACCGAGCACGCCCGCGACCGTCGCGGCACGTATGGCGTCCCGCACTCCCAGCGCAGCAAGGCGCGGATCACGATCGAGGAAGCCGAGGGCAAGAAGATCTGGATCGAGGACGTGCAGGCGCACTGCCTGCGGGCGTTGCAGACCGAGACGCAGGTGATGGTGAAACGCGAGGACGAGCAGGCCTTCGCCGAGCTCAATGGTGCGCACCTGAAATTCGTCGAGGACGCGGCGCGGCTGCTGTACCGCGAGTTCGATGCCGACAAGCGCATCAAGGACTTCCAGATCGCCTGCTCGCACCTCGAGTCGCTGCACTCCCACGATGCGGTGAGCGTGATCTGCAAGGGCATCGCCGGCGGCTTTAGCGCCGACTTCATGAACTTCGGCTCGCTGCTGTGCTGAGGTTGTTTCGCCACCAAGGGCACGAAGAGCACGAAGCGCCAGGGCTGGTCCGGCCTCTTCGTGGTCTTCGCGTCCTTCGTGGTGAGAATTCACCCGAGAACAGGACAGGCTCGCGCTTGACCCGCAGCCCGGGCAAGAAGTGTCCCAATCACCACTTAACATGAAACCAGTCGTGCTGATCACGGGGGCCTCGCAGGGAATCGGCGCAGCGATCGCCAAGATATTCGCCGCGGAGATCCGCGGCGTGAAGCTCGCGCTCGTGGCGCGGAGCGAAGCGCGCCTGACCGCGGTGGCGAAGGCCTGCGCGAAGCTGGAGGCGAAAGTGGCGGTATTCGCGTGCGACGTCACGGACGAGGCGGCGGTGGCCGCGCTCGCTACCGCGGTGACGAAGCGGTTAGGCACCGTCGACGTGCTGGTCAACAACGCCGGCAAGTTCGCCGGCGCGCCGTTCCTGAAATTCAGTCTGGCGGACTTCGACCGCATGATCGCCACAAACCTCCGCAGTGCGTTCCTGGTGTCGCAGGCGTTCGTTCCCGCGATGGCCAAGCGCGGCCGCGGCGATGTGTTCAATATCAGCTCGATTGCCGGGCAGATCGCGTATCCGGGCGGGGCGGGCTACAGCGCCGCGAAGTTCGGCCTGACGGGCCTGTCGAAGGTCATGCGCGCCGAGCTAAAGACCCACGGCGTCCGCGTCTGCTGCGTCCACCCTGGCGCAACCGCCACGCCGTCATGGGACGGGAGCGGGGTCCCGGAGAGCCGGATGATGCCTGCCAAGGACATCGCAAAGAGCATCGTCGACATCTACCGCCTCTCCCGCCGCACTGTCGTCGAGGAAATCGTCCTGCGCCCGCAGCTCGGAGATATTTAGCGGGAAGCGATAAGCGGAAGGCGGTAAGCTGAATGCCGTAGGCTGGAAGCCCCTCATCCGCGCTATCTGCGGGGGAACTCAGGCTCTGGGTTTTCTTTCCTCGGATCACGCGAATGCACGCGGATGCACTCCGAAATCGTGGGTTGGCTACTTCCTACCAGCTACTAGCTACCAACTACCAAGGGAGCCGACGGCTGAAAGCTGAAAGCTGATCGCTGACCCCTGACCGCTGACCGCCGCCCGCGCCTCACGGCGCGGGCGCTGAATGTTCTGCTCCTGGCGACGGGTTTTTGGTTGTCGCTCGCCGGCCGGGTGCGCATCGCTTGGTTATCCCTGTCCCCATGAAATCCCGCAAATTCCGCGTCGGCATCATCGGTGCCGGCGGCATCGCCCAGAACTGCCATATCCCCGGGTGGAAAAACCTGCCCGAGGCCGAAATCGTCGGCATCGCCGATGTGTCGGAGGCTGCCGTCCGCAAGGCGGCTGAGCTCGCGGGCGGGACCCAGACGTTCAGCGACTACCGCGATCTCCTGAAGCTCGATCTCGACGCCGTCGACATCTGCACGCCGAACATGGTGCACACGCCGGCGGCACTCGCTGCGCTCAACGCCGGGCTCCACGTGCTGTGCGAGAAGCCGCTCGCCGTCTCCACCGCCGACGTTCGCGCGATGGGCACGCTGGCCGACAAAAAGAAGCTCAAGCTCATGACCGCGCAGCACCAGCGGTTCACGCAGGGCGGCCTCGCCGCCAAGGCGTGGGTCGACGGCGGCAATCTCGGCGAGGCCTACCATGCCCGCGTGCGCGCCGTGCGCCGCGCCTGGCTCCCGCCGTCCCCGGGTTTCATCGACAAGAAGCTCGCCGGCGGCGGCCCCTGCATGGACATCGGCGTCCACGCGCTCGATCTCTGCCTCTGGCTCATGGGCTTCCCGAAACCCGTGCGCGTGACCGGCACGTCCAAGACCGTCTTCGCGAAGGGTCATGACATGCCGAATCTCTGGGGCGAGTGGGACCGCGAGCGCTACTCGGTCGAGGATTTCGCCACGGGCTTCGTCCATTTCGACAACGGCGCGACGCTGCTGCTCGAGGCCGCATGGATGTGCCACCAGGTCGAGAACGAGGACCTCCTTGCCCAGATCTTCGGCAAGAAGGGCGGCATCAAGTGGCCCAGCGCGGAGTTCGCGACCGTCACGAACGGCGTGCACGCCCAGGGCTCGCTGCTCCACCCGAAGAGCGTCCCGTACCCGCACTGGAGCGAAATCGCCGCGTTCATGGACTGCGTCGTGAACAACAAGCCGTCGCCCGTGCCGTGGACCGAGACGATCAAGGTCATCGGCATCCTCGAGGCGATCTACCGCTCCTCCGAAGAGGGCAAGGAAATCGCCCTCAAGGGCTAGCTCTGACCCAACGCGGGCCGGGCAGGTTTTTTCACCGCAAAGATCGCGAAGGACGCGAAGGATTCCGATCCCCAACCCGGATTGGTCTTCGTGCTCTTCGCGCGCTTCGTGGCAAATCCTGATCTCTGCTCCAGTGATTAGTCCCACAGACCGCATCCCGCCCGGCCAACCATGGCGGACCTTGCGCCGAGACGGACGGGACGTCACAACCGTGCCATGAGCTCCAGTGCGAAGCCGACGATCCTCGTGGTAGAGGACGAGGCGCCGATCGCCGAGACGCTCATCTACGCGCTGCAGACCGAGGGGTTTGCCGTGACATGGGTCGCGACGGGTGGGGAGGCCCTGGCGGCCCGGCCGGAAACGCCGCCGGTGCTGGCCATCCTCGACGTGGGTCTACCGGACATGAGCGGTTTCGACGTGTGCCGCGAACTCCAGCGACGCGGCCCGCTCCCCGTCATTTTTCTCACCGCCCGCAGCGGAGAAGTCGACCGGGTGGTGGGACTCGAACTCGGCGCCGACGACTATGTGGCTAAGCCTTTCAGTCCGCGGGAACTGACCGCCCGTGTGCGGGCTGTGCTCCGGCGTTCGGGCCCGCGTCCAGCGGCCGCGCCCGCCGCCACGGGACCGTGGCAACACGACCGCGAACGGTGCCGCATCAGCTACCGGGGCAAGGCCCTCGAGCTCACGCGCAACGAGTACCGGCTGCTCGCCGCGCTGCTGGCGGCGCCGGGCCGGGTCTTCAATCGCGAGCAGCTGCTGATCGCCGCATGGGATGATCCCGGCGCGGCCCTCGACCGCACGGTGGACGCCCACGTGAAGCTCGTCCGGGCCAAGTTGCGGGAGATCGCGCCGGACTCCGACCCGATCGCGACCCACCGCGGGCTCGGGTATTCGCTGCGGGAAGAGACGTGAAAATCCGGACGGCCATCTACGGCGCCTATGTCGCGGCCTCGGCCGTCGGCCTGGCGGTTTTGATGCGGTTCATGCTGGCGGAAGTGAGGCCGCGGTACGTGACCGGGCTTCGGCAGAGCCTGCAGGACAGCGCCACGCTCGTTGCAGGCACGCTGCAAGGTCGCACCAAGGCTGAGGCGCACCAGTTGCTCGCTGCGCCGGCCAGTTTCACGATCCGCCTCGAGGCGGCGAACGGTGAAGTCCTTTTCGGGACGCCCGAGCCGCCCGTGGCGGGCGACAGTGAGTATGGTTCTGACTCGGGCCGCGCCACGATCCGGCAGGCGGGAGATCGATTGCTGGACGGCGGCGCGCCGTTGTCGGAGGTGGAGGTGCGGGCGGTCGCGCCGGTGCGCCTCGCGGACGAACCCGGCGCGAAATTGGTCCTGTCGCGATCCTTCCGGAGCGTGAACGCGGTCGTTTGGTCGGAGCGCGTGAAGCTTGCTTCGGTCGCGCTTGTGATCGCCGGGGCGATGCTGCTGGCGGGATGGTGGATCGCCGCGCGCCTGACTCGGGCGCTGGAGCGCCTGACCGATTATGCGTTGGCGGTCCGCGACGGACGACCGGCGACCGCGCCGCCCGGGTCGCGCGCTGAGGAAATCGCCGCACTGGCCCGGGCCTTTGAGCAGATGCGCGATGCGCTGGAGGGACGGCAACACGTCGAACGCTACACGCAGGCGCTCGCTCACGAGGTGAAGGCACCGCTGGCGGCGATCCAGGGAGCAGCGGAGCTGATGCAGGAGGACATGCCGGCCGAGCAGCGCGACCGTTTTCTCGCGAACATCCGGCGGGAGACCGCGCGGATCCAGCAGTGCATCAGCCGGCTGCTGGAGCTGTCATCGCTGGAGGCCCGCAAGGAACTGGGCCGGTCCGAAGTGTTTGACGCCGCCGAGGTCGCGAATGAAGCCGCCGAGGTCGTGCGGCCGGCGTATGCGGCGGCTTCGGTCGAACTGAAACTCAGCGCAGTCTCCGCCAAGATCCGGGGCGACCGCGTGCTATGGCGCGAGGCGCTCGTGAACCTGCTGCGGAACGCGCTGGATTTCTCACCGGCCCGCACCGTGGTGGAGCTGACGGTGGAGCAGGCCGAGGGGCGGGTGCGTTTCGCGGTCGATGACCGCGGCGCCGGGGTCCCGGATTACGCGCTGAATCGAGTTTTCGAGCGGTTCTACTCGCTGCCGCGCCCCGGCACGAATCTCAAGAGCACGGGACTCGGGCTCGCGCTGGTGCGCGAGATCGCTCACCTGCACGGCGGCGACGCCACGCTGGTGAATCGCGAGGGCGGCGGGGCGCGGGCGACCTGCTGGCTGCCGGCGGCGGGCTGATTTCACGCCGATTTCATCGGGCTCGCATCAGCGTTTCATGCGGCCGCGGCAGCGTGGGGACGTGAATACCACCCAGCCTCCTGTCCTGCTCACCCCGGCCCGCCGTCGCCTGTTGCTGTTCCTCAAGGTCGGGGGCATCGGCTTCCTGATCCTGCTCCTGCACATCCCGCTGCTGATGACCTACGGCGTCCTCCGGGAGCGCCAGCAGTACCAGCGTCAGGCGCAGGAGGAGATCGCAAGCCTCTGGGGCCGCCGGCAGGTGATCACGGGTCCGGTCCTGATGGTGCCGTATGCGAAGCGCGTGGTGGTGCAGCGCTCGCGCATCGTCGACGGGCGCGTCCAGGCAGTGGACGTGACGGAGCTGTCAACCTCCCGCGCCTACTTCCTGCCCGAGCAACTCGAGGCGTCCGGTGCGGTGGACACGGAACTCCGGCACCGCGGCATCTACGACACCGTGGTTTACGGCACGACGCTCAAGCTGGCTGGGCAGTTCCGCCCTGATTTCGCTGCTGCCGGGATCGATGCCGATGAAATCTACTGGGCCAAGGCCGAGATCCTGCTCGGAGTGTCGGACCTGCACGGCGTGCGGACGGTGAGCCCGCTGCGCCTGGCCGGCGGACAGAGCGCGGACTTCGAGACGGCCAGCGGGCTCGGGTCGGCGGCGCTGCCTTTGGCGGCGAAGGTGGCGTCCGTGACGTCGGGAGCGTCGCTGGAATTTTCCGTGGACGTGGGCGTGCAAGGCAGCGAACGACTCGAAATCGTTCCGGTCGGCAAGACCACGAAGGTTGAACTCCGCTCGCGTTGGCCTGATCCGTCGTTCACCGGCTCATTCCTGCCGGTGACGCGACAGGTCGGCCCGGGCGGGTTCACGGCGGAGTGGCAGATCTCGCCGTTCAGCCGGGGCTTCGCCTCGGCGTGGGGAGACCGGATGACGAAGACCGACGAGATGATGAGCCGTCTCAGTGCGACGACGGTGGGCGTGAAGTTCGCGCAGCTGGTGGACGGCTACAGCATGGCGGAGCGGGCGCAGAAGTACGGCGTGCTGTTCTTCGTGCTGATCTTCACGGTGTTCTTCCTCTTCGAGATCATGGCGCAGCTGCGAATCCACCCGCTGCAGTACGCGATGGTGGGGGCGGCGCTATGCCTGTTCTTCCTCGGCTTCCTGGCGCTCTCGGAATTCCTGGTCACCGGGCTGGCCTACACCGTGGCGGCCGGAGCGTGCACGCTGCTGATCTCGGCGTATTCGTGGACCTTTCTTCAGGCGGGAACCCGCACCGCCACGATCGGTGGCGGGCTGGCCGCGACGTATGGCTACCTGTACTTCGTGCTGAAGTCGCAGGACTACGCGCTGGTGGCCGGGGCGGCGGCGCTGTTCGCGATGCTGGCGATCGTGATGTTCGCGACCCGGCGGATCAACTGGTACGAACTCGACGCCGATCCGCGTTCACAACCCGAAGCTGCTGGGCGGTAGGTTTTCTTTTCACCGCGAAGAGCACGAAGAGTTCCGATCCACCGCGGGATTGGTCTTCGTGTGCTTCGTGCTCTTCGTGGTAAATCCAGCCCGCTCAAAGCAGGTTCTGTTGCTCGCCGCCGAGGGGCTTGAGGCCGACGGCGGCGTAGCCCTTGGGGGTGAGGATACGGCCCTGGGGGGTGCGCTGGAGGTAGCCCTCCTGGATCAGGAAGGGTTCGTGGACTTCCTCGAGCGTCTCGGCCTCCTCGCCCACGGCGACGGCGATGGTGCCGAGGCCGACGGGCTTGCCGCCGTAGTTCTCGGCCATGACGCGCAGCATGCGCTTGTCCATTTCGTCGAGTCCGGCGGCGTCGATTTCCAGCAGCTCCAGCGCGGCGGCGGCGACGGGCTGGGTGATGCGGCCCTTGGCGCGCTCCTGTGCGTAGTCGCGGACGAAATTGATCAGGTTGTTCGCAACGCGCGGGGTGCCGCGGGCGCGCGTGGCAATCTCGCGGGCGCCACCGTCGTCGATCGCGACCTTCAGCAGGCCGCAGCTGCGGCGGACGATGCCCTCGAGCGTCGGGTGGTCGTAATAGTCGAGGCGCGTCTGCAGCGTGAACCGCGAGCGCAGAGGAGCGGTGAGCAGGCCGCTGCGGGTGGTGGCGCCGACGAGCGTGAAGCGCGGGATCGAGAGGCGGACGCTGCGGGCGTTCGGGCCTTGGTCGATCATGATGTCGAGGCGGAAGTCCTCCATCGCCGTGTAGAGGTACTCCTCGACCGTCTTCGGGATCCGGTGGATCTCGTCGATGAACAGGATGTCGCCCTCCTCGAGACTGGTGAGCAACCCGGCGAGGTCGCCGGCTTTTTCGATCACGGGGCCGGACGTGACGCGCACGCTCTTGCCGAGTTCGTGACCGAGGATGAACGCGAGTGTCGTCTTGCCGAGGCCGGGCGGGCCGGAGAGCAGGATGTGGTTGAGCGCCTCGCCGCGGCGACGGGCGGCGCCGACCATGACCTGGAGTCGTTCGACCGTCTTCGCCTGCCCGGTGAAGTCGGCAAACGTCAGCGGCCGCAGCGCGGCCTCCGCCGGCGAGACCGGCGACGCGAGCGTGCTGGAAATGAAACCGAGACCCTTCTTGGGATCAGACGAGGACATGGAGGTTGGTTTAACCGCGAAGGGCGCTAGGAACGCCAAGAGGAAGAGAGTGGTTCGAAATCAAACCGGACGCTTGGCGACCTTCGCGGGCTTAGCGGTGAAAATCCGGGTCACTTCCATTCGACCTCGGCGCCGAGGCTGCGGAGGTTTTCGACGAAGCGCGGGTGGGCGCGCATGATCGTGTCGGCGTTCTTCACCACCGAGCGGCCGGGGATGCTGGCGGCCACCATGTAGAGCGCGACGGCGGCGCGGATGATGTACGGGGCGTCGACCGTGGCGGCCCGGAGTGGGCGGTCGCCAAAGACGATAATGCGGTGCGGGTCGCTCACGACGACGTGCGCGCCGAACTTCGAGAGCTCGGGCATCCAGGTGAATCCGCCCTCGTAGACCTTGTTCCAGAACTGGATCGCGCCCTTCGCGCGGACCGAGAGGGCGATCATGCAGGGCAGGAGGTCGACCGGGAAGTACGGCCACGGCGCGGCCTCGATCTTGGGCAGCAGATTGCTCGTGAACGGCGGCTCGATCACGAGCCGCTGGCGCTTGCGCACGATGGCGGTGTCGCCCTGGTGCTCGATCACGACGCCGAGCTTGGCGAAGGCGCGGGTGATGAGGTCGAAGTGGTGCGGCAGCGAGTGGCGCACCCGGACCTCGCCGCCGGTGATGGCGCCGAGCGCGAGGAAGGTTACGACCTCGTGATAGTCGGTGTTGATCGTGAATGTGCCGCCGCCGAGACGCTTCACACCCTCGACCGTCAGCTGGCTCGTGCCGATGCCCGCGATCTTCGCGCCCATGCCGACGAGCACGGTGCAGAGGTCCTGGACGTGCGGCTCGCTCGCAGCGTTGATGATGGTCGAGGTGCCCTCGGCGAGGGCGGCGGCCATGACGAAGTTCTCGGTCGCGGTGACGGACATGTAGTCCGGCCAGTGGCGCGCGCCGCGGAAGCGGCCCTTGAGCGACATGGTGAGCGAGCCGTTGTGCGTGATCCGGGCGCCGAGCTTGGCGAGGATCTCGAGATGCGGGTCGAGCTCGCGGATGCCGAGCGAGCAGCCCTTGGCGTTGCTCGGGACGGCGAATTTTTTCATGCGCTGCAGCAGCGGCGCGAACAGCAGCACGGACGAGCGCATGCCGGAGGGCAGCTCGCCCTGCATGCGGCGCGCGTCGAAGGTGGAATGGTCGAGCAGCATGGTGCCCGAGGCCTTGTCCCACTCGACGCGCGAGCCCTGGTCGGTGAAGAACGTGACGAGCTTCTCGACGTCGGTGATCGCGGGGACGTGGTGGAGTCGAACCGGGGCGTCGGTCAGCAGCGTCGCGCAGAGAATGGGGAGCGCGGAGTTCTTGTTGCCGGACGGCGTGATGGTGCCGGAGAGGGCTTTGCCGCCATTGACGATGAGATCGGCCATTCGCCGGAGTTGAAAGCGCCGCGGGAAAAGTTGGAAGCCAGAACCGTTGCGCGCGGCTGATTGCCACGAAGGACACGAAGGGCACGAAGCCGGACCGTATTGAATCTGAGCTGGTCGACTTGGTGCTCTTCGTGCCCTTCGTGGTTCGATCGCCCCGCCGAGCGGAATCACGGGCACAAAAAAAGGCGCCCGCGGAACGGGCGCCTTGGTGAGTGTGGGGGACGGGTGGGGCGATCAGATCGCGCCGCCGCCCTGCTGGCCTTCCGGCCGCGGGCCCCGGTCGTCGCGATGACGGCCACGGCCGCCGCGCCGACGACGGCGACCGCCGCCTTCGAAGCGCTGCTCGCCGCCGCCATGCTCGCCACCGTGCTGATGGGAGCCTTCGCCGGAGAAGTCGCGCGGGCCGCGGTTCTCACCGCCGCCCTGCTGGAATCCGCCGCCTTGCTGGTAGCCACCGCGACCACGTCCGCCGCGGTGACGGCGACGCCGGCCGCCCTCGTGGTGCTGGCCGTCGCGGAACTGGCCGCCGCGCTCGCCTTGGGCGGACTCGGCGGGCTTGCCACCGAAGAGACCCTTGAGCCAGGCGAAGAAACCGCCGGACTTGGGGGCCGGGGCCGGCGCGGGAGCTGCGGCGGGGGCCGGCTGGTCGCGACGCGGTTCAAATGTCCGCTGTTCGCGGCGGGGCTGGCCGTCGCGGAACTGACCGCGGTCCTCGCGGCGGGGACGCTGGTCACCGCCGTGGCCTTGGTGGCCGTCGGAGGCGTGCTCGCCCCAGCTGACGGACGGGCGCTTCACCTCCTGCGGGGGCAGGATGTTGAGCTCGGCCTTGGGGGCGGGAACGTCGGCCGGTGCGGATTCCGCGGGAGCCGCGGGAGCGGCGGGCGCGG
>DAOQKI010000054.1:0-23752 GCA_035334485.1 Opitutaceae bacterium
GCCGATTTCGACCGTGCCCTCGGTCGGCGCCTCGAAGCCAGCCATGAGGCGCAGCAGCGTCGTCTTGCCGCAGCCGGACGGGCCCAGCAGCGTGAGGAACTCGCCGGCCGCGACCTCGAGACTGACCTCGCGGACCGCGTCAAAGCTGCCGAAGCGCTTCGTGACCGCGTGCAGGTGGACCATCGTGCTCATCAGGCGCCGTCCTCCTCCTGGGCTCCGAGCCGCAGCAGCACCCAGTAGGAAACGGCAAACAGGCCCATGAACACCGCCCCGAGGGCGGCGCCGAACGGCCAGTCGCGGGCCACGAGGAACTGGTTCTGGATGACGTTGCCGATGAGCGGCACGCGCGCCCCGCCCATGAGGTCGGTGATGGCGAACATGCCGACGGCCGGGACAAACACGAGGAGCGTGCCCGCGGCGATGCCGGGCAGCGTGAGCGGGATGATCACGGACGAGAACACGCGCAGCGGGCCGGCGCCGAGGTCGTACGCCGCCTCGATGAGCGAGCCGTCGAGCTTCTCCACGCTCCCGTAGATCGGCAGGATCATGAACGGGAGGTAGGCGTACACGAGGCCGATGACGACGGCGGTCGGGGTGTACATCAAGTCAAAGCCGCCCGACGACGGCGCCACCAGCCGGATGAAACCGTTGAGCAGTCCCTCCTCCTTGAGGATCGTGATCCAGGCGTAGGTGCGGATGAGGAAGCTGGTCCAGAACGGCACCATGACGAGCAGCAGGAGCCGCTGCCGCCACTCCTCGCGCGCCCGGCCGATGCAGTACGCCACCGGGTAGCCGACCGCGATGCAGATCACCGTGGTCAGGCCGGCGTAGCCGATCGAGCGCGCGAAGATGCGCAGGTAGATCGGGTCGAAGACTCGCCGGTAATTCTCGAGGGAGAACGTGAACACCACCCGGCCGACCTCGTCGCGCTCGCAGAAGCTGTAGACCAGCAGGATCAGCGTCGGCGCGACGACGAACAGCACCAGCCACGCGATCATCGGCGTGAGCAGGAGCCAGGCGCGCCAGCGGGGCGTGCGACGGTCGGGGGCGGAGCTCATCCGTTACCGGGCGCTCTTCAGGTCGGTGACCAGCCGGTCGATGTCCGCGGCGGCCTTGCCGATGTCGTGGAAGGTCGAGAGCTGCCGGTTGCCGGGCGGATAGCTGGCCGGGTTCGCGAGCTGCTCCGGCGTGAGGAGCTTGCGGGCCTCCGCGTTCGGGTTGGTGTACGGGAACGCCTCGGAGATCAGCTGCGAGACCTCGGGCCTGAGGATGTAGTTGATCAGCTTGTGCGCCGCGGCCTTGTTCTTCGCGCCGGCCGGGATCGCGAGCACGTCCACGAACTGCGGGACGCCCTCCGCCGGCAGCACGTACTGGAACTTCTTGTTCTCCTTCCAGAGGATCGCGGCCTCGCCGCTCCACACGACCCCGATGTCGACATCACCGTTGAGCAGCGCGGTCTTCGGGCTGTCGGAGTCAAACACCTTGATCAGCTTGATCCAGTCCGCGACCACCGGGCGGACCTTGGCGAGCGACTCGGGGTTGACCTGATTGATCGGGATGCCCTGGGTCATCATCGCCCACGACACCAGCTCGCGCGGGTCGGCGAGGACGACGATGCGGTCCTTGAACGCCGGCGTGAAGACGTCGCGGTAGCCCTTGACCGGGGTCTTCACCCGCTCGGTGTTCACGACGATGCCGACGGTGCCGCTCATGTAGGGCACGGTGAACTTCCCCTCGGGATCGTGGCCCAGCTGGCGAAACTCGGGCGCGAGATTCTTGAGGTTCGGGAGCTGCGCGGGGTCGAGGGGCGACAGCAGGTGCTGGCGGATCATCACCTCCGCGGTGTAGTCGGACGGCTGGATGAGGTCGTAGGCGCCGCCGCCGGCGACGAGCTTCGACAGCAGCTCCTCGTTGGAGGCGTACGTCTCGAAGTTCACCTTGATGCCGGTCTCCTTGGTGAAGCCGTCGAGCACGCTCTGCGGGATGTACTCGGACCAGCCGAACAGGTTGAGCTCTTCGCCGGCGCGCGCGGCGTTCGTCGCAGTCAACAGCGCCATCAGCGCCGGCAGGAGGTATCGGGTCAGTTTCATGGTGGGAGGCAGGAAAGGGAATCAGCGGCCGAGCTTCTTCAGGTAGTCGGAGAAGAACACGAAGGCGATGGTCGCGACGATGAAGATCGCGGACAGGGCGTTCAGCATCGGATTGAGCCCGACCTTCGCCATGCCGAACACCCGGATCGGCAGCGTCGCCGAGGCCGCGTTGGTCGTGAAGAACGTCACGATCAGCTCGTCCCACGACAGCGTGAAGGCCATCAGCGCCCCGGCCACGATCGCCGGGCGCAGGCACGGGACGATCACGAGCCAGAACGCCTGCAGCGGCGTCGCTCCGAGGTCCAGTGCGGCCTCCTCCATCGCCGGGTCCAGGCCCTTGAGCCGGGCCTGCACCGCGACCAGCACAAACGGGAAGCTGAAGGTCACGTGACCGATGATGACCGCCGCGAAGCCGAGCCCCATGCCGACCGTGGCAAAGAGGATCAGCAGGCTGATGCCCATCAGGATCTCAGGCATCACCATCGGGACGGCCACCAGCGTCTGCAGCGTCCGCGCCCCGGCGAACCGGTACCGGTGCAGGAGCCACGCGCCGACGGTGCCGAGCAGCACGGACAGCAGCGTCGAGACGCAGGCGATCACGAGGCTGTTCTGCGCGGCCCGCAGCAGCGGCGAATTGTCGAGGACCCGCCGGTACCACTCGAAGGTGAAGCCCTGCCAGACGATGTTGAGCCGCGACTGGTTGAACGAGTACGCCACCAGCACGAGGATCGGCGCATAGAGGAACGCCAGCACCAGGGCCGTCCAGAACGACAGGGCCCCGTCCAGCACCCGGATACCCGACGGCAGACGTCGGCGGACGGTGGGGAGCGGGGCGGCGGGCATGGACGATTACCATGCAGGATTTGTGCGAGGCAGCCGCCCAGCGCAAGAATTGGGTGCGAGCCGTTCGAAATTCGAGATCAGGATCTCGAAATCCGAATCCGCCTACCGTCCACCGCCCACCGTCCACCGGGCCGCGTCACTTCCCCAGCAGGCTGTCGATCAGGCCGCTGCGCTCGAGGGCCGAGTTGAGCAGCGCGGTGCGAATCTCGTTGGTATCGGGACTGCCGATCGTGCCGCCGATGCGCAGGGGCACGGCGAAGGCGGCGTAGCCGAGGCTGTCCTGCCGCTTGTCCAGCAGGCCGGCGCGCCGGATCAGGTCGCCCAGCTTGCCGCGCGCGCCCAGGTTGAGCTGCATCTCCAGCGGCTGCGCCAGCAGCGGCACCCCCTCGACGGCCCGCACCGAACCCTCCCCCACCACCCGCACCTCGGGCGAGATGAGCGTGAAGTCCTTCAGCTGGAGATTCAGCGCGGCGTCGCGCGTGGCCGTGAAACTCAGCTGGTCGAAGGGAATTTCCGCGAGCGCAGCGGCGATGTCGGACAGGATCCGCGTCTTGTTGACGTAGTCATCGGGCACCACGCCCAGGAAACTCGCGATCGCCGTCACCCGCGACTGCGTGCGCTGGATCCGGTCCTTCAGGTCGGCGGACAAGCCGCGGAAGATCCCGCCCTTGCTCGTGACCATGAGGTCGCCGTGCGCGCGCTCCACGAGGTCACCCGGCGAACGGCCGGACGCCGCCAGCCGGCTCGTCAGGTTGATGCGCGCCTCCACCGTCGGCAGCCGCGCCGGGTCGATGGCCCGGAAGGCCGGGGCCGTCGGGAAATTGTTCAGCGCGACATCGGCGGCCAGTTCGTACGGCTCCGGCCGCCCGGCGGCATACGTGACTTGACCCGCCGCCTTCACGGCGCTGTCGCTGTCGAAACCGCCGCGTCCGTTGGTCAGCCGGAGGCTGCCGGCGTCGAGATTGAGCTGTCCCGCCACGTCGGTCAGCTGGAACTGGCCGTTGTAGACCACCTTCTTCAGCGCCAGCGAAACCTGCCCGGTCACCCCGGACCAGAACGGTGCCAGCGGGGCCGCAGGCGCGGCGGTGGCGGGGACGGTGGAGCCGCCGGGCGGCTTGGCGAACGGCGCGGCGAGGATCTGCGCGTCCTCGACGGCCAGGAAATCGCTCGCGACCCGGGCGTCGATCGCCACCCCGCTCTCGCGCGGCGTGGCCGTTCCACTGATCGTGAGATCGGACTTCCGCCCGTCGCGCTCCAGCCGGACCGGCAAACTGAACGTCACGCGGCCCGACGGCTCCTGGTCCGCCCGCACTTCCAGCGTCACCGCCGGCAGCCGCGGCACCGCCGGGGCGGCCAGATTGCGCAGCTCGAGCCGCACCTGGATCTCGGCCTTTTCCGCGAGACTTGCGGCAAGATCACCCTGGGCATCGCCGGCGGTGAGCGCCGTCGCACCGAGCAGGCCGGGCTGCGCCAGCAGCGCCGGCAACTGGCCGGACCACTTGCCGACGGCCTTGACGGGCTGCTTGGTCCCGGCGAGCTGGCCGACGCGGCCCTCGACGGAAAACAGCGTGGCGCCGTCGCGTCGCAGCGAGAACGGCGCCAGCTCGACCTGCCAGCCCTGCGGCGTGTAGTCGCCCGAGAGGGCCAGCAGCACGTCGACGCCCGCGAGCAGCGTGCGCCCGCCGGTCCGGGCGAGCGTGAGGCCCGCGATCGAGAGAGGCGTCTTGGGCCGCAGCGCGAAGCCGCCGTTCCGCGCCCCGGCGGCAAATCCGCCCCGCAGCTCGCCGCCTTCCACGGCATAGCCGAACTTGGCGACAAACGGCGCCACCCAGGCCAGCGGCAGCCCCTGGAGATCGACCCCGAGCAACTCCTGCGCGGGATCGGCCACCTTCAGCTCGCCGGTCCGGAGGTTGAACTCGAAGGCCTGCAGCGCCTGCACGGTCGCCACGGGGCGCGCGCCCTCGACGGACACGGCCAAGCGGTCGACGCGGGTGGCGCCGGCATGCTGGGCGACGTCAAAATCGGCGGTGACGCGCAGGGCGCCGAGACCCGCCAGCTCAGCCGCGATGACCCGCAGCCGGTCGAGGTTCGCCTTCAGCCTCCCGCTCGTCCGGAGCTCGGTGAACGCGGTGTCGAGCTCGAAGCGCCCGTCGCCCGCCGCCTCGAACAGCGGCAGCGCATGGCCGAACGCGAACGGCGCCAGGTCGGTGTCGCGCATGTCCACCCGCCAGCTGCCAGCGAAGTGGGTCACGCCAGCCTGATAGGTCATCTCGACGGCCGCGAGCTGCTTGGTGCCCGAGGCCACGCTGATGGCGTAGGTCTCGCCGTGGGCCGCGTGCGCCGCAGAGATGTCGAGCACCAGCTGCACGCCCTGCGGGAACTGCGGGCCGACGACCTCGGCCCGGGTCGTGACGACAAAACGGGAAATCGACTGCGGATCATCCATGACCACGCCGAGCGTGCCGCGGATCGTGAGCTCGCGCACCGCCACGGCCTGGTCGGCGACGCGGACGACGGCGGTATAGTCAAACCGGCCCGGGTGGCGGGTCGCCAAGCCGCCGCCGGTGATCGTGAGCGTCATCCGCGCCGCGGGATAATCCGGCCCGGCCGGCAGCAGGACATCGCCCGCCAAGTCCACCGAGTCGAGTGCGAGGCCAAACGGCAGCCGGAGGCGGTCGAAGATGCCGGTGAACGCCGCGGCGGTCGCGGCGGGCACATCGGCGGCATACGCCGACGGGAGGAGGGAAAAGTCGCGGGTGGCAGGGATCTCCACGGTGCGGGCCGGCTTCGGCTGCAGCTTGGTGAGGTCCAGCGTCCAGCCATGGGCCACCAGTCGGTGCACGAGCAGCTTGTTGCCCCATGCGGCGGTGACGACCGGCAGATCGGCCTCGGCGGACGGCAGCACCAGCACGGCGCCGTCGCGCACGACCCGGACGCCCTCGACGCGCACCGAGTTGAACCCGGCCGCGACGCGGTCAAGGGAGACCTCCAAGCCAGGCTGGCCGGCCACGTACCGCCGGGCGGCCCAGGTCTGCACGGCAGGCACGAGCGCGACGCCGACCGCCAGCGCAATCACGCCGACCACGGCCAGCAGGCCGAAGAGGAACGGGCGGACGGATTTCATGCGCGGGGGATTGGACCGCAGCCTGCCGGAAAGGATCGCCGGCGGGGAGCAAATTCAGGATGAGCGGTCGCGGGGCGGAGGGACACGGGTGACAGGGAGAGTGACACCCGGCGACCGCGAACCCGCCTGTGGCCGCCGGCTGTGCGGGACCGGTGGCGCCGGGCGGGCGCCGCCGGAGGAACGCGTCAGTTCTCGACGAACTCGTCGGCCTGGCCCATCGCCTTGCGGAGGGTGGCGGTCGCGATGTTGTACGAGTAGTAGGCCTGGAGCTGGTTGGTGCGGGCGGTGGTCAGGTCGACCTGGGCCTGCAGCACATCGAGCTGGGTGGCGGTGCCGGCGTCGTAGCGGGCGGTGGCGAGGCGGACGGCCTCCTCGGCCTGCTCGACGACCTTGCGGGAGGCGTCGGCGAGCTCGGTGGCCTGCTGCCACGAGGAATAGGCGCGGCGGACCTCGATCTCGACGTTCAGCTGAGCCTCGGTGAGGGCGAGCTTCGACTGCTCCTGGACAGACCGGGCCTGGGCAACGCGGCCGGCGGTGGCGCGGCCGTCGAAGATCGCCCAGTTCGACTGGACGCCGACGAGCCAGCCGTCGCGGGAGTCGCGGAATTCATTGGAGAAACCCTTGCGCAGCTGCCAGCCGCCGAAGGCCTGGACGGTCGGGTAGTACGACGACTTGGCGGCGGTGACGGCCTCGCCGCGGGCGTCGGCGAGCTTGCTCAGCCGCTGGAGGTCCGGGCGGTTGGCCTGGGCGGCCTCGGAGGAGGACTTGAGTTCGAAGGTGGCGGGCGTGAAGTCGAGCGTGCCGGTGAAATCCGGGATGCGGACGAAGTCCTCCGGGCGGGAGGTGGCGAAGCCGAGGGCCTGGCGGAGGCTCTCGACGGCGAGTCGGTAGTCGTTGCGGGCGGTGATGAGCGGCACCTTGGCGTTGGCCACGGCGACCTCGGCGCGGAGCTTCTCGAAGGACGAGACGGTGCCGGCGTCAAAGCGGTTGGTGACGTTCTTCAGCTGCTGCTGGAGCAGCTCGAGGTTCTTCTCCTGCACGTTGATCTTCTCACGGGTGAGCAGGACGCCGTAGTAGGCGGTGCGGACCGAGAGGAGCGCGTCGTTGATGACCGACTTGAGGTCGAGCAGCGCGGCCTCGCGGGCGAGCTCGGAGCTCTTGACGGACGAGCGAACGCCGCCGCCGGCGAAGAGCGTCTGAGTGGCGGTGAGGCTGATGGCCCAGTAGCGGTCGCTGGCGGGCGACGTCTGGGTGATCTCCAGGTCGTTGTGCTGGTACGAGCCCGACGCGGCGATGTTGGGGATCTCGCGGGCCGTGACCTCGATCACCACGCCCTCCTGCTGCTTGATGCGCTCGCGCGCCTGGCGGATCGCGAAGTTGCCCTCAAGCGCGTAGCGGATCGCGGTCTTGAGATCGAGGGTCGCCGGCAGCGCGGCCGGATCGGCGCGCAGCGCGGAGGCGCCCAGGACACCCGCGGCCAACAGGACCGCTGCACGAAGGGAGGAACGGACGGGATGCATAAGGGAAGTTCAGGCTACTTGGCCGCGGCCGGGGAAGCAAGGCCGGCGGCGGCCTCGGCCGCGGCCCGGTCCCGGACGTGATTCCGGGCGATCAGCATGTAGAACGCCGGGACGACGAAGAGGGTGAACACCGTGCCGACGGCCATGCCGACGACCAGCACCCAGCCGATGCTGTTACGCGCGGCGGCGCCGGGGCCGGTGACGAAGATCAGCATGATGTGACCGAAGACGGTGGCGGCGGAGGTCATGAGCACCGGGCGGAGCCGGGTCGCGGCGGCGCGCCGGATGGCGTCAACCTTGGCGACGCCCTGTTCCTGGAGGGTGTTGGCGAACTCCACGATCAGGATGCCGTTCTTCGCGATGAGGCCGACCAGCGTGATCAGGCCGATCTGCGAGTAGATGTTGAGCGTCGTCTTCCAGAGGAAGATCGGCAGCAGCGCGCCCATCACCGCGAGCGGCACGGAGCCGAGCAGGATGATGAACGGGTCGCGGAAGCTGTTGAACTGCGCGGCGAGCACCAGGAAGATGAGCAGCACGGCGAGCGCGGCGACCTTCCAGAGCGCCCCACCCTCGGTCCGCAGCTGGCGGGACTGGCCGCCGTAGTCGATCGAGTAGCCCGGCGGCAGGATCTCGGCGGCCTTGGCCTCAAGCTTGCGGAGGGCGTTGTCGATGCTGGGGCCGACGCCGGTGATCTTGACGGAGTTGAGCTGCTGGAAGCGGTTGAGCGACCGCGGCTCGACCGTCTGGCGGAGCGTGGCGATGGTGGAGAGCGGGATGAGCTGCCCGTTCGGGCCCCGCACGTGGTAGTCGAGGAGCTGCTCGGCGCTGAGGCGCGAGCCGCGCTCAACCTGCGGGATCACGCGGTAGCTGCGGCCGTCGTTGACGAAGCGGTTGACGTAGCCGCCGCCGAGCATGGCGCCGAGGTCGCGGGCGACGGAGCTCAGGCTAAGGCCCATGGACGCGACCTTGTCCTTGTCGATCTCCAGCTCGACCTGCGGCAGGTCGTACTTGAGGTCGGTGTCGGCGAAATAGAACGTCGGCGCGCCGCCGCCGGCGTTGGCCTCGGTGTTGGCGTAGAGCACGAGCTTGTTGGCGAACTCCATCATCTCGCGGTGGTCGGCCGTGGAGCGGATGACGAACTCGATCGGGAAATTGCCGCCCGACGGCAGCGGCTCGGGGGTCGTCACGATCACGTTCAGGCCCGCGACCTTCGCCGCCGGCCCCTGCAGGCCGTCCTGGATCTGCACCGCAGTGCGGTGGCGCTGGGACCACGGCTTGAGGATGATGCCGGAGAAACCGAAGGTGGTGGAGGTGAGCTGGAACGAGTTCTCGTACTCCGGAACGCTCGTGAACATCTTCTGGACCTCCTTCGCGAAGATCACGTTCTGGTCGATGGTCGCGGTGGGCGACGGCTGGAGGATGCTGAACACGACGCCCTGGTCCTCCTTCGGCGCCAGTTCGCGCTGGGCGAACATGATGAAGGGCACGACGAGGAGGGTCAGCAGGATGGCGACGGTGATGGTGACGGGCACCCAGCCGAGGCTGGCGCCCACCGCGCGCTCGTAGAGGCCGCGGAGGCGGTCGAAGCCGTGGTTGATGCGGCCCGTGAGACCCTGCTCCTCGTGCTCGTGGTCCTTGAGGAGATACGCACTCATCATCGGCGAGAGCGTGAGGGCGACAAAACCCGAGACGGCGACGGCGCCGGCGAGCGTGAGGGCGAACTCGCGGAAGAGCGCGCCGGTGAGGCCACCCTGGAACGCGATGGGCGCGTACACCACGGAGAGCGTGAGGGCCATCGCGATGACCGGGCCGACGAGCTCGCGGGCGCCGAGGACCGCGGCGTCGACGGGCGAGCTGCCCTCGCGGATGTGACGCTCGATGTTCTCGACGACGACGATCGCGTCGTCGACCACGATGCCGACCGCGAGCACGATGGCCAGCAGGGTCAGGAGGTTGATGGTGAAGCCGAAGATCAGCATCAGGGCCATCGCGCCGATCAGGGACAGTGGCATGGCGACGATCGGGATCATGACCGACCGCAGCGAACCCATGAACAGGAAGATGACGATGGTCACGATCACGAGCGTCTCGACCAGCGTGGTGACGATCTCGTGGAGGGCGTCCTCGATGTACTTGGTGCCGTCGTACGCGAGCTTGACCTTCAGGCCGGCGGGCAGGCTGCGCTCGATGTCCGGGAGGACATCGCGCACGCGCTTGATGACCTCAACCGTGCTCTCGGTGGGCAGCACCCAGATGCCCATGAAGGTGGCGGTCTGTCCGCCGAAGCGGACCTCGGTGTTGTAGTCCTCGGCGCCGAGGACGACATCGGCGACGTCGGCGAGGCGGATGATGGCGCCGTTGCGCTCGGCGACGACGAGCTGCCTGAACTGCTCGACATTGCGGAGGTCGGTGTTGGCGACGAGGCTGACGCTCATCATGGAGCCCTTGGTAGCGCCGACGGCGGCAAGGGCGTTGTTGGCCTGGAGCGCGGCGCGGACGTCAGCCGGACTGAGGCCGCGGGCCGCGAGCTCCTGGGGCTTGAGCCAGACGCGCATCGCGAACACCCGGCCGCCGAGCACATCGGCGCGCTGCACGCCCTTCACGGACGACAGGCGCGGCTGCACCATGCGGTTCAGGTAGTCGGTGATCTGGTTCTGGTCGAGGGTGTCGGAGTAGAAGCTGAGGTACGCCGAGGCGAACTGGTTGTCTGCCGTCTCGACCTCGACGGTCGGGGTCTCGGCCTCGGGCGGGAGCTCGTTGCGGACCTGGTCGATCTTCGAGGAGATCTGCGCGAGGGCGGCGTTCGTGTCGTAGTTCAGCCGGAGGTAGACCTGGATCGTGCTGATGCCGGCGAGACTGGTGGACTCGATGTAGTCGATGCCGTCGGCGCTCGCGATCGCGCGCTCGAGCTGGGTGGTGATGTAGCCGCGGACGGTGTCGGCGCTGGCGCCGAAGTAGATCGTCTCGACCTTGACCACCGCGCTGTCGCTGCGCGGGTACTGGCGGGTGTTCAGCTTCGTGTAGGACACGATGCCGACCACCAGGATGACGACGTTCACCACCAGCGCGATGACCGGCTTGCGGATGAACAGATCGGTGAAGCTCTTGTTAAGCATGACGGGGGCCCGTCGGGACGGCGGTCAGGTGTTGGCCGGCTTCGGCGTGGGACTGGCGCTCGGTTGCACGGTGTTGTTCACCTCGACGTGCGCGCCATTGCGGAGCTTGAACACGCCGGCGGTGACGACCTGCTCGCCCGGCTTGAGGCCGGACTCGATCGCGACGAGGTCACCGCGCGTGGCGCCGACCCGGACGATCTGCTGGCGCACGCCGAGGTAGCTGGAGCCGTCGGCGTTCTTCAACGTCTCGACGACGAACACCGAGTTGCCGTACGGGGCATAGGCCACCGCCGTGGCGGGCACGACCACCTGTGGCGGGCCCAGCGGGAGCTCCACCTCGGTCTGCACAAACATGCCGGGCCGGAGCTGCTCCTCGGGATTCGCGAGGGTCGCCTGCACGGCGATGTTGCGGGTCGCGGAGTCGACCTCGGAATTGATGGCGGTGATCGTCCCGTTGTACGGCACGGGCAGCGCGTCAACGCGGACCACCACCGGCTGGCCGATCTTGAGGGCGGCGAGCTGCTGCTGGGGGACGTTGAAGTTGACGTAGATGGGATCCATCTTCTGCAGCGGCACGACCGCGCGGCCGCGGGCGACAAACTGGCCGAGGTTGACCATCCGGATGCCGATGCGGCCGTCGAACGGGGCGCGCACGTGCTTCTTGTCGATCGTGGCCTTGATGGCCGCGACATCGGCGGTCGCCTGGTTCAGCTGCGCGGTGGCGGTGTCGAGCTCCGCGGCGCTGATGGTGTTCTTCGCCGCCAGCTCGACGGCGCGGTCGCGCTGGAGCTTGGCGAGGGCGGAACGCGCCTCGGCGGCGGCGAGCTGCGCCTCCTCCACGGTCGTGTCGAGCTCGATGACGAGGTCGCCGGCCTTCACGTGCGCGCCGTTCTCCACGGCGATCTTCACGATCGTGCCGTCGGCGTCCGGGGCGAGCGTCACGCCCTCGACGGGCGCGAGCGTGCCGATCGCGTTGATCGTCGGCTGCCACGCGACGCTGCGCGCCTCGTAGGTCGTGACCGCCGTGGCCGGCGGGACGTGGGAGACGGAGCTCATTTCCTTGATCTGGGAGGCCTTGACGGCGCCGAGCGTGAGGACGACGAGAGCGTATCCGGCAATGGCGATGGCGAATTTCTTGAGCATGGGGAGAAAGGGTTGAAAAATGTCAGGTCGGCGGGAGCAAAAATGGACAGGCGGAGCGGCGGCAGGTTAGCCGGCGGTCGCACCATGCGGGACGGGATGGGACGCGAGCGTGGCGGCCTGCTCCTTGATCTTGAGCAGCAATTGGACCAGCGTCCGGCGCTCGGTTTCCGAGAGATTCTGCATCAGGGTCGCCATCCGGCGGAAATGCTCGGGCAGGATCCCGTGCAGCACTTCGCGACCCTTGGCCGTCAGGCTGACCGTGAGCATCCGACGGTCCTCCACGTCCGGCATCCGGGTCACCAGGCCGTCGCGCTCCAGCGTGTCGATCAGCCCAGTCATGGTCGCCCGGGTCACACCGGTGCGATCCGCCAGCTCAGCCGGGCTCAAGGCAGCCGTGTCGCCATTGCAGCGGCATTGGTTGAGCAGGATCATCATGACCCCGAACCTGCCCTGGGAAATAGCGTGGCCCGCGAGGTTCGTCTCCATCACCCGGAAGCACTCGTCACCCGCATGCAGCAAGTGCAGAAATGCCTCGCACGCAGAAGGATCCAGGTCAGGAAACTCCTTGGATGCCTCCAGGAGGCACTCATAGCGAGGGAGGTTCTTGAGGAGGAGCATCGGCATGGCAGTGGAAAAATTTGAATATCAGGAGGCTGATAATTAGGTAGCTAATCATCACGCAAGGAAAAGCCAGTCGCAGACCAGATTTGCTTGGGAACTAATAGCAAATCACGACGTTCCGAAGCTGCCCTAATGCATGGGAGGGCGGGAGAACGTCGAACGTCGGACGCCCAACGCCGGACGTCGAAGGGTCAGCGGGGGCGGACGAGCGAGCGTTGGACGTCGGGCGCCGCAGTCGGGCGCCCTCGCCCGGTCACACGCTCCGCGCGGCGGCGACGATCGCTTCGGCGGTGATGCCGAGTTCCTTGAAAGCAATCGGAGCAGGGGCGCTCAGGCCGAAGCGGTCGATGCCGACGACCTTGCCGTCGAGACCAACGTACTTCGACCAGAAGCTCGTGACCCCGGCCTCCACGGCGACGCGCTTGCGGCACGACGACGGGAGGATGCTCTCGCGGTACTCGGCGCTCTGGCGGTCGAAGCGCGACGAACACGGCATCGAGACCACGCGGGTGCCGGCGCCGAGTTCCTTCGCGGCGGCCAGTGCCAGCGCGAGCTCGCTGCCCGTCGCGATCAGAAGGTGCGTGAGCGGCGCGGTCTCCTGCTGGGCCACGTAGGCGCCCTTGAGCACGCCCGCGCGACGGACGTGCGGCGGGATGTCGTTGAGGTTCGGCACCGCCTGGCGGGTGAGCGCCAGCAGCGTGGGCCCGTCCGTGCGCTCGAGCGCGGCGGCAAACGCGCCAGCGGTTTCCTCGAGGTCCGCGGGGCGGATCACGTCGAGTCCGGGAATCATGCGCAGGCCCGAGACCGTTTCCACGGGCTGGTGCGTGGGGCCGTCCTCGCCGACCCCGACGGAGTCGTGCGTGTAGATGTAGATGACCGGGAGCTTCGACAGCGCGGCGAGGCGCATCGACGGACGTGAGTAGTCGGCGAAGACGAGGAACGTCGCGCACGAGGGACGGAAGAGCCCGTCGTAGGCGACGCCATTGCAGATCGCGGCCATGGCGTGCTCGCGGATGCCGAAGCGGAGGTTGCGGCCCGCACGGTTGGTCGGGTCGAAATCCTTGTCGGCATTGATGTAGTTGTAGGTCGAGCCGTGGAGGTCGGCCGAGCCGCTGATGAGCAGCGGGAGCTCGGCGGCGAGCGGCTGGAGCACCTCGCGGCCGGAGCCGCGCGTGCCCGGATGCTTGGCGTCGGCCGGGAACACCGGGATCTTCTCGAGCAGCGCCGCGGCGCTCGGGACGTTGGCGGCGGAGTCGAGCAGCGCGGCCTTGTCCGGGTTGGCGTCACGCCAGACCTTGTAGGTCTTGTGCCAGCGGTTGCACGCGCGCACGAGGCGCTTCTTGTGGTCGTCGAAATACGCGCGCACCTCGGGGCTGACATAGAAGTGCTGGTCGGCAGGCAGGCCCCATCCCGCGCGCGCCGTGGCGACGAACTTCGCCCCACCCTCGCCGTGGCCCTTCGCGGTGCCCTGCACCTCGGCGATGCCCTTGCCGATGATCGTGCGGGCGATGATGAGCTGCGGCTTCCCGGTCTTGGTCTTCTTGGCCTTGTTGAAGGCCTTCAGAATCGCGGCCAGGTCGTGGCCGTCGATCGTCTGCACGTCCCAGCCGATGGCCTTGAAGCGCGCGGCAGTGTTCTCGCTCTGCGTCTTGTTCGCCATCGCGTCGAGCGTGACGTCGTTCGAGTCGTAGATAAGGATCAGGTTGTCGAGCTTCTGGTGCCCGGCGAGCGCCACGGCCTCCATGGCCACGCCCTCCTGCATGCAGCCGTCGCCCGCGAGGCAGACGACATGATAGTCGAAGATCGGATGCTCGGCAGTGTTGAACCGCGCGGCGGCCATCTGGCCGGCGAGCGCCATGCCGACGGCATTGCCGATGCCCTGGCCGAGCGGGCCGGTGGTGGCCTCGACGCCGGGGGTCTCGCGGAATTCGGGATGGCCGGGCGTGAGACTGTGCAGCACGCGGAATTTCTTCACCTGCTCGAGCGGCACGTCGAAGCCGCTGAGATGCAGCCAGCCGTAGAGGAACATGCTGCCGTGGCCGGCGGAGAGGACGAAGCGGTCGCGGTTGATCCAGCGCGGACGATCCGGGTTCACGGAGAGCGCGTGGCCGAACAGCACGGCGCCGATCTCGGCGCAGCCCAGCGGCAGACCGAGGTGGCCGGACGACGAGGTGTGGACGGCGTCGATGGCAAGGCCACGGGCCTGATTGGCGGCTTGGGACAGGAGAGGCGTCTGGAGGATCATGGAGAAGAAAGGAAGACGACTAGGACTAGGCGCAGGGATGCGGGCGGGGAAGCCGAAAACGGGACGGAGGCGGACGAACGCCGAACATCGGACGCCGAACGCCGGACGTCGAAGTGATTTCGGGACAAACGCTCAACGTTCGACGTCCGATGTTCGGCGTTCGTCTGGCCAAAAAAAAGCGAGCCCTCGAGGGGCTCGCTTTGAAACTTGGGCTGAACAGGGTCTCAGCTGGCGGCGGGGGCCGCGGTCTCGGCGCCGCGGTTCTCGCGGGCCTTGACGGCGACGGCGGCCTTGCCCGTGCGGTCGCGGAGGTAGTACAGGCGGGCCTTCATGGTCTCGGACTCGCGCTCGACCTCGATCTTCTCGATGTTCGGCGAATTGACCGGGAACACGCGCTCCACGCCCTCGCCGTAGCTGATGCGGCGGACGGTGAAGGTCTCATGGATGCCATGGCCCTTCCGCGCGATGACGATGCCGGAGTAGACCTGCACGCGCTCCTTGTCGCCCTCGCGGACCTTGGTGTGCACGCGCACGCCGTCGCCCACCTTGAAGGGCGTGATGTCTTTTTTCACCTGGGCAGCGGTGATGGCAGAGATGATCGGGTTCATGGCTGTTTATTTGAGTAAATCGGGTCGGACTTGACGGGTCTTTTCCACCTGTTTCGCGTGCCGCCACTTCTCGATTTCGGCGTGGTTTCCGGAGAGCAGAACCTCCGGAACGGACATGCCTCGATATTCGGCGGGACGCGTGTATTGAGGAAAGTCGAGCAACTTGCTGGTGAAGGATTCGTGCGTCAATGACTTTTCCTCCCCGAGCACACCCGGGATGAAACGCGCCAGCGCATCGATCACCACCGCCGCCGCCAAAGTGCCGTTGGTCAGCACGTAATCCCCGATGCTGATCTCCTGGTCGATCACCGTGTCGCGGATCCGCTGGTCGATCCCCTCGTAGTGCCCGCTCAGCAGGATAAGGTGCTGTTGCCGAGAAAGTTCTTCCGCCAGCGCCGGCGACAGCGGCACGCCGTCCGGGGTCAGGTAAATCCGGCGGCAGCCCGGCGATTGCAACTGCTCGATCGCGGTGATCGTCGGCTCCGGCTTCATCACCATGCCCGCCCCACCTCCAAACGGCCGGTCGTCCGCCGTGCGGTGCTTGTCGGTGGTCCAGGCCCGCAGGTCGTGGACGGTCACGCCCAGGTGTCCCGCCGCGATCCCCTTGCCCAAGATGCTCTCGCCCAGGACGCTATCCAGCATCCGGGGGAACAGCGTCAGGACATCAATGCGGAGCATGGCAGTGGAGGTTTAACCACAAAGCGCGCGAAGCACACGAAGGAATTTCGGCCAATGAAAAAGCCCCGGGATTACCGAGGCTTGGTTCCGAAGCGACTCTTGGTGTGCTTCGTGCGCTTCGTGGTGAAGGCCAGTTAGGCGGTGGCGGCGGCCTTGCGGCGGGCCTTCTTGATGAGGGCGTGGGCCGTATCGGTCGGGGTCGCGCCCTTGCCGAGCCAGTACTCGACGCGGTCGAGCTTCAGCTTGACGGTCTCGCCCTTGAGGCGGGGATCATAGATGCCAACGACTTCGACCGGCGCACCATCGCGGCGCGAACGGGCTTCGGCGACAACGAAGCGGTAATGCGGCTGGTGCGTGGTGCCGATGCGGGTGAGACGGATTTTGAGAGCCATGACAGTGGTTTAGCGGAGCGGTACGTGCTTGGAAAAACGAGGACAAGACCGACCGGCAATTGGCTTGTCAAGCCCTGACTCCCCCCGGCGTGGGCTCCCAAAAGCCCACGCCCCCTCGACGTCCGACGTTCGGCGTCCGACGTTCGAAGTTCGATCGGATCGCCCAAGCCAGGAACGCCGAACGTCGTACGCCCAACTCCGGACATCGAAGTGACTTTCAGCCAGTTGCCCAAGTCGGTGAACAGCGGGATGTCTGGAGCCTTTCAAACGACCCCTACACAATCCCCCTGACCGGACCCGAGGTGCCGCCCGCACTGGGGGCTCGCGCCGACTAATCACACCCATAGGATCCGAACGAGAACATGACGCTGCGCACCAAGACGAATCTCGCGGGAATCCTTGCCGCAGTGTTGGGGAACCTAGTGGTCTTTTCCCACATTCTCCGAATTCCGGATAGTGTTCAGTGGGGCTTGATGCTCGGCGTGCTTCTCTTGCTCGGAGTCCAGTTTCACTACTTCAAAAAGCTAAAGGAAGAGAGGGCCCGGGAAATCTCCCGCGGCGCGGTGACGGTCACGAGTCTCGCCGACCAACACCGCCAGTCGCGAAGGAAACTGATCATAATCTGGATCTGCCTGATCCCATTCACGCTAAGCATGCCGCGGTGGTTGCCTTACGTCTCGGGTGTCAGTCTTGGACGCACCGGAGATATGCTGGTCGCGTTGGTGACGCTTGGACTCCTAAGCCTGATTTTCTGGAACAACCTAAGGCGCACGTCGCGCAATCGGCCCAAAGATCCCTCCCAAAGTGGAGGGACCCCCTGAACCTTATCGCGCTCAGAGTTTTCCCATGAAACTACCCCTCATCCTACTCGTCGCCTCAGTTGCTTTATCTCCCCTAGCCCACGCCGCCACCGACCAGGAAACCATCCGGGCCGAGCGATCACAACAGAACGCCGCCATCGTGGCCGGGAAGGTGGACGACATCGTCTCCTACTGGACCGACGACGTGACCATCTGCCGGGGCCTCGGCATCCAGATGGCCGGCAAGGCGGCCTACCGAACGCTGTTCGAAAGCGCAGGCCCGTCCCAAAGCAAGGTCGTCTATCAGCGCGAACCCAGCGAGATTCAGGTCAGCCCGCATTGGCCGCTCGCCTTCGAGTCCGGCACGTGGCAGGGACACCTGGGCGCCATCGACGGCCCTGTTGTCATCAGCGGTCGCTACTCCGCCCAGTGGGTCAAACGCGACGGCCGATGGCTGATCCGCTCTGAGGTCTTCGTGGCCATCGACGGAGCGGGAGCCGGGCTGGAGTACAAGGCGGCGCCCTGAGGCCATTCGACCCATGCACACCAAACTCAACGACTGGAAAAACGGCTGGTTTGGCATCGAACTCTCGCTGAAGCCGGACGAGATCGATCAAGTGATTTCCCTCCTCCAGTTGCTGAAGCGAGATCCCGACCAGCACTTTCACCTCTCAAGCGACGGCAAAGGTGCTGGTGGAGTCGGCGACATCGAGGTCTCGGTCCAGGCTCCCAGCAAGCCCAGCAACATGATCACGATGGGAGAAGCAATTCCGCCGGGCGGCAACATCCCCGACCCATCCTAGCCCGGGCCATCGCAACTCCGCGTCTCAGGTGAAAGGGTCGACTCGTCTAGCCCATGTGGGAGCGAAAATCGGAAACTGAGATCGAGCGCGATCAACACGCCGCGCAAGCGAACAGACGAAAGCTGGGCTGGCCGGCATTCTGGGGCATATGCATCGGCGCGATTCTCGCTGCCCTGCATGCGCTAGGTCTCCGGGGTAAGTTTCATCCCATGGAGCCGGTAATGAACTTCAGCGAAGCCATGCACGCGATTCCACTGAGGTTCGCGCTCTGGTCCGCGGCGGCCTTTGTGTTCTTGGTCTTCACGCGGCGAAGAGGAGATTGGGAAAATTCGTCCGGCGGTGCCCAGATTTGCGTGAAATGTCGGCACGTACAGCAACAGCGACCTGACGGTTGCGTCCATTGCGGTGGTTCACTCGAACCGCTGAAAAACTGGCGCTGGAACGAACCAGGCTCCCGTGAGCGGGTAACCGGACCCTGACAGCCAATAGAAATGCACCCTTCACTGCAGGCTCTCCTTCAGGTTGTCATTGAGATCGTCGCTGTTTGACTACCGGCCGCAGTGACGCGGCAATGGGCCCAGTCAGAATACCCTCGAATTTCGAATTCGCCATGCCCCTTGGTGCTTCCCTCACCCCCATCGTCCTCGGCGGCCTGATCGCCGGCGTCTGCGATATCACTTACGCGGTCGTGTTCTGGGCGTTCCGCGGAGCGTCCGCGGAACGCGTCTTTCAGTCGGTGGCGAGCGGGCTGCTGGGGATGAAGGCATTCGACGGAGGTCTCGCGACGGCCGCCTTGGGCCTGGGCCTGCATTTCCTCATCGCGCTCATTCTTGCGTTCATTTTCTACGGCGCCAGCACGCGGATCCCGGTGCTCGTGCGCCGGCCCGTGATTATCGGCGCCGTCTATGGCTTCGCCGTCTTCTGGGTGATGAATCTGGTCGTGCTGCCACTCAGCGCTTTTCCGCGGAAGGTCACGTTCGTGCCGCTGGTCGTGATTACCGGCCTGCTCGTCCACATGTTTCTCATCGGGGTGCCCATCGCGCTCGGCGCCCGCCGCGCCTTGGCCAGCCGGACGCCGGGAGCCTGACCCCAACGCCCATGGCCACTCCCAAGCTCGCCGGCGGCACCGTGCATCCGTTGCCCGCGGATCTCCGCCAAGCCATCCAGGCTGACCCCACCGCCCGCGATCTCTGGCCCGGGTTCACGCCGCTCGCACGCAACGAGTGGATCTGCTGGGTCACGTCCGCCAAGCAGGACGAAACCCGGCGACGCCGGATCGTGGTTGGCCTAGACAAGATGAGGAAGGGACTGCGCCGTCCCTGCTGCTGGCCTGGCTGTCCCCACCGCTGAATTTTCCCCCCATGAAAATCCACGAAACCAAGGCTGCCCTCAAAGTCACCCGCTCGAACCTCGCGAAGTCGGTCTTCGACGACGTCAACCTCCAGGGCGCCTCGTTCACCAACATCAACCTGTCGAAATCCACGTTCACCGACGTCAACCTTTCCGGCGCCAAGTTCAGCAACCTCAACCTCAGCAAGGTGGAGATCGACGCCTGCGAGACCACCGGCATGAAAATCCGCGGCGTTCTCGTGTCGGATCTGTTCGAGGCCTATCGCCGTCAGGCTTGAGCGCGCCGCGCGTTCCGCCTTCCTGTTTTCCGCGACGGCACTCTCCACCGTCGCCTGCCCATGAGCCCGGACTACCAGACTCCCCGTTCCCCGTACGACAAGATCGGCGGGCTGTATTTTCTCGGCCGGACCATCGACAAGGTCCGCCTGAAGGCCGCCGGCCGGCTCCGGCCGGATTTCTTCAAGCTAATGGGAGACGGCTACGACGCGCGGATGATGAAGTACCTTCGCCTCGACTACGCCACGTTCGCCGCGTTCGTGCTCACCGGCGCCTCCGACGAGGAGTGCTGGCAGTATTGCGTGCAACACGGGCGCGCCCTGAGCGAAAACGATGTCCTGATCTGGAATGACTTCGCCTCAAAGCGCGGCTGGCGGGATTCCGTCTCCGACCTCCTCGAGCAGTTCAAGGCCGGCAGCGGGCTGGGCAATCGCCCCGACATCCAGACGTTTTTCGAATACTGGGAAGTCGACGAGGGCCGGAAGAAATAACCGCCGGCGAGCCCAGCGCACCATTCCGTTTTCTTCCTCACCGTTCTCATGCCCGCCAAGCACCGCATCTTCGCCGTCAGCGTCGCGAAGGTCTATCCGTACTACCTCGCCAAGGCCGAGCGCAAGGGACGCACCAAGGCGGAGCTCGACGCGATCATCCGCTGGTTGACCGGCTACACCCAGCGCCAACTTGAGGGACAACTGAAGAAGGCGAAGGACTTCGAGACGTTCTTCCAAGAGGCACCCAAGCCAAGTCCCGCGCGCTCCCAGATCACCGGCACCGTTTGCGGGGTCCGCGTCGAGACCATCAAGGATCCGACCATGCGGGAGATCCGCTACCTCGATAAACTCGTCGACGAACTCGCCCAGGGCCGCCCCTTGGAGAAGATCCTGAGGGCATTGAGCGGAATCCCGGCCGCGGAGATGTCGCCATCGGTTTCTGGGCGCTGCGCCCAGAGACGGAGTTGATCCCCATTGCCTCGTCCCACTTACCGGGGTTTCCTTTCGCGCCGTCCCGGTCCTGATTCCCGCCCAACTCCTGCACCGCCTCCATGGACTACGACCACCCGCTAAAAGGGCGCCCCAATTGGCGGCTCCAAGTCTCAATCCTGGCCGTCTTGGTCGGCGCCATCGGCGCTTGGGTCTGGGTCCAGAGGTACCAGGCTACCGCCAGGCAATCCCTCACCGCCGCCTCGATTTCGGGGGTCGTCGTGGGCTACGAGATGATGGGCGGGGCGGAACGCCTGCGGGTTTTCATCACCCGCGACAACGGCGAAACGGAATTTGTCGCGCTGACTCCCGATTCCTCCAGCCGACGCTACACCCGCGACGAGACGCTCCAGCTCCTCCCCATCCGCTCGATGACTGACGACGGCCGGTATTTCGAGCAACTGGTGGTGTTCGATCCCAACGCCGAGCAGCGCCGCAACGTGATCGGCATGGCCATTTTCCTGGCGATCGCCGCCCTCGGGATCGTCGGCACGGTCCGAACCGGGTCGTCGCGCAAGCCAGCCGGTCAGGCGGACAGCCCCTGAGCCGGACTCCAGCCTAGCGGCCGACCTGCTGGCGCACGGCATCACGCCCCTTCGCGAACTTGGCGGTCTTCGCGGTTCATCTTCAGGCACTCCCGCCCACGAGACCACCGAGGACATCCTGAGGCCCGGCCAATCCGAGCTGGGTCTTCGCTGCTGACATCGGCCATTCCCTGCTCCAGCGTTCCGCCCCGTAACCGCCCGCCCCGGCCGTCCGATGTCCATGCTGCATCACCTTTCGTTCGCAGTCAGCGACCTCGCGCGGTCGTCGGCGTTCTATGATGCGACGCTGGCTCCGCTCGGGTACGTGCGGGTGTGGTCCCACGCCACCGCCGACGGCTATCAGGAGGCCGCAGTCGGCTATGGTCGGCCCGGCGGTGACGACGAGTTCGCACTCCGTCTTCGTTCCCGCGGCGTGGCGATGCCGTCCGACGGTTTCCATCTCGCCTTTGCCGCGCCGACCCGTGAGTCGGTGCTCGCGTTCCATCGGGCGGCGCTGGCGCACGGCGCCCGGGATAATGGCGGCGCGGGTCTGCACCCGGAGTACGGCCCGACCTACTTCGCCGCGTTCGTCATCGATCCCGACGGTTACCGCATCGAGGCCGTGCTGGCCTCCTCGAGCCCGTAGCGACACCTCTTTCTGCCACTGCCAACCCGAACCCCACCCCCATGAAATCCATCCTCCGCAACCTCCTCGCCGTGATCGTCGGCCTCGTCCTCGGCGGCATCGTCAACATGGCGCTCGTAATTGTCGGCCCGCACGTCATCCCACCGCCGCCCGGCGTGAACATGGAAGACGCCAAGAGCCTCGCGGCCAACATCCAGCTGCTCGCGCCGAAGCACTTTATCTTTCCGTTCCTCGCCCATGCTGTCGGCACGCTGGCCGGCGCCCTGACCGCCAACCTGATCGCCGCGACGCGCCGCAAGGCCCTCGCCCATGTCGTGGGCGTGTTCTTCCTCGCCGGCGGCATCACGGCGGCCTGCATGATCCCGGCCCCCGTCTGGTTCATCGCGCTCGACCTGCTGGCCGCGTATGTGCCCATGGCCTGCCTGGGCGCGCGCCTTGGGAACAAGATCCGGGCCTAGGCAAAAAACCCTCCGGGAGATTTGCTCGCGAGCCGGCCGACTTCGGCCGAGGGTGGCGTCATGCCCCTCGAACTGACCTCCCAGGAAACAGAAGAGTCGATCCACTCGCTGAAGAAGTACTTCTCGACTGAACTCGACACCGAGCTGGGCGACCTGCGGGCCAAGCTCCTGCTCGACTACGTCCTGAAGGAGATCGCTCCGCTCGCCTACAACCGGGGCGTGCAGGATGCCGAGGAGTTCTTCCGCAAGCGTCTCGAGGATCTCCCCGCCACCTGCTTCGAGCCGCCGCTGACCTTCTGGCAGTCGAAGAAGCGCAAATAGCCCGGCGCGAGGAGCGTCCGCAACGGACCGGGCGGACGCCGAACATCGGACGTCCAACGCCGGACGCCGGAGGGCGCAGCCCCATCCCGTCTTTGGCCGCCGGCGCCCCGCACGATTCCTGTTACCTGAGCCCTGAAACCTGTCCCTTGCCCGGTGGGCCGGCGCGGCCGCGCCGGCCCACCGGGCTTTTCCATTGACCACCCCCGGCGCCCCGGCGACGGTTCCCGACCTTATGCTGAAAGCTGGCATCGTCGGCCTGCCCAACGTGGGCAAATCCACCCTCTTCAACGCCCTCACCCGGTCCCGCAAGGCCGAGGCGGCGAACTATCCGTTCTGCACGATTGATCCCAACGTCGGCGTCGTGACCGTGCCCGACGACCGTCTCTACGTGCTCCAGAAGATCGCGAAGACCGGCGTGGTCATTCCGGCCGCCATCGAGTTCGTCGACATCGCCGGTCTCGTCGCCGGCGCCAGCAAGGGCGAGGGTCTCGGCAACCAGTTCCTCGCCAACATCCGCGAGGTCGACGCCATCGTGCAGGTCGTCCGCTGCTTCGAGGACTCCGACATCATTCACACCATGGGCAGCGTCGACCCGGTGCGCGACATCGAGGTCATCACCACCGAGCTGGTCCTCGCCGACCTCGAGGCGGTCACCAAGCGCATCGAGAAATCCCAGAAGAAGGCCAAGTCCGGCGACAAGGAGGCCATCGCCGAGATGGCCCTGCTCGAGCGTCTCGAGCCCCACCTCAACGCCGGCAAGACCGCCAACGTCCTCACCGTGACGCCCGAGGAGGCGGCCCTGATGAAGCTGTTCCAGCTGCTCACCGCCAAGCCGGTCCTCTTCGCCTGCAACGTCGCCGAGGGCGACCTCGCGACGGCGCAGCAGAATCCGTTCGTCCAGAAAGTCGCCGAGTACGTCCGCACCCACCATGATGCCGCGTACGTGCCGATCAGCGCGCGCATCGAGGCCGAACTCATCGATCTCTCCGCCGACGAGGCCAAGGCCTTCCTGAAGGACCTCGGCGTCGACGACTCCGGCGTGTCGTCCCTCATCAAGGGCACCTACTCGCTGCTGGGCCTGCAGACCTATTTCACCGCCGGCGAGAAGGAGGTCCGCGCCTGGACCATCAAGAAGGGCTGGAAGGCCCCGGCGGCCGCGGGCGTCATCCACACCGATTTCGAGAAGGGCTTCATCAAGGCCGAGATCATCTCCT
>DAOQKI010000055.1:0-21933 GCA_035334485.1 Opitutaceae bacterium
GTCGGCGCCGCGGCGGGCGCGGGAGCCGCGGGCTGCGCGGCGGCCTTGAGCCGGGCGGTGAGCGCGTCGAGGAGGATCTGGCCGGCGGTGAGCTCGCGGTAGCGGCGGTCGGTGGCCTCGATGACGTGCCAGGGCGCGACGGACGAGTCGGTGTGGCGCAGCGCGCGGGCGGAGACCTTGGTGAAGCGGTCGTAGAGCTTGAAGTGCTTCCAGTCGTCCGGCGCGATGCGGCCGTCGCGCTCCAGCTTCTTCAGGCGGGCCTTCTGCGCGGCCTTGGGCAGGTGGAGCCACAGCTTCACGAGCAGGGCGCCGTCGGCGGCGAGCATCTTCTCGAAGGCCACCACCCGGTCGAGGGCGCGGTCGAACCGACCGGACTTCATCTCGTGGAAGACCCGCCGGATGATCGGCTCGGTGTACCACGAGCCGAACAGGATGCCGATGCGGCCGCGCGGCGGGAGGGCGCGCCAGAACCGCCAGTAGGGCGGGCGCTCGCGTTCCTCGTCGGAGGCCGCCCAGAACGCGTGCGTGCTGACCCCGCGGGGATCGAGCCATTCGTTGAGGCGGTGCACGAGGTCGCCCTTGCCGGCGCCGTCGGCGCCCGAGACGACCACGATCACGGGAAACTTCTGGTGGCGGAGCTGGAAGTGCGCCTCGAGGAGGCGCGACCGGAGCTTGGGGAGGGCGGCGTCGTAGCGGGCCTGCGTGACGGCGTGACCGAGTTCTGCGGAGTCGAACATGGCGGGGGTGGGGTGGCGGTGAACGACGAACCACCGCGCCGCGGCCCGGGCCGCGGCGGGTGGAGGGAACGAAAAAGGTCAGGCGATCGAGCCGGGGACGCTGCCGCCGCGGACCACCGCGAGGCAGCGGGCGGTGATCTCCGCGAGCGCGCCCTCGCCCTCGACCTCGTGCAGCAGCCCGGCGCGGCGGTAGTACGAGATCAGCGGCTCGGTCTGGGCGTGGAAGGTGGCCAGGCGGGCGCGGATCGTGTTCGGGTTGTCGTCGGCCCGCTGGTACAGGGCCCCGCCGCACGCGTCGCAGACCCCGGCCTTGCGGGGCGGCTTGAACTCGAGGTGGTACGGGGACTGGCACTCGCGGCAAATCATGCGGCCCGAGAGCCGGCGGATAATCGACTCGTCGGAGACCCGGATGTGCACCACGTAGGCGATGCGCCGGTTGAGGCGCGCGGCCATTTCCATCAGGGCCGTGGCCTGGGGCAGCGTGCGCGGGAATCCGTCGAGGACGAAACCGGCATGCGTGTCCGGGCGCGAGAGGCGCTCCTCGACCATCGCCTCGGTGACGTCGTCGGGCACCAGCTCGCCACGATCCATGTACGTGCGGGCGAGGCGGCCCAGCTCGGTGTTGTGCTTCAGGTTCTCGCGGAAGAGGTCGCCGGTCGCGAGGTGCGGGATCTTCAGCTCGGCGCAGAGCCGCTCGGCCTGCGTGCCCTTGCCGGAGCCGGGCCCGCCCAGCAGGACGACGTCGAGGCTCGGACGCGCGAGGTGGGCGGGTAGCTGCGACAGGCGCTCCGTCGCAATGATCCCCGCCGCCTGGGCGCGGGTCGCGAACGGCGCGTGGCCGTCCTCGAGCGCCGCGACAAACTCGGTCAGCCGGCCGCCGACCTCGGCGGACGTGCCCTCGCCGCTGATGATGGCGAGATGGCCGCCGTCGACGTAGTGCTCGAGCAGCGGTCCGGTGGTGCGGTGGAACACGCGGAGCCGGTGCTCGACCAGGGTCGGGGTGTCGTCGGGCCGCGGCCGCAGCGTGCCGTGACAGAGGTCGCAGAGCCCGGCGACCTGCGGCGGGTGCAGGGGGTGGTGCCACGGGGCGTTGCACTGGCTGCAGATCAGGCGGCCGGAGAGCCGGCGCGTGATCTCTGCGTCGGAGGCGCGCAGGTAGATCACGGCGTCGAGCGGGAGATTGAACCGCTGCAGGAGGTGATCGAGGAACCGCGCCTGCTCCACGGTGCGCGGGAAGCCGTCAAAGAGGATGCCCTGCCACGGCGGGTGCTGCTCGCACCATTCCTCGATCATGGCGTCGACCACCTCGTCGGGCACGAGCTCGCCCTGCTCCATGTACCGCCGCGCGAGCAGGCCGAGCGCCGTGCGCGAGTTGAGGTGCTCGCGGAACAGCTCGCCGGTGGCGATGTGGTGGAGATCGAAGCGCGCGCAGAGATTGGCGGCGTGGGTGCCTTTGCCGACACCCGAGGGACCGATGAGGGCGAGATTCATGGTCAGGCGTGAGGAGGGTTGGGACCGGCGCCGGGCGAGGGTCCGTCCGGGGAACGGGACGGACGAGCCCGGCGCAAGGGGGTGGGTAACCAGGCCGAGGAGGAGGTCACGCGTGCGGTGCGCCCCCGCCGGGTCGGCGGAGGTAATCCTCGCACGATGCAGGCTGAACCTAGGCTCTTCGTGGACTGCCAGTATCGCAGAAGCCCCGGGGCCCGGCTTCGCATTTCTTGGCAAATGTGGGGCGCGGGTTGGACGCGCGGGCGCCTACCACTCTGCAAAGGTGCGGTCCGCGACGAAGCGCTCGATCGTCCGCCGCGGGGCCTGGGCGCTGCGGAGCGCGCGGTTGCGGTACAGCGGAAAGTCGTTCGACGCGAGAGGTGCCTCCGGCTCCACGGAGAGCGCGGTGCTGGCGCGGAAGCGGACGTGGTACGTCGCGGCGGTGGACGTGCCGGCATTGACCGTATAGGTCGCCTCCGACTCGCGGATCGGGAAGGTGAGCGTCACCCGGTCCCCGGCCTGCAGGCCTCGCACGACGAGGTGGCGGCCGACCCGCTCCGTTTCCAGCCGCGTGCCGTTGCGCTCGAACCGCGCGGCCGCGGGGTCGGCCCAGTGCGGAATCCGCACGGCGACGCGGAGCGGTGCCTTGGCCAGGAGTTCGATCCGGCCCTCGTAGGGGAGGTGGCTGAGGACGTCGAGAGACCGGCCGCTCCGGTTGAGCAGCAGGTTCACGGTCGCGGCGCCGGGCTCCTCGCGGAGCGCGCCCTCCCACGCGTAGTACAGCGCCTGGCCCGCGTTGCTGGTGCAGCAGTGCATCACCCAGGGCTCTGTGATGATCCCGGGCTTGGTGAGGCCGAAGAAAACGCCGACGCTGCGCTGGATCGCGTCCTCGGTGCACTCGAAGGGCGCGGGGTACTTCGCGGTGTCGGTGCGCTCGGGCTGCCGGGCGCAGAATTCGGCGAGGGCCGCCGGGTCGGTGAGCTGCTGCTCGGCGAGCTGGTTGCGCACGATGGCGTCGACGTCGTCCCAGTAGTCGCCGGCCCCGGCCTCGGTCAGGCGGATGGCGAGGCCCACGAGGTCGGCGAGTCCGCAGCCCTCGCAGGCGAGCCAGGGTGGATGGGTGTTGATCCAGCCGAGCCGGCGGAGTCCCTGCGACCAAGTGAACTCGTAGGCGGAGCGAACGAACTCGATCGCCCGCTCGTCGTGGACGTTCAGCGCGTGGTAGAGGATGCCGCGCAGGGCGATGGCCCGCGCGTGGAAGTGCAGCGGCCAGTGACCGTAGGGGGCGCCGTCGCGGAACGGCGCGTCCGGCGTGATCCGGTAACCGTCGGGCGCGGCCGGATCGAGCGCGAGCGTCCCGCCCCAGAACTTGGGTTTCATCGCGTAGCGCGCCACGCGGTCGGCGAGCTCCCGCGCCACGGGGTCGCCGGTCAGGCGATAATGCTGGGCCGCGGCGTAGATCTGGTGACCTTGGAAGCACGTGACCGAGCCCTCGGGCCCTTCGCGGTCGCGCGTTGCCTCGGTCGTGTCGATCCAGCCCGAGCGCGGGTAGACGAAGCCGTCGTGCCAGCCGCCGCGGTGGGGATAGAACGAGTAGTCCTCGCGATCGACGGCGATGCGGCGCAGCCCGCGGATGAGCGCGGCGCTGGCCGCGGCGGTGTCCTCGCCATTGACGGCGCGCCAGGTCGTGAGCGCGCGGACCATGCGGGCGACGCCCCAGACGCTGGCGAAGTCCTCGTCGCGGCCCTCACCGTAGAGCTCGGCGCTGTTGTTGTAGATGTTGCGCCACGGGCGCGCGGGCGTGAAGCGGTCCCAGTAGAGCCCGTCGTCGATGCGCGAGAGCAGCTCGGTGCGGTAGGCCGTCTCGAGGTCGGCGCGGAAGTCCGAGCCGGAGACGAGGCGAAGCAGCGGGAGCGCCTCGGCGAGCTTGGCATCGAGCGGAAGATCGGCGGACCAGTGGCGGAGGTACGGCGTCCGCACGTGGAAGTGCGCGAGCCCATACATGGTCATCAGCTCCGGATCGAGCGTGTTGAGCATGCCGCGCACCGCGAGCGCGGCGCGGTCGGCGAGGTCGAGGGTGTCGGGAATCTCGAGCGTCCGCGCCTGACCGGAGGGTACGACGGAAAGGGAGGCCACGGCCCGAGCAAAGCGGGGAAGGCCGTCCGACGGAACTCGAAAGCGCGGCCGCTCAGGCGGCCGAGCTGCCGTGGAGATTGGCCCGCCAGAGGGTGGGACTCTCGCCCACGATGCGGCGGAACACCCGGTTGAACTGCGAGAGCGACTGGAAACCGGCCTCGAAGGCCGCCTCGCTGATCGTCTTCTGCGGGTTCTGCAGGAGGTTCTTCACCTTCTCGACGCGCAGGTGGGCGAGGTAGTCGGTGAACGTGAGGCCCGTCGCCTCCCGGAACATCTTGCAGAAATAAAACGCGCTCGTGTTCACCGCCTTCGCGGCCTGGACGAGGCTGACCTCCTCGGTCTGGTGCTCCATGATGTAGAGCTTGGCCTTGGTGATCATCGGCGACTCGGCCTGCTCCTTCATCACGGTCAGCTGGTTGCTGATCTCGGCGAGGTGCCGGGCGAAGATGGTGAGGAGCCGGAGGACGGCCTCGTACTGGGAGCGCTCGAGTACGCGCGTTTGGAAATACGCCTCCTCGAGCTTCTTCACGTCGACATCCATGCCGAACTTCAGCAGCTCGCGGGTGACTTTCTTGAACTCCCGCTGGTTCGGCTGGTGCAGCAGCACGCCGCCGGTCTGGAGAAAGGCGATGACGTTTTCGCCGACGCGGACCGGGACCGCCGAGTCGCAGAGACCGGCGAAGCACTTGAGCGTCTGCGGCTCGAGGCGGGCCTCCTGCTCGACGCGGGCCTGCAGCTCGAGGCACGAGGCGCAGGACTTGTTGGTGCGGGCGAGGAGGGCGCAGAACGGCGACTCGTGCGGGGCGCCGTGCAGCGGCAGCTCGAGGGAGTTCACCGCGCGCAGGGCGAGCGGGAGGGAAAACGTGTCAGCGAACGCCTTGGTGTAATCGCGGAAGATCTTGCTGGCCTTGAGGCTCTGGACCAGCTCCTCCGGGGGCGGGTGCGGTGTCTCGGTGTTTTCCACGAGGACAAGAAATGCGCAGCCGGCGCTGACTTTCAACTTTGAACGGCTGAATCGCCTCGGCCAGTCCGCCCAACCCCTGATTAACCATGGAGTTCGCCTGGGGTGGCGCCCCGGAGATAACGTGAGTGGAGCTGCGCCGACGGTGTGGGGCTGCGACTGGGCCTGGTTCGGGACGACGGAGGGTCTTTTTTGACCACGGAATTCACGGATCGCGCGGATCAATGCACCACGCGAATCCACGCGGCACGGGAGCTGAGCTGCCCTCAGCTCCCGTGCCGCGTGGCCGGGTGGAGCTGAAAACCTGAAGCCCAGGCATGCCGCACTACAATAGACTCAGGCCGTTCGAAGGGCACGTGCGTGCGTACCTGTTCTCCCGCCTGTCATCCTGAGCGCAGCGAAGGATCCAGTGCGACGGGGCAGGTCGTTTGGCGGGGTCCAAGTGGATCCTTCGCTGCGCTCAGGATGACAGACTGGGAAGGCCGGCGGGAGTGTGCGGCCCAGACGATCCGGCCGCGCGGATCGGGCGCGATGCGTCGCTCCAGACTAGACGACGGCGGCCCGGTACATGGCCGTGATCTTGGCGGGCGGGATGTCGGCGAGGAGGTTGTGGATGTTCGCGAACATGTAGCCGCCGCCGTCGGCCAGGGTCGAAACGTTGCGGGCGACCTCGCGCTGGATGTCCGGGACCGAGCCCAGGGGCAGGGTGTGCTGGGAATCGACGCCGCCGCCCCACAACGCCATGCGGCCGCGGACCTTTTCCTTCCACTGGGCGGGTGAGTGCCCGCCGGCGGGCCACTGCACGGGATTCAGGATGTCGGTGCCGCTGGCCACGATCAGGTCGAGGATCTCGTAGAGCGCTCCGCAGGAATGCAGGAAGGTCTTCACCTGCGGCGCGAGCCGGTGGAGCTCGGCGTTGTGCCGCTGGCGGTAGGGCAGGAACAGGTCGCGGAAGGTGGCCGGCGACGCCATGAGCGAGCTCTGGTTGCCCCAGTCGTCCGCGTCGGTGCCGATGATGTCGATGTAGTCCCTGATCTCGGGCAGCAGGGCGCGGGCGTTGCGCAGGGCGTAGTCGAGGTGGAGCGCGTGCAGCTCGTGCACGAAGTCCGGGTCCTCAAGGCAGAGCACGGGGAACACCGCCAGCCCGCCGTAGCCGTGGATGCAGAGGCCCATGCTGAGCTGGCCCCAGAAGAACACCGCGCGGTCGGTGCTCTCGCGCACGCGGCGGCAGGTGTCGCGGAGCGCACGGATCTGGTCGTCGCGGAGCAGGCCGCGCTCGAGGTTTGCGCGCACCTCCTTCAGGTCGGGACGCGGGAGGTCGCCGTCGAGGATCAGGGGCTGGCCGGCGTGCTCGTCGTTGAAGACAAACGCCCCGAATGGCATCCGGGTGTTCTCACCCTGCAGGATCGTGCCGTCGGGCAGCGTGCGGTAGTCGGCCGGGTTGCGCACCTGCGCCCCGGGGATGCGGCCGTTGAAGTTGTAGGCCACCCATTCGCCCGACGGCTCAAAGGCGTTCGTCAGGCCGTCGCCCTCGACCACCACCACGTCGCAGCCCAGCGCGTCCAGCACGTCGACGTGCGGCAGCGCCAGCATCTGCATCGTGTCGTGCACGCGGGTCGGCTTCACTGGCAGCCGCAGCGCCGACCGCAGGGCCTGATAGGAAAACGCCGAGACACCCGTCGAGCGCATGCCACCCAAGTCCCGGGGCACGCGGTCCACGGGCTGGAAGTTGAGGGCGGCGAGGACCCGCTCGCGGGAGGTCATGGGTCCGGAATCGTCCGGGCGTCGGAAAAAGGGGCGCAGCTAGGCGGCGAAGACGGTCTCCTCCTTGCGGGCAACCGGGCGAGGCAGGCGCGCCTCGGGGCGCCCGTAGTGGAAGCCGTCGGTATCCTCGTACGCGAGGGTCGCGCGGCGGGCGGAGACCCACACCAACACCAGGCTGCCGAGCGCCACCAGGGCGCCGGCGAACAGCAGGGTTGAGATCATGGCGGGTAGGGGTTGGGGTTCAGTAGAGCTTGGCGCCAGTATGGACCCATCGCCCGCCCCCAGCTACGCGGCACTTGGCGGAGAGGGCGCATTTCTTGTCATGCGTCCGCGGCATGAGAACGCAGGGAACGAAGTGATCATACATCCCGGTGAACACTTGGGCGTTGAGAGTTGGCCGCCGGCCGCCGAGGGTGGCCCCGATTCGCCCCATGAAGACCCTGCTGCCGTTGACCGCGAACTGGCGTGTCATGCATGCCGAGCCCTGGCTCGGCCCCACCGTGGCCTGCTCGGCCCTCCCGCTCGACGAGCGCTGGGTGCCGGCGCAGGTGCCGGGTGACGTCCACCTCGACTACGAGCGCGCCGGCCTGATCGCCGACCCGTTCTTCGGGACCAACCACGACCACTGCCGGTGGATGGAGGAGTGGGACTGGTGGTATCGCGCCGAGGTCACTCCGCCCGCGCCCGGCCCGGGCCAGCGGCTGCACCTGCTGTTCGAGGGCCTCGACGTGTTCGCGACCGTCCTCCTGAACGGCAAGGTCGTGGGCAAGAACCAGAACATGTTCACGCCGCTGCGCGTGGACGTGACCGACCACGTGGTGGCCGGGTCCAACCAGCTTGAGATCTGCCTCGCCTCGCCGACGTCCCCGCCGGGACGCGTGCCCAGTCCCGAGGTTCGCGGCTACGGTTCGCCGCTGCGCCTCCAGGTCCGCAAGGCCCAGTCCTGCTACGGCTGGAACATCACGCCGCGGCTCGTGACGATCGGCATCTGGAAGCCCGTTTCGTGGCTGCTGGTGGACGAGGTCGAGTTTGACGACGTTCATGTCCGCACCCTCGCGGTCCATCCCGATGGCACGGCCGAGCTTGAGGCCGTCGTGGAGATCCGGGCGAATCACGGCACCCCGGCCGGAGTCGAGGTCGAGCTGACCGTCGCGGGCCAGTCCCGGCGGTTCACGCTCCCCGGCGAGCCGGGTGGCAGCCGGCGGGCGGAGCGCTTCACCGTGCCGCGGGCGCAGCTGTGGTGGCCGCACGGCCACGGCGAGCAGGTCCTTCATCCCTGGTCGGCGCGGCTGATGCGCAATGGACGGGAGGTCGACCGGCGCGACGGCCGGTTCGGCATCCGCACGGTTGAGCTGATCCAAGAGCCGGGCGCCGGCGGTACGACCTCGTTCATCCTGGCGGTGAACCACCGGCGGATTTTTCTGAAGGGCATGAACTGGACGCCGGTGGACGCGATCTACGCGCGCATCACGCCGGAGCGCTACCGGGAGTTGCTCGACGCGACCAAGGCGGCCAACATTAACGCGCTGCGGGTCTGGGGCGGCGGCATCTACGAGGGCGACTCGTTCTATGCGCGCTGCGATGAGCTCGGCATCCTCATCACGCACGACTTCATGTTCGCCTGCGGCTGCTACCCGCAGGACCCCGAGTTCCTCGCCGAGGCACGGCGCGAGGCCGAGCACCAGGTGCGCCGGCTGCGTCACTACGCCTGTGTCGTCGCGTGGTTCGGCGACAACGAGAACGACGTGCTGGCCGACCTCAGCTTCAATTACCCGGCTTACCGTCACAACCGGCTCAGCAAGGAGGTCCTGCGCGACGTGGTTCACGCCGAGGCGCCGCACACGCCGTATGTCCCGACGTCGCCGTACTCGCCGACGGTGTACGACCAGAACTCCCCGCTGGAGGGCGACTGTCACCTCTGGGCGCACGGCACGTCGTACCGGGCGGAGTTCTTCACCCAGCCGCGCCCCCGCATGGTGACGGAGATCGGCCACATGGGCATGCCGGGCCGGGACGTGATCGAGCGATTCGTGAGCCCGGACCGGCGCTGGCCGATCTGGAACGAGGAGTACCTGACGCACGGCTCGGACTGCACGCGCCTCGACCGGCAGGGACTCCTGCGGACGATCTTCCAGAGCATTGCGGCGCGGGGCTGGGAGGAGCCGAAGGACCTCGACGACCTGATCGCGAAGTCGCAGGCGCTGCACAGCGAGGCGACTCGATTCTGGATCGAGCTCTACGGCAACCAGCCGGATTGCTGGGGCCTGTTCCTCTGGAGCCTGTCCGACTGCTGGCCGCAGATCTCGCCGGCCTACATCGCGTATCCCTTCAACCCGAAACCGTCGCTGAACGCCGTGCGCGACGCCTACGCGGCGATCCGGCGGTAGGGTTTTGCCACGAAGGGCACGAAGCACACGAAGACTTCGCGATCTTGGCGGCCTTTGCGGTCAACCACGCCTCGACACAGGATGGTAACCGCTAAGCCCGCGGAGACCGCGAAGCCAATCCGGTCTTCGTGTGCTTCGTGTCCTTCGTGGCAAAAGAAAAGAGAGGCGAGGGTGAGTCGCCTCTCTCGTTGCTGCGGTGACGAGGGTCGTTACCCCTCGGCCGTGGTGGGGTTGATCACGGTACGGACCTGCGACACGCGGTTGGCGGGGAAACCGCCCTGCTTGGCGTGCTCGCGCACCAGCGCCTCATTGGGGGCGATGTAGACGCAGTACACCTTGTCATCGGTCACGAAGCTCTCGACCCATTGAATGCCTGGGCCGAGTTTGTTGAGCACGCCACACGACTTCTGCGAGATGGCGGTCAGTTGTTCGGGCGTTAGCTTTCCGGCGCCCGGGATGTCACGTTCGATCACATACTTTGGCATGGTGATCCTCGTTGTGGGGTTTCGGTTCACCGGCGCGGCGGCGTTCGTCGCGCCGTTTTCACGGGGGTTCGTGAAGCCGGCACCATAGCCGGGACATCGCATTCCGCCAGTCCGAATCCCTGAGAGCTGCTGACCGCGTTTGTCGATCCACCACCAAGGACACGAAGCGCACGAAGATTGGATCGGCTTCGCGGTCCTAGCAGCCTTGGCGGTGACCACTCATCCGTCGAGCCCGGTTGACCGCTAAGTCCGCTAGGACCGCGAAGTCTTCGTGTGCTTCGTGATCTTGGTGGTGAAATTCCCGGTCCTCATAAGCCGAACTCCCGTCGTTAACTGGGGGCTTCGGTCTGCAGTGGGTAGTCCTCGACCAGGTGGTGGATCGGGCCCGTCGGCGTGAGCTCGCTGGTGTAGAGGGCGAAGCGCGTGACGCGGAATTCAGGGCCGGCGAACTCGCGGTGACGCTTGAGGAAATGGTGCGCCGCCACCGGCGCCGCGCCGGGGCGCAGGCGCGCGAGCGTGATGTGCGGCTGAAAGGTGCGCAGGTCGGCGGCGACGTTTACCGTCAGGAGGGAGTCGTCGATCTGCTGACGGAGCTGGAACAACCGCGGATGCGCTCGCCCGAGTCCGGCCCAGAGGACCTGCGGGTCGCCGCGCGGCGGGAAGGCCGCGACGCCCTCGATGGGCAGCAGGAAGGGCGCGACGCGCACCGCACGGAGCTTCTCCTGGAGCGCCGTGACGAGGTCGGCTTCGACATTGCCGAGGAAGCGGAGCGTGACGTGGAGCTGGGCTGGGGGAGTCCAGGCGAAGCCGGGCGCGTCGGTGTACAGCTGCGCGAGGACCCGGCGCGGCTCGTCGGGGAGCGGCAGGGCGATGAAGCACCGGGACGACGGCATGACGGCAGTCTGGCGGGTCGGAGCGCGCGGCAAAACCGAAATCGTGGACAGGCTGCGCGCCGATTGTGGTCGGGTTTCACAAGAACTGCGGAGCGGCACCGGCGTCGTTCTGCTAACCTCCGGTTGCGGCCGGAACATCCCCTGGTCGTCCACGTCCGGTTCCCTTTCTTAGTCTATGCCCCCCGCAACCACGAAAGAGATTAGGATCGACCCCGTCCGCGATCGCCGTGTCTGGCTGGAACGAGAGGCTTTCGCGCTTTCGAAAACGTGCCCCGCCGAACACACGAATCCCGTGGAGTGCCCGCTGTGTGACCTGCGCCCGCTGCCGCTGCACGAGCGGCGCGAGTGGATCGGACGCCTCTCGGACGAGGAGCTGGAATACCTCGCGAGCTACCACCGCGCCTGCTTCGCCCAGAAGATGGCCGCCAAAGGCGGATGCGCGGCGATGAAAGAGCGACGGTAAGGGAAGACCCAGACGAACGTCGAACGCCGGACGCCCAACGCCGGACGTCGACGGGATTGGTGAAGGCGCTTAACGTAGAGCGTCACCGGTTCGGCCATACTCCTTCGGCGTCCGGCGTCCGACGTTCGATGTTCGGCGTTCGTCTGCTTCCGCCACCATTACTCCCTCGCCATCGCGGCGCCGCTCGCTGAGTCTCCGCGGCTAAAAACCTCAACCTCTTCCCCATATCATGAGCGAGACCGCCCGCCCCAAGACATTCTCCGAGGCCATTGTCGGCTACATCCGCGACTTTGGCGTATTGAAGGAAACCCGCGCCGAGTACTGGGGCATCCAGCTTATCAACTTCCTCGACTGCACGGCGTACTTCTCGCTGCTGACCATCGTCGCGGTCTTCCTCTCCGACGATCTCGGGCTCAATGACCGGCTCGCGGGCTACACGATCACGGCGTTCACGTCGGCGACGTCGCTGATGCTGCTGTTTTCGGGCATGACGACCGACTGGCTCGGCATCCGCCGCGGACTCAACGTGGCGATGTGGGGCTCGCTGTTCCTGCGGCTCGCCGTGGTTTGGGTGGGACTGACACCGTCGCTGCCGCACCGCGGCCTGATCGCCGGAGTGCTGCTGGTGCTGATGGCCCCGTTCATGGCGGCGATCCAGACGATCTTCCAGGCGGCGACGAACCGCTACACGACGCGGCGGTCGCGCAGCGCGGGCTTCAACCTGTGGTACCTCTTCATGAACATCGGCGCCGCGGCGGCCGGGTTCTCGATCGATATCGTCCGCAAATGGCTCCACCTCCCGAACGTCCACATCTTCACGCTGGGCGTGGTGATGGCGGTGCTGTGTCTCGTGGCGCAGCATTTCATGATCAAGTCGGAGGAGCAGCTGGTCAGTGCGGACGAGCCGGCGGTCGACGCCGAGGCGGACAAGAAGGTGGAGCGAAAGAGCCCGTGGGAGAGCTGGCGCATCATGATCCGCGAGCCGGCGCTGTGGCGGCTGCTGGTGCTGATCGGCCTGATCGTCGGCGTGCGCGCGGTGTACGTTTACCTGTATCTCCTGATGCCGAAATACTGGCTGCGCACGATCGGACCCGACGCGGCGTTCGGCACGCTCAATGCCATCAATCCCATTGGCATCGTGATTGGCCTGATCCTCTTCATCCCGTTCGCGAACCGTTACCCGGTCTTCCGCATGCTCGTCTACGGGGCGATGGTCTCGTCGCTCGCGCTGCTGCCGATGTCGCTCCCGTGGACGATGTACGGCCTGTCGATCGAGAAGACCCATTACCTCATGGCGCTGCTGGCGATGATCCTCGTCACGATTGGCGAGGTGGTGTGGTCGCCGAAACTCTACGAGTACACCGCCGCGATCGCCCCAAAAGGACAGGAGGGCGCGTATCTGGGCCTCTCGCTGATCCCCTGGTTCCTCGCGAAGACGCTGGTGAGCGCGCTCTCGGGTCACCTGCTCGCGCACTGGTCGCCGGAGAAGGTGACGATCAACGGCGCGGAGGTTCCCCTGCAGCAGGCGATGATCAACCACCAGCTCGACTACTGGCACCGTCCGGAGGCGATGTGGCTTGTCCTTGGCGCCTACGCCATGGCCGGCTGCGTGATCGCCGCCGTGCTCGAGAAGTGGCTGACGCAGGGCGTCAAAGCCGGTCCTGGCAGCCAGTCGGCATAGCAGGGGCATGAAAAAGGCGGCCGGGGTCCGGCCGCCTTGCAGGTCAGGAAGAGAACGGGCGCTACTTCGTGATCTCGTGACCGGTGAAGTTGCTGACGACTTTCCGGTTCGAGGCGACGCTGGCCAGCCAGGCCTGCATCTGGGCGCTCGAGTTGACCGTGTCGAGGAAGACGGCGAGTCGCGCCTCCGAGTCGAAGGTGATCGTGATCCGGTGGGAATGGTCCAGCCGGCCGGCCATCACGCGATAGCAGTTGATCTTGGCGTCCTTGAGCCCGTTCGCGTCAAACACCTCGCGAAGTCCGTCGAGCGACTTCAAATAGGCGGCCTCGTCCGCGATGGTCGCGAGCGTGACATAGACCCACGCGCCCTTGTAGGTGCCATCGATGCGGAGACCCTGGTAGAGCACGCTGGCGCCCAAGGTGCGGATGTGCATCAGATGCTCGCGGTTGTTCAGCAGGTCGACGTTGTCCTTCAGCTGCGCGCTGTACTGGGCGAGCTGGGCCACGGAATCGGCGGCGATGACCGCGCGGACGCTGTTGGTCTTCTGTCCGTCGTAGTTGGTGGAATAGACGCGGATGTACGAATCGACCCCGAGCTTTGCCTTGGCCACCTCGTTGGTCTTGGCGACGAACATCGCATAGCCGGACGGGTCGTCGGTGTTGATCTCCTGGACGGAGATCACGCGTTTGGGGAGGCCATCGGCACCGTGGAGGAGCGCGGTCACGAGGAGCGCGGCAAGCGACGCTCCGAGGATTCGTAGTACTTTCATGTTGTGGGGGGTTGGGTTCAACGGCGCGGAATGCGCCGCAAGGGTACGGAAAGACAGGCGCACGGCTGGACGTGCGATCGGGCGGCCGGGGGTGAGGCTGCGTGCGGAGAAGTTGAGGTGTCAGGAACCGCCACGCAAGGCGGCACTCGATGCCCTTCCGTACCAGTCCGGCGAGTCAACTTCTCTCGTCTGAGCGACGTTTGATTTCAGGCACCTCATGGCGAACTAGAGCCCCTCGCGAAGTGGACATGCAATCGGGCCTGTTAAGAAGCGGCCGACGGGCCGTACAATTCATGTAACGTCTACGAGCAACTAACATAATTGAGTCGGCCCTGACTTTACCTTTACGTCACAATAATGACGAGCCCACCCGCCATTAGTGTCGATGCTCTGCAGGACGAATGCCCGCCGGGGGCCAGTCTAATGGTAAAGCTACTCTGCTTCCTGCTGGTTGGGGTCTTTGTGGCGTGTGAACCAGCCGCCGCTTCGCCTCCGGTGCCTTCGACGGTCATGTTGGTTCTTCCAGAGGGGTTCCGCGGTGACATCTTCATCATTGAGCACGGTGCTACCGGCCAGAACTGGAAGAAGGGCACATTGGTTGTGCCGCCCTCGGGCATAGTCATGGTCGATGACCTAGTCCGTTTGTCAGAAATCACTCCAGATAACTTCCAAGCGAGGTATTTAAACGGGAAGGAAATCGGGAACTCGGTTTTGCATTCTGGGAGAGAAATATCCCTATGGCCTATTATCTACATCGAGAATGAGTTTTTGTATTTTGTAGTGGGCACTTTCCACGAGAAAACCATGCGCGAAAATGAGAAAATGCGCCGAGGTTGGCGAACGGTGCCCACCCAGGTAAAAGGCATGAGGGACTGAGAACCCAGCTAGCGAGTCAGGCCAAAGCGATAGGGCCAGCAGCGGCCGGTCGGCGATTGCCGGGACGGGAAAAGCGGCTACACTTCAGCCATGAGGCTGGGGGTGCGATGGCCTTGGAAGCTGGGGTTTCTCGAGCGGGCCGACAGCGGCGCGTGGGCTGAACCGGAACCGGATCCGAAGGATCGCAACGCCGTTGACCGTCGCCGGATGGTATTGGAACAGCTCCGGGGCGACCGTCGCCGTCCCATCCGCCATCAGGGCGTGCTGGCCGCGATGGACCGGGTGCCGCGTCATGAATTCGTACCGGAGTCGGTGCGCAACGAGGCCTATGCCGACTGGCCGCTGCCCATCGGACTCGGCCAGACCATTTCCCAGCCCTACATCGTCGCGCTCATGACCGAACTGCTCGACCCGCAGCCGACGGACCGCGTCCTCGAGGTGGGTACGGGCTCGGGTTATCAGGCGGCGGTGCTTTCGCGGGTCGTGTCCCGGGTCTTCACCATCGAGCTGAATGACGAGCTCGCCTGCCGGGCCGTGGCGATGTTTGCCCGCCTGGGATATCGCTCGATCCAGATCCGCATCGGTGACGGCCATCTTGGCTGGCCGGAGCAGGCGCCATTTGACGCGGTCATCGTGACCTGCGCCCCGGAGGCGGTGCCGGGCGCGCTGGTGGACCAACTCAAGGAGGGTGGTCGCATGGTGATCCCCGTCGGTCCGCCCGGCGACCAACTCCTCTACCTCCTAACCAAGCACCACGGCCACCTCGACCAACGCGAAGTCATTCCCGTGCGCTTTGTGCCCATGCTAAGTCGCGAAGCGACTTAGCAGTGACGAGTGACGAGGGACGAGTGCCGAGTGGGGCTAGCTTCGATCCGTGTGAGTCGTACTCGTCACTTGTCACTAGCTTCGCTCCGCGCCCCGGTAGTGGTCGACGACGGGGTAGCTGCGGGCGACGAGGCCGAAGGCTAGGGCGGCGGCGAAGGCGAAGGCGGCGAAGAAGAACATCTGGAAGGCCGTCACACCAAAGCCCGTGCTCGCAATGCCCTGGGTCACGGTGGGGTTGCGCACCGCGGCGTTCACCACGAGCACCCAGAGATTGCCGATCGTCACGGAGAGACTCCAGAAGCTCATGATCGCGCCCTTCATCGCGTGCGGCGCCTGGCTGTAGGCGAACTCGAGGCCGGTGGCCGAGACGAGCACCTCGCCCAGCGTCAGCAGCGCGTAGGGCAGGATCTGCCACGCGATCGAGAAGGCGTGCCTGTGGTCGAGCACCAACTGCATGCCGCCGACCACGATCCAGGCGAGGCCGGCGAAGGCGATGCCGGCGGTCATGCGCCGCAGGGCGGTCACCTCAACGCCGGACCGGCGGAGCGCGGGATAGAGCACGAGGTTGTTGAACGGGATGAGGAGCATCACGAGCAGGGGATTGAGCGCCTGCATCTGTGACGACTGGAACCACGACGGCTTGGACATGGCGTCGGCCTGCAGCACCCAGGTGGAGGCCTTCTGGTCGAAGAGCGACCAGAACGGGGTCACGAGGGCGAACAGCACCAGCACGCGGAGCACTGTGCGCACCCCGTCGACCGCCTCGCGCGGGTGACGGTCACCGACCTGGTCGAGTTGAATCCAAACGCCGAGGCCGGCGAATGTGAGCAGCGCCACGAGTGCGGTGCAGGCGGCGATGACGAATCCGGCCGATGGCACGAGCGCGAACGAGGCGGCGGCGACAGCCAGTCCGAGCGTGGCGAGGATCAGGCCCGGACGGCCGGAGGCGAGCGCGGTCCGGCAGACCCGGACGAACGAGTCCGGATTGGGCGGCGCGGGCGGGACCATCACGTATTGGGACCGGCCGATCCAGAGAATGACCGTGGACAGGAGCATCAGCACGCCGGGCACGCCGAAGGCGATGGCGGCGCCAAGCTGCCGCAGGAAGATCGGCATGAGCAGCGACGCGAAGAACGATCCGAAATTGATGATCCAGTAGAACGCGTCGAACACGACCTTGGCGCGGTGCTTGTTGGTCTGGTCGAATTGGTCGCCGACGAAGGCGGCCACGCACGGCTTGATGCCGCCGGAGCCCAGCGCGATCAGGCTGAGGCCGGTGTAGAAGCCGGCCCGACTGTCGACGAAGAGCGCGAGGCAGAACTGGCCGGCGCAGTACACCAGACTCAGCCAGAAGATCGTGTGGTACTTGCCCCAGAAGCGGTCCGCGATCCAGCCGCCGAGCAGCGGGAAGAAATACACGCCGATGACAAAGGTGTGGAAGACATCCTTCGCGGCGAGCGCCCGCTCTCCCTCGGGGAGATGCAGCAGGAGCGACGACACCAGGAACACCGTGAGGATGTTCCGCATGCCGTAGAAGCTGAACCGCTCGCAGCCCTCGTTGCCGATGATGAACTGGATCTGGCGGGGAATTGGGACCGGGGCGGCGGGGGTGGTGGTCATCGGCGGAAAGCCCGTCGATGGAAAGGGATTCCGCCGGAAAAAGAAAGGCCAGATCGCCCGCGACGCAGGTCAGGCGCCTTCAGGCGGAACGCATGGTCTCAATGCGCTGAAACGCTCGTTCGCTCCGTGCCCGTGGACGGAGGAGATCGGCGCGTGGGGGACCACGCGCTCCGTCGATCAGGATCGGCCGGACCTAGTCCTCGGTGCGCTCCACGCCCTCGACCTTGGGCCGGCGGGGCACGCGCACATGGCAGTCGGTCGCGGTGCGCGGCTCGACCTGCCGGGCGTGGATGCGTTCGCCGGACAGGTCGGTCGCGGTGCGCGGCTCGACCTGCCGGGCGTGGATGCGTTCGCCGGACTCCGTGTGGGCGATGTCGGCGCGGCGGTCGTGCAGCCCGTAGCCGTGGGCCGGCTGCGAGCGGGGGCGGGACACCGGCGCCGTCACGTCCGGGCGCGGGGTTTCACTGGGCGGGGACACGAGCGGGGAAACAACCAGACCGGGTTTCGCTTTCATGATTATCCCTCGGGTTGGACACCGCATTATCGCACGTCCCCGGGATTTCGCGCCGCATATCTTGCGGATTGTGGGCGGGCCGGCCTGAGCGCGGCCGGTGGCAAGCGTCAGGGAAGGCTGGACGGGGGCGCGGGGCGGCGGCTGAATTCGAAAGGGAGGCGGACCCGGACGACGGCCGGATGGCCGCGGCTGAGGGGTGGTTCAAACCGCCAGTGCGCGACGCTCTGGAGGGCAGCGTAGCCAAACGGGGGCAGTGAGGCCTCGACCAGGCGGGGCAGGCGGACCCGGCCCTCTTGATCCACGAGAAACTCGATCAGGGCCGTTCCCTTCGACACCTCATTGGGAACACTCAGCGGGAACTTGGCCGGCTGGCGGGCCAGCGGCTGCAGCGGCGCATCCAGCGAGCGCATGCCGACGATGCTCGCGGGGTCCTTCTGTTCGAGTCGGATCAGGTCCAGATCCTCCTCGGTGGCGAGCAGCGAGTATTCATCGAGCGTGAATTTCGACTCGAAGGCGACCAGGGCACTCGACGGGCGCCCGGCTTTGCTGGCAGGCGTGTAGACGAAGAGCTCGACGGCAGCGAGCAAGGCGGCACCAAACTCCGGGTCGCTGGCCTCGTGGACCTTCGCATAGACCACCTCACCGCTGGGACCGACCACATACCGCACGACGGCGCGACCCTCCTTGTGCGCGCGGAGCAGGGCGTAAGGATAGACCGGGCGGGCAATCCCCACGGGCACGGGAGCCGTGTCGTAGCGATATTCCTCCGGCAGCTTGGAGAGATCGGGGCGTTGGGTGGTGACGATTGAAGTCTGATCCCCGCCCTGCAGTTGGAAGATCACGGGTACCTGCATGTGGACCCGAACCGGGTGCCCATCTTCCTCTCCCGGCTCAAAGCGCCATTGTCGCACGGCATCGAGGGCCGCGTCGTCGAAGGACGGGTTGGACGACCGGACTGCGTAGGCGTTTCGCACCCGACCCTCGATATCGACGACGAAGTCAATGCGGACCTCTGCGCCGAGGCCATTGGCGCGCATTTCAAACGGGTACTCAGGACGGCGCTGAGAGACGACGCGCGGGATCTTGAGACGCTTCGATGGATCGACGGCGGGAAGCTCATACGTCACGATGAAGGGCATGGTGATGGTGGCGGGCACGGCGCGCCCGGCTTGGCGCGCCGGGGCAAAGCGCCACTCCTGGGCGGTCTGGGAGAGCTCGCGCTCGAGCTTGGCAGGGGCTTCTAGGACCCGGGCCACCTTTCCGTTTTCATCAATCTCCACCTTGGCATAGACCACGAAAGAATCCGGCATGGCCTCCCGCTTGGTGCCTCGGGGCAGCATGCGGGTCACCGGCGTGACGACGAGCAGCCGGGGCGTGGCGTCGGGGCGCTCCGTCGCCGCGGATCCAGGATTGTAGATAAAGCTGAAGCTGGTCTCGGTGTTGACGGCCTTGCCGGCCCGTCGACCCGGGCGGTAGGGATTGCGGGCCTGATGGGGGCGCAGGTTGGCGAACTCACTGCCGAGGAACGGGAGCGTCGGGAGCGGCGGAATCCCTAGAATCTTGCCGTCGGCGTCCAGGTAAAGGGTGTAGATGACGTAGTTGATATCGGGGCTTCCCTGGATCTGCGCCGGCACCGGCGGGTGCATCGGAGTCTTCAATGTCGGCAACTCGTCCGGTGCGCCGTAGGGATACTTCCAGACAAGGGATGTGACCGTGACATCTTGCGCCCGCAGCACAGGCACGACGGCAGCCAGGGCGGACAACGCAGCCACGATTGGGAGTCGATAGGGGTTCATCGGGGAGGGAATTCGATCGGTGGGTTGGGCGGTGGGTGCGCGGGAGACGACCAGGACGGCGGGGAGGAAGTGGGCTTGGCCCTACAGTGCCGACAGGATCTTGGGATGGGACGGTGCAGACTACCGGAAATCCGGTAGGATACTGGGGTTTTCGGATTTGCGCCGTGCCCTAACGCACCGCGCGCTCGCAATACTCCCGGAACAGGCGCACGTAGTTCTGATACGCGGTCAGCGAAACACCGGGCGGGGTCTGGTGGTCGACGGATGGAATGTAGCCGCCGGAGCGCATGACGGGCAGGAGCCGCTCGAACTCGGCGCGCATGGCGTCCTCGCCGCGGGTCATGGTCATTTTGTCGAATCCGCCCATCATGAGCAGTCGCGGGTGCATCGCGCGCAGGCGCACGATGTCGACGCCGGCCTGACGCTCGAGCGGATAGACGCCGTCGAGACCGGCGGCGAGCAGCCAGGGAATCATGGTGGTGACGTCGCCGTCGGTATCGACCAGCGCCTTGCTGCCGTGGCGATGAATGACGGGCACGGTCTGGTCGTAATAGGGGCGGAGGAACTCGCCGAAGAACACCTCGGAGAGCATCGGGCCGTGGTTGTACGACATGTCCTCGGCGAACCCGACGAGATCGGGGGTCAGCACGGTGCACACCGCCTCCATGACGCGCACGTTGTAGGCGGCGAGGTCGCGGTTCATCCGGTGCATGAGCTCCGGCTGGTCATAGAACGCGAGCATGTGCGGCTCGATGCCCATGAGTCCGCGCGGAAACCAGAAGTAGCCGTCGAGCCAGAGCCGGATGGCGAAGTCGCCGCGGGCATGCCCGGCCTGCAGGCGCCGCGCCTCGGCCAGCATGCGCGAGATGCCCTCGTCGGTGAAGAGGTACGGGCGCAGCGCGTCGTACGACGCGTCGTCGGTGACCACGCGCGGGATCTCGGGCGGTAGGGTGGAGCCGGGACCGCCGCCCGTGCCGATGAGGGGCAGGGGATCGAGACCGAAGAACGCCAGCGATTCCTCCCAGCTGGCCTCCGGGGGCACGCCCTCCTTCTTCCAGCGGTCAAGGGTCAGGTCCCACCACGCCGCCCACTCGACCATCGGGAGGCGGTCGTCGCAGCGCTCGAAGTTAAGGGTCCGCTGGAAGCGTTCGCGGGGATGCATGTCAGCCGCGGACGTTGGCGGGCGTCGGCGGTCACGACAAGACCCGGCCACCGGCGTCGGCAGACAGTGACGGCCCTAATGCGGCCTAATCGGGCCGGGACGGAGGCCAAGATCCGGACGAGAAATCGCAACGCGTGCGGAGGCAGCCGGCGTCGATCCCGCTATAGTCGGCGCCGGACCGGAGGCTGGCGTGTCCCGCGGTCCGTTACCCCCATGACCTCGAAGCAGCGTTTCCTCACGGCGCTGGCAGGCGGCAAGCCGGACCGGCTGCCTGTCACCACCCACTGGGTGCCGGGCTATTTCCTGCAGAACGTCGTCCACCTGGCGGAGCAGGATTTCTACGACCGCTTCGGGCTCGACCCGATCCTGTATCTCGCGCCGCATCTGCCCAACCTGGCGAAGGGCGAGTATTTCGACCCGGACCAGGGCGAGATCGGGTTTCTCGAGAGCCGCCGGGTCGCCAGCGACCAGTGGCGCGTCCGGCGCGAGGACCTGCCCGGGCGCAAGTACCCCGCGACCCGGTGGAGCTTCGTGACGCCGAAGGGGACCCTGAGCATGGTGCTCGAGTCCGACCGCTACAGCGCGTGGGTCGTCGAGCATCTCATCAAGGAGAAGCGCGACATCGACCTGATCGGCGAGTTTTGCACCGCGCCGCTGTGCGACGTCACCACCGTCAACCGCGCCGCGGAGACATACGGCGAGCGGGGCCTCGTGCGCTCGTACGTGTGCTGCTTCGACGTCTTCGGCCAGCCCGGCACCTGGCAGGATGCCACCTGCCTGGCGGGCACGGAGGAGATGATCATGGCCACCTTTGACGATCCCTCGTGGGTGCACCAGTTCCTGACCATCCTCCAGCGGCGGAAGAAAATCTACCTCGACTCGATGGTCGGGGCCAAGTTCGACCTCCTCGAGCTCGGCGGCGGCAGCGCGTCGTCCTCGGTGATCTCGCCGGCGATCTTCGACGAGTTTGTCGCGCCGTACGACGGTGAGCTGATCGCGCTCGCGCATCATCGCGAGCAGCGCATCGCCTATCACACCTGCGGCGGGATGATGGCGTTCCTCGAGCGCATCGCGGCGATGCGGCCGAACGCGATGGAGACCTTCACGCCGGCCGCGATGGGCGGTGACGCGCGTCTGGCGGAGGCGCGGCGGCGGATTCCGCGCGACATCTGCATGATTGGCGGGTTCGACCAGTACCACCACTTCGTCGGGTGCACGCCGGCGATCACGCGGCAGGAAGTGCGGCGGTGCTTTGAGGAGGCCGGCCGAGACGGCGGCTACATCCTCTGTCCGTCCGATCAGTTCTTCGAGGCCGATGCGCCCCTGCTCGAGGCGTTCGCGGACGAGGCGAGGCGCTGCACCTACTGACCGGCGGG
>DAOQKI010000056.1:0-21928 GCA_035334485.1 Opitutaceae bacterium
GTCATCGCCGTGCTGCTGGCCACCGTCGCCGTCTTCGAGCTCGAGCACGGCCAGGCGGGCGCGAACATCCACACGGCCGGCGACGCGTTGTGGTGGGCCTTCGCGACGATCACGACCATCGGCTACGGCGATCGGTTTCCCGTGACCGGCGCCGGGCGCGCCGTGGCGGTCTGCCTTGTGGTCTTCGGCCTCAGCTTCTTCGGCACCTTCACCGCCTACGTCGCGAGCTTCTTCCTCGAGAAAGTCCAGCTGAAGGAGGAGTCCGAGATCCACCACCTCCTGCGCGAGGTGCGGACGCTGCGCGAGAAGCTCGAGGCCATCGAGCGGAAGCTGCCTCCGGACGGTAGGAGTTGAACGTTGAAAGCTGAGGGTTGAAAGGCCGCTCGGAGAGCAGCACTCAACTTTCAACTTTCATCCTTCAACCCGCCGGCTTCAGCCGGCGGCGTCCGCTCCGTCTCAAGCCTGGTGCGGGAGCTTCGCGCGCCACGCGGTGGGCGCCTCGCCGGTGATCTTGCGGAAGACTCGGTTGAACTGCGACAGGGACTGAAACCCGGCCTCGTACGCGGCCTCGCTGATGCGCTTGTGCGGGTTGAGGAGGAGGTTCTTCACCTTCTCCACGCGCAGGCGGGCCAGATAGTCGGTGAACGTCAGGCCGGTGGCCTGTTTGAACATCTTGCAGAAGTAGAACGCGCTCGTGTTCACCGCGCCGGCCACCTGGCGGAGCGAGATGTCCTCGTCCTGATGGTCCGCGATGTACGTCTTCGCCCGCGTCACCATCGGCGCCTCGACCTGCTGCGACGACACCATCAGCTGGTTGCTGAGCGACGAGAGGTGCTGGGCGAAGATGGTGAGCAGCCGGAGGGCGGCCTCGTACTGCTTGCGATCGAGGACGCGGGTCTGGAAATAGGTTTCCTCGAGGCGCTTCAGGTCCGTCTCGACGCCCCAGTTGATGAGCTGGCGGGTGAGGGCCTTGAACTCGTGCTTCTTCGGGTGATGCAGCAGGATCTGGCCGGTCTGCAGGAAGGCGATGAGGTTCTCACCGACCCGCACCGGCACCGCTGAGTCACAGAGGCCGGCAAAGCACTTCAGGGTTTTCGGCTCGAACCGCGCCTGGACCTCCACCTTCCGCTGCAGCTGCAGGCACGCGGCGCACGTCTGGTTCGTCTTCGCGATCAGGGCGCAGAAGGGATTCTCATTCGGATCCCCGCTGTGCGGCAGGTTGAAGGTCTCCACCGGCCGCAAGATGATCGGCAACCCCGTCGTCTCCCGGAACGCCTTCTCATAGTCGCGGTAGATCTGAGATTGGTTCAGCTGCGCGACCAGCGTCTGGCTAACCGTGCTGTTCTTGGAGGAAGAGGAATCCACGTGGGGGAAGATAAGTAGGAGACGTTCGGGACTGCGCAATCCCGAAGCTGCGAAGGTAAGGCGTGAAAGTCTTCACCGGCCGCTCCGCGTTTTACAATGGACATTCACCCCGCCGGCGCCCGGACCATGACAAATTATGCGGAGTAGGGGACGCAGCAATATATGCTTATAGGCCGCCGGTGCGGCGGCAAGTAACAGGGGACAGGTGGTCCAAGTGTCAGGGTAGGGTGCGGCTGACGGCAAATGGTTGGGCTGCGGGCGGCGCTGAGCACACGGGCCGGCTCAGCGGGAAATGCGTCGGACAGTCACCAGAAGATCCTTCTGGGTACCCATGTCTCCTCCGAACGCTGACTACCTTGGTACCTGATCCCTGAATTCTGTTACTTTCCATCCGTCCCTGATTCCTGTTACTTTTCCCCACCACAATCTCCATTGTCACCCGCCCTGCGGGGGAATTAGGAGTGTGCTTCCCATGAAATCGTCGCTGCAACGTCAGGCCGGCCAGGTCGGCTGGAGTTTTGCCAATGGGCCGGTGAAGGCCTTTCTCACGCGTACGGGCGGGCATCTGGCGCCGGTCACGTTCCGGCTGGGACGGAAGAATGTGATGCCGTTCTCCATCGCGCCCTGGAACGACGAGCCGCTGCCCGGCGTGCCCACGATGCTGCGCGTGCTCCGCGGCGACTTCTTCTGCGCGCCGTTTGGCGGCAATGCCGCCGCCTATCGCGGCGAGCGCCATCCGCCGCATGGCGAGCCGGCCAACCGCGACTGGACGTTTCAGTCGCTGGAGCGCGCGGACGATGCCGTCACGCTGCACGCCTCGATCCACACCCACATCCGCCGCGGCCGGATCGACAAGCGACTCACCCTGCGGGACGGCCATGCCGCCGTCTACTGCGAGCATGTCATGTCCGGCTTCCGGGGCCCGATGTCGATCGGCACCCACCCGATGCTGCACTTCCCCGAGGCCGCGGGTCCGGCGAACATCACGACCAGCGCGTTCCGCGTCGGCCATGTCGTGCCGTCCGGCTGGGAGACGCCCGCCGCGAAGGGCTATTCGTACCTGCAGACCGGCGCGACCTTCACCTCGCTGCGTCGCGTGCCGCACCGCGAGGGCGGCACCGTCGACCTCAGCGTGTTTCCCGCCCGCCGCGGCTACGAGGAACTCGTCCAGCTCGTGAGCGACGAGACCAAGCGGTACGCCTGGAATGCCGTCACGATCCCGGGCGCGGGCTATGTGTTCTTCACGCTCAAGGACCCGCGGGTGCTCCGCGAGACGGTGCTCTGGTTCTCCAACGCGGGCCGCCACTACCCGCCGTGGAACGGCCGGCACTTCAACGTGCTCGGCGTCGAGGACGTGACCGCGTACTTCCACCTCGGCCTGGCCGACTCCGCGAAGGCCAACCGCCTGACCCGCGCCGGCCATCCGACCGCGGTGCAACTCTCGCCGCGGCGTCCGCTCCGGGTCGCGCACATCCTCGCCATGGCCGCCATCCCGCGCGGCTTCGACGCCGTGAAGAGCATCACGCGCCAGGGCGACGGCGTGAAACTCACCGCGCGCAGCGGCCGGAGCGTGAGCGTTCCCCTCGACGTCGACTTCGTCACCGGCCGTTAGTTGCGCTGGAGCCAGGTCCTTCTCGTTTTTTTGTTCACCACGAAGGGCACGAAGACCACGAAGACTGCTCGAGCGGAACCAACTCTCTTTGCGGACAGCCGAGATCGAAGCTGACGGCTGACCGCTGAAAGCCGACGGCCAAGGCCAACTGTGGCCTTTCGTCGCTGGCGTTTTTTGGAGTGTGGCATTTGGCCATTGGCGTTTCTATCCAACGCGGGACAAAACGCTGTTCCTCCGGCGCAAATTCCTCCACGCTGCGGGCCGTGAAAGCCTCCGATTTCTTCACCCTGCCGCCGTCGCTGGCGCCGTTTGCCGCGTCCTTTCCCGCCGACGTGGCGCCGTGGGAGTGGCTGAAGCAAATCGGACCGGCGCTAGCCGCCCACCGGTTTGACCAACCGCTGCCGGGCCGGCCGTCGGGCGTGCATGTCGAGGGTTTCGTCTACGTCCATCCGACCGTGAAGCTGCCCCACATGGCGACGCTGATCGGGCCGGCCTGGATTGGCGCCGGGACCGAGATCCGGCCCGGGGCCTTCATCCGCGGCAACGTCATCGTCGGCGAGAACTGCGTGCTCGGGAATTCCTGCGAGTACAAGAACTGCCTGCTGATGGACCGGGTGCAGACGCCCCATTTCAACTACGTCGGCGACTCGATCATGGGCAATGGCGCGCACTTCGGTGCGGGCGTGATCTGCTCGAACGTCCGGCTCGACCAACGCAACGTCGCGGTCCGCCTTCCCGACGGCCGGATGGTCGACACCGGACTGAGGAAGCTGGGCGCGATCGTGGGTGACAAGGCGGAGGTCGGCTGCAACGCGGTGCTGCAGCCCGGCGCGCTGCTCGGGCCGCGTTCAATGGTGATGCCCCTGATGAGCCTCTCGGGTTATCTGGCCCCGGCGACCATTGCCCACACCCGGCAGGCGGTCAGCCACCTGCCGCGCCGGGATTGACGCCGGCCCGCGGGCTTCGCGACACTGGCCGCTTTCCATGCGCACCCTTACCGGCATCCAACCCACCGGCACGCTCCACGTCGGCAACTATTTCGGCGCGATGCGGCCGGCGATCGAGGCCCAGTCGCGCGGTGACTGCTTCTACTTCATCGCCGACTACCATTCGATGACGTCGATCACGAGCGCGGCCGACCGCCGCGCCCACACGCGCGGGGTGGCGCTCGACTGGCTGGCGTGCGGGCTGGACCCGAAGACCAGCGTGTTCTGGCGGCAGAGCGATCTCCCGGAGGTCTGCGAGCTCACCTGGATGCTCGGGACGCTGACGCCGATGGGCCTGCTGGAGCGCGCACACAGCTACAAGGACAAGACGGCGAAGGGCATCGCGGCCAATTTCGGGCTCTTCGCGTACCCGGTGCTGATGGCGGCGGACATCCTGCTGTTCGACACCCAGCGCGTGCCGGTCGGCCGCGACCAGAAACAGCACCTCGAGATGAGCCGCGACATCGCGATCAAGTTCAACGAGGCCTACGGCGAGACCTTTGTGGTGCCCGAGGCGGAGATCCGCGACGAGGTGGCCGTCGTCCCCGGACTCGACGGCCAGAAGATGAGCAAGAGCTACGGCAACACGATCGAGATCTTCGGCGACGAGAAGGTGCTGCGGAAGAAAATCATGGGGATCAAGATGGACAGCCGGACTCCGGCCGAGCCGAAGCCCGACGCCGACAAGAACCTCGCGATCCAGCTGCTGCGCCTATTCGCACCGGCCGACGTGGCCCAGGACTACGAGAACCGGCTGCGCGCCGGCGGCCTCGGCTATGGCGACCTGAAGAAGGCGCTGTTCGAGCACTACTGGGGCTACTTCGCCGTGGCGCGCGCGCGCCGCGCCGAACTGGCGGCCAATCCCGATTACGTCGACAGCGTGCTCCGTGAAGGCGCCGAGCGTGCCCGGGCTGTCGCCCGCGTCGTGACCGCCCGCGCCCGCAAGGCCTGCGGTTTGGACTGAGGCTGAAGTCCAGGGGCGCTTGGCGGGGCGGGCAGTTTCGCGTGGGTGGTTTTTTCACCGCGAAGGCCGCGAAGCACGCGAAGGTCGATCCGTTGTCCGGCAACCTCGTCTTGGCTGTTTTGGGTGACAGCTTCCTTGTTCGGGTTTGGAGCCTTGTTTGGTGTTTGGCGGTTTGGCATTTGGAGTTTTTGCCCTCGTCCGGATTCGACAAATCCCGCTTCGCCTGTGAACCTCCGCGCCCATGAGTACCCCGCTCCCGCCTGACCCTGGGCCGGCCCGGCAGCGGGCGATTTATCTGCCGGGGTTGGCGGGACAGCGGCCGCTGGTGCCGGTCGCGGCGGCGGAACTGGAGGCCCGGGCCCGCGAGGTGATGTCCGGACCGGCGTTTGGCTATGTCGCCGGCGGGGCCGGCGCGGAAGGCACCATGGCGGCGAACCGCGCGGCGTTCGATCGACGGCAGATCGTGCCCCAGGTGCTGCGCGACGCCTCCCGCCGCGATCTCTCGGTCGAGTTGCTCGGCCGCACGCTTCCGGCGCCGCTGCTGACCGCGCCGATCGGCGTGCTCGACTTGGCGCACCCCGACGGCGACCTCGCCGTGGCTCGGGCCGCAGCCAGCCTGGGCATTCCGGTGATCTTCTCGAACCAGGCCTCGGTCCCGATGGAGACCTGCGCGGCCGCCATGGGCGCGTCGCCGCGGTGGTTTCAATTGTACTGGAGCACGAGCGACGAATTGGTCGCGAGCTTTGTGCGACGCGCGGAGGCGGCCGGCTGCGACGCGGTGATCGTGACGCTCGACACCTCCATCCTCGGCTGGCGGCCCCGTGACCTTGCCCAGGCCTATCTGCCGTTTCTCGAAGGTCGCGGGATCGCGCAGTACACGAGCGACCCGGTGTTCCGGGCGCAGCTCCGGGAGCCGCTCCCGGCTGGTCCGCGGCCGCCGGTGAATTTCCGCGCCGTCGCCGCCGCGCTGGCGCAGAAGGCGAATTTCCCGGGTGGACTCTGGCGCAACCTCTTCTCGGACGAGCCGCGCGCGGCCGTGCAGCGGTTCTTCACGACCTACTCGCGACCCTCGCTCACGTGGGCCGATCTGCCGCGCCTGCGGCAGTACACGCGCCTGCCGATCATCCTGAAAGGCGTGCTGCATCCCGACGACGCGCGCCGCGCCGTCGACGCCGGCGTCAACGGCCTGATCGTGTCCAACCACGGCGGGCGGCAGGTGGACGGTGCCGTGGCAAGTCTCGATGCTTTGCCCGGGGTGGTCGCCGCCGTCGGCGGGAAGTTCCCGGTGCTCCTCGACAGCGGCCCGCGCGGAGGGGCGGACGTTTTCAAGGCGATCGCGCTCGGCGCCCGCGCGGTGCTGGTCGGCCGGCCGTTCGTCTACGGGCTCGCGTGCGCTGGCGAGGCCGGGGTGCGCGAGGTGCTGCAGAACTGGATCGCCGAACTCGACCTCACGCTCGCCCTGACCGGCTGCCGCAACCTCGCCGAGGTGAATCCAACCATGCTGCGGGAAACCACCTGAGGCGGTTCACAGGAGGCAACGGAGGACACGGAGAAGAAGAAACCGCCAAAGGTTCCGAACCCGATTAGTGCGAATTAGCGAAGATGAGCGGTTCCCCTCTCCGTTTCCTCCGTTGCCTCCTGTGAGACAAAACCTCCGCTTACCTAGATGACTCGGATCTCGGGTGGCCGGAGTTCGGCGATGCGGCGCATGATGCGCTCGCTGGCGATCTGATAGCGTTCCTTGCCGGCGTTCGGCTCGTCGTAGTCGCTAGGCGCCAGCGGGGGGCCGAACACCACGCTCACGGGCACGCCGAGCCGCAGGCCGCGGCCTTTGCCGAAGGCTTCGTAGGAGCCGAAGATCCGGGCCGGCACGACCGGCACCTGGGCCCGGCAGCAGATGAGGCCGACGCCGGCCTTGGGAGCCTGCAGCTGGCCAGTCGGGGAACGGGTGCCCTCCGGAAACAGGATCAGGCCGCGGTCCTCCTTCAGCACTTTGAGCACGCGCTTGATCGCGCTCACATCCTGGCCGCCGTCGCGGTCGACCGGGATGGTGCCGACGGTGTCGAGCCACCAGCTCACGATGCCGCCCTTCCACAGGGTCTTGCGGGCGAAGTACGAGATCTGGCGCTGCACCTGGCAGCCGATGAACGGCGGATCGAGGAAGCTGATGTGGTTGGCGGCGATCAGGAACGAGCCCTCGTGCGGGAGGTGCTCGAGGCCCACGACGTTGCCGCGGTAGAGGATGTCGTAGGCCGACAGCGCGAGATAGTGGAAGAAGCCGTAGATCGGCTCCATCTCGCTCTGGTTGTAGGTCCGGCTCATCAGGAATTGAGCCGGGCGGCCACGGCGGCCGACATCAGCTCGACGACCTGCTCCAGCGACACGTGCGTCGTGTCGATCGAGGTCGCGCCGGGCGGGCAGGTGAGCGGTGAGGTCTTGCGCGAGGAATCGATGCGGTCGCGCTCGCGGATCTGGTCGTGCAGCCCTTGCCCGGCGCGCCGGCGCTCGCGCTCGACCGGGTCGGCGTGCAGGAAGAACCGGAAATCGGCCTGGGGAAAAATCGCGGACCCGATGTCCCGGCCTTCCATCACCAGCCCCCGGAAGTGATGCTTCCGGCCAAAGTCCGCCAGGCCGCGCTGGTAGGCGAGCAGGGCGGCGCGCAGCTCGGGCACGGCCGCGTAGTGGGACACGTTTTCGTTGACCTCGCGGCTGCGGATCTCGTCGCCGGCCACCCGCCCGCTGATCTCCATCTCCGCCGACCGGCCCGTGAGCCGCGTCGTGAGCTGCAGCGCGCCCAGCGCCTGCAGGAGGCGCGGGTGGTCGTCGGCGCGCACGCCTTGGCGGAGCATCTCCGCGGTGATGGCGCGGTAGAACGAGCCCGTGTCGACGTGCAGGAGGTTGAAGCGCTCGCTCAGCGTCCGGGACGACGACGACTTGCCGGAGGCGGCACCGCCGTCGATCGCGACTATGATGAAAGGGGGAGGAGCCATCAGTCTGCCAACGATTTTGTGCGCACCGTCTCCAGCAACTCAAAAAAGTGCGGGAAGGTCTTCGCGCAGCAGGCGGGTTCGCGAATCGTGAGCCAGGGGCGGCCGTCGCGATGCAGGTCGTGACAGCCGAGGATGCCAAAGCTCATCGCGAAGCGGTGGTCGTGGTACGTCTCGATCACCTGCCCGGCCTTCAGCGGCCGCGGGTGGATCTCCAACGCGTCCTCAGTCTCGACCACGTGCTGGCCGATCCGCTGCAGCTCGCGCGCCATGCCCGCCACCCGGTCGGTCTCTTGGCGGCGCGTGTGGGCGATGCCCGTGATGCGCGTTGGGCCGTTGAGCAGCGGCGCGAGGGCCGCGAGCGTGAGAAAGGTGTCCGAAATCTCGCGGAAATCCTCGTCGAGCATGCGCCCGTTCGGCCGCGCCCGGACGCGCGCCAGCACCTCGACGAAGGCGGAATCGCCCTGCAGTCCCGCGCCCGGCGGGCGCAGTCCCGGCAGTCCCAGTTCGCCGCCGGCCACGAGGGGCAGGGCCTGGAAGTAGCTCGCCGCCGTCGCGTCCGGCTCGATCGCGTAGGTGCCCGGCGGCGCAAAACGTCCCGGCGACACCGTGAAACGCGAGGCATCCGCCGGCGGCACGGCCGGCAGGCCGAACTCCGCCATCAGGCGCAGGGTCATCTCGATGAAGGTCCGCCGGACCCCGCCCACGAGGTTCACCGTGACGGGTCCCGCCGCCAGCGGCGCCGCCATCAGCAGCGCGGAAAGGAGCTGACTGCTCGCGCTCGCGTCGAGGTGGACCTCACCGCCCCGCAAGCCGTGAGCCCGGATCTCGAGCGGGAAGAACCCTTCGGCGCCCGTGCAGCGGATCTCCGCCCCGAGCGCGCGCAGCGCCTCGATCAGCCCGGCCATCGGCCGCTGCCGCATCTGCGGCACGCCGTCGATCCGATACGTGCCCCGCGGCGCCGCGGCACACAGCGCCGTGAGGAATCGCGCCGCCGTGCCCGCCAGTCCGACAAAGAGGTCGGTCTCACCGCCCGGGAAAGCCCGGTCCTGTCCGCTCACCTGCACGGTCAGCGCCGGCTCGTTCGCGTCGACCGTGAACCCCAGCTGGCGCAGCGCCTGCGCCATCAGCCGCGTGTCCTCGGAAAACAGTGCCCCGGTCAGCGTCACCGGCCGGTCGCCCAGCGCCGCCAGCAGGAGCGCCCGGTTGGTGAGGCTCTTCGACCCCGGCAGCACCATCTCGCCGCGCACGGGACGCGTGAAGGGCACGACAGGGAGCAATTCGGGCAGAGCCATGGAGGAACCCAGCGTCAGGAAAAGTCCCGCGATCCGCCAGCCTGCATTTTCGGTGCTCTGGGTTCGCCACGAAGGACACTAAGCACACGAAGCCCAGGCCCGGTTTGCTTCGCGGCCTCAGCGGTCTTGGCGGTAAACCAAGATCGGATTCCTGCTTTTCACACCGCTAAGCACGCCGAGATCGCGAAGACCAACCCTGCTTGGGCATCGTGGTCTTCGTGCCCTTCGTGGCAAATACACCCCAGCCGTTAGCAAGCTAGGGACGGAACTGGTCGCGGTAGGCCTTGCCGCGCTCGAGGCGCGCGACGACCTCGAGCCAGTCGCGGTTCGACAGCGCGGCGTGGAGACCCTGCAGTTCGTCCTGGTACTGGCGCAGGGCACGCAAGAGTTCGTCGCGGTTCTGCTCGAGAATCGTCCGCCACAGGTGCGGGTCGCTGCCGGCGATGCGCGTCGTGTCCCGCAGCCCGCCACCCGCGTGGTTGCGCCACGCCGGGTCCTTCTTCGCGAGGAACGAGCAGAGCGACGACGCCAGCACCTGCGGCAGGTGGCTGATGTGGGCCACGATCTCGTCGTGGGTGTCCGGGGAAACCGTCACGGGCTCGCCGCCCAATTCGCGCCAGAAGCGCACGACGGACTCGATGGCCGGCTCGGCGGTGGCGGTTAGCGGCGTGACAAAGCAGGTGCGACGCACGAACAGCTCGGCACTCGCATGTTCCCAGCCGGTCTTCTCGGAACCGGCCATGGGGTGGGAGCCGACGAAGTGGGCGCGCGCGCCGATCTTCGCCTGGCCGAGGCGAGTGATCTCGCCCTTCACGCTGCCGACATCGGTCACGATGGCGCCCTCGGGCAGGTGCGCCGCGATGCGCTCGACGAGCGGTACGATCCGGTCGACCGGCGCCGCGATGACGACGAGCTGGGCCTGCCGCACCGCCTGTTCCGGCGTCTCGGCGACCTCGTCACACCACGGCTGGTCCTTCAGCTGCAGCCGCGACTCCGGCCGCCGGGCCCACACCACGATCCGGCTGGCCGCGCCGCGGGCCCGCGCCGCCTTGGCGACGGAGCCGCCCAGCAGCCCGGGAGCAAGGATGGCGAGGGTGAGGGACATGGTCTCTGCAAACTTGAGATGGGGAGCGGAGTCGAAGGAAATCGAACGGGCAGATTCCGAGGTTCGGGTCCGCGAAAGGTGGTTCGATTCCGGAATGGTCAGACCTGAGATTTCGCGAGCCGCAGAATCGCCGCATGCTCCGTCGCCACCAGCGGCATCACCGACAGACGGCTCTGGCGGAGCAGGCCGATGTTTGCGAGGGCGGGAGTGGATTTGATCTGCGCGAGCGTCACCGGCGCGGGCAGGGCGGCGACGGCCTTGAGCTCGACTGCGACCCAGCCGGGTTCGTCGGCGGTGGTGTCGGGAAAGGCGGTCTTGGTCACTTCGGCGACGCCGACCACGGCCTTCGTGGTAACGCTTTCGTAAAAGAGGACCTGGTCCCCGCGGCGCATGGCGTTGAGGTGAATGCGGGCCTGATAGTTCCGGACGCCGGTCCAAGCGGTCCGCCGGTCGCGGACCAGATCGGCCCAGGCGTAGGCCTCAGGTTCGGATTTCACTAGCCAGTATTGGGTTGTCATGCCGGGACGGGTTTGGTGCGCTCGGATCGAAATGGACGAGGATTCTCCTGAAAAGGCAAAAGCCGAACGCACGATCCGCGTGCTCTTTGTGCTAATCGCGGTCGGCATGTTCCTGCCGATTGCCATGCTCTACCTTTTCCGTCAGTAACGACGGGACATGAACAAGACTATCATCGCCATCCGCTCGGTCTTCTTCGTGCTTTGCGGCGCGTGCGGGTGGCTCGTGTGCTACGCGGTGGAGGAGTGGGATGCCCACCGGCGGCTGGCCGTGGTCATCGGCCTCCTGCTCGGCGCGCTCGTGATCCTGGTTGACGTGCTGCTGAAGGGCTTCTCCCTGCGCGGCCTGTCGGCGATCACCTTCGGTCTCGGGATGGGCACGCTGATTGCCTACTTCATCGGCAACTCCCCGCTGTTCCGCTTCGGCGACGCCCAGATCATCTACCTTTCCCAGCTCGGCCTGTTCATCATCGTCACCTATCTCTGCACGGTCATCGCGCTGCGCGGGAAGGACGAGTTCAACCTGGTGATCCCGTACGTGCGCTTCGTGCCGCACGACGTGGACGTGCCGCTGGTGGTGGTGGACACGAGCGTGCTGATCGACGGGCGCATCGCGCGCGTGTGCGAGTCGGGCTTCCTGGGCGCGGCCCTGATCATCCCGCGTTTCGTGCTGAACGAGCTGCAGGCCGTGGCCGACTCGTCCGACCCGCACAAGCAGGCCCGCGGCCGCCGGGGCCTCGAGGTGCTGAACGAGCTGCGGCGCATCAAGCGCGTCGATATCCGCATCCACGAGTCCGAGGTCGCCAAGCAGACCGACATCGAGGCCAAGCTCGTCTTCCTCGCGCAGTCGATGCGGGCGAAGCTGCTCACCACCGATTACAATCTCGCGAAGATGGCCGAGTTCCAGGGCGTGCCGTGGCTCAACCTCAACGAACTCGCCCGCTCGCTGCGGCCGGAGTTCATGCTGGGCGAGTCGGTGGAGGTCGAGTTGGTGAAACCCGGCAAAGATGAGGGCCAGGCGGTGGGTTTCCTGCCCGACGGCTCCATGGTGGTCGTGAACGCCGCGCGCGGCTTCATCGGCCGGCGGGTCACCGCCGAGGTCATTAGCATCCTCCCGACCACGGGCGGAAAGATGATCTTCGCGAAGCTGCTCAACGCCTCCTGAGGCGCGGCGCTGCGCGCCGCGCAGGTAACAAGGGCGAGGTTGCCAGGTACCAGGGTGGGGTGTGGAGGTGCTGGGGCAGAACGACTTTCGACCTTCGACGTGCGCCCTTCGACCGCGCCGCGCTCCGGTGAAACCCTGAATTCCGGGCCCGTGAAAAATGGTGTTTACTCGCGCGATGGGATTGCGCAAAACCTCCCCTCCCTGATGGGGCAGTAGCTCAGTTGATAGAGCGCGTCGTTCGCAACGACGAGGTCGTCGGTTTGATCCCGATCTGCTCCACCATCCTTCGCCCTGTGGGCTTCGGATGGCACGCCATCCCGATCAAACGAGCGGCACCGAAGGCAGAACCATCGTCGCGGCGAAGGATGGTGCCCTCCGAAGCCTCGGCGTAGGAGGGCCGATCCCACGACTCGCTCCGTCTCCACCCTGCGCATCGCCTTCGCCCTGTGGGCTTCGGATGGCACGCCATCCCGATCAAACGAGCGGCACCGAGGGCAGAACCATCGTCGAGGCGAAGGATGGTGCCCTCCGAAGCCTCGGCGTAGGAGGGCCTAGCACGAAATTCGACTCGGTTATTACCATCGGGATCGCCTTCTCCCGTTGTGCTTTGGATCGCACGCCATCCTGATAAAACGAGCTGCACCGAGGGCAGAATCAACGCCTCGGCGTAGGAGGGCCGATCCCACGACCCGCTCCGTCTCCACCCACCCACCGTCTTCGCCACCGCGACTGGACTCACCTCGGTGCCGACGGCTTGGCTAGAAGCTCCGCGACCATCCGGAGCAACGCGTCGGCGGTGAAGGGTTTGGGCAAGAACGCGCTGGCATAGTCCTTGGCCAGCACCTGCGCCGGATTGCTCCCGGTTCCGCTGATCGAGAGGATGGGGAGGCCCGCGCGGCGGTCCCGCACGACCCGGGCAAGTCCGGCGCCGTCAAGGTTCGGCATGTCCTGGTCGGTAATGACCAGCGCGAAACCCGCAGGGTCGGCATCGAAGTGCGTGGCGCCGGCGGCGCCATCGGCGGCGGTGACGACGTGGTAGCCGGCACCCGTGAGGATGGTGTCGGCGGTATCTCGCACATGGGCCTCGTCATCGACGAATAGGATCCGTTCGCCATGCCCCTGATTCGGGACGTGGGTGGTGGCGGCGGCGGAAACCGTCTTGGGCTGTTCAGCCGCGGGGAGATAGACGCGGAAGGTGGTGCCTTGGCCCACGACGGTATCCACCGTGAGGAAGCCCTGGTGTGTCTCGACGATCGTGCGCACGGTGGCCAGGCCCAGGCCCGTGCCCTTGCCGGGGCCCTTGGTCGTGAAGAACGGCTCCCAGATCCGGTGCAGGAGTTCGGCGGGAATGCCGGTGCCGGTGTCCTCCACGGTGAGCACGACCCACGCCCCGGCCCGGGCCTTCTCCGCCTTCCCGCTGGCGGCCAACTCCCGCGCGGCGCCAGCGTCGAGGATCCGGTTCTCGGCCTGCACCCGAATCCGGCCTCCGGCAGGCATGGCGTCGCGGGCGTTGACGCAGAGGTTGAGCGCCACCTGGTGGATCTGCGTGGGCTGGGCGAGCACGGGCCAGAGGTCGGCCGCCACGCGGTGCTCAATCGTAATGGACTTCTGGAACGTCTCGCCGACGACGCCGACGATGTCCCGCAGCAGGTGGCGCATCTGCACGGGCCGCCGTTCGCCCTCCACGCCGTGGGCGAAGCCGAGGATCTGGCGCACCAGTCCGGCGCCGCGGTCGGCGCACTGCTCGACCGTGGTGATGAGCCGCAGGTGGGCGGGCACCGTGAGGTGACCCCGCAGGATCGGCGCGGCCATGGCAATGGGCGCGAGCACATTGTTGAAGTCGTGGGCGATGCCCGCCGCCAGGAGGCCGATGCTCTCCACCCGCTGCGCCCGGAGGAATTGCTCCTTGAGGCTCTTGTGCTCGGTGATGTCGGTGCTGATGCTCAGCCGGCCCGTAGGCCGGCCGGTCGCGTCGTGGACTTCCGTAACGCTGGTCTCGACCGTGAGGGGCCGGCCGGAACGGGTGTGGCCGCTGATCTCGCCGCGCCAGTCGCCACCCCGCGCGAGCGCCTGGAACACCTCTGCGTGGGGGTCGACCCCACTGCGGGCCAGGATCAGGGCCACGGGCTGGCCGAAAGTCTCGGTGGCGGTCCACCCGAAGAGCCGCTCGGCTCCGTGGCTCCAGAACGTGATGCCGCCCGCCAGGTCGAAGGCCACGATCGCCTCGTTGGCCTTGTCGAGCAGCTCGGCCTGCTCCCGGATCCGCTGGTCGCGCCGGCGTCGCGGCGTGACGTCGTGGATGATCATGCTGGTCCGGGGCCCCTCGGCGGAGGTGAAGACCACCGACGAGACTTCGGCCTCGAACGGCGTGCCGTCGCCGCGGAGAAAGGTGAGCTCGCCGACGGCGCGGCCGGTCTGCTCGCGCTCGGCGAGGAGCGCCGCAAGCCGCGGGTCGTTCTGGTCCACCAGCTGGGAGCGGCCCGCACGGCGGATTTCCTCCTCGGTGCGGCCGAGCAGGCGGCACGCCGCGGGATTGGCCGAGAGCACCCGTCCGTCGGTCGCCGTGAGCATCATGCCGTCGGTGGCATGCTCGTACAGCGCCCGGAATTGGGCTTCGCTGAACCGCAGCGCCGCTTCCGCCTCCTTGCGCGCCGAGATGTCGACGCAGAATTCCACGCAGGCGTTGGGTCCGAGCGCGCTGCCGGCGAAGACGAACCACTGGCGCGTGCCGTCCTTGCGCAGGTACTCCTTCTCGTAGGGCCCAACGCGGCCGGTCACCTGGAATTTTCGGACTTCTTCCAGACTCACCGCGTAATACTCCGGTGGCGTCAGCGTCTGCCAGGTCAGCACTCGGTCCGCCACGTCCTGACGGCTGTATCCCATCGTGCGCAGGAAGGTGTCGTTGGCATCGACGAGGCAGCCGGAGGTGAGATCCCAGAACATCACGCCCACCGCGTCGTTCTGAAGCACCCGTTCCAGCCGGTGCAGGCTCGCCTGCAGCTGCTCCTCCGCCTGTTTGGCGCGCGTAATGTCGCGGTTGGACTCCAGCACCCGGTGCCGGCCGCCGTGCGTGATCACCTGCATGCGTCCATTCGTCGTCACGGTCTGGCCACCCTTGGTCCGGTGCACCAGTTCTCCTTCCCAGCGGCCGTCGCGCGCGAGCACCGTCCGCATCGCCGCCAGGCTCTCCGGGAATCGCGTCTGCAGCAGGCTGTGGCTGATGTGCCCACCCGCTTCCGCGGCGGTGTAGCCGTAGAGACGCTGCGCCCCTTCGTTCCAGAACTCAATGCCCCCGTCCCAACTCCACACGAAGACCGCATCGTCGGTGAGGTTCAGCAGCTCCGCCTGTTCCCGGACCTGCTTCTCGGCGTGTTTCCGCGCCGTGATGTCCCGCGCGATCTTCGAGGCTCCAATCACGCCGCCCCCCGGGCCGAAAAGGGGCGAGATCGTCACGTCCACGTCCACGGTCGTGCCATCCTTGCGGCGCCGGACCGTCTCGAAGTGCTCGACCCGTTCGCCCTGCGCGATGCGCTCCATGATCGCGCTCTCCTCGGCTACGCGGTCGGCCGGGAAAAGCACCGTGACCGGGCGCCCGAGGATTTCCTCGCGCCGGTAGCCGAAGAGCCGCTCCGCGCCGGCATTCCAGGCCGTGACCGTGCTGTCGAGCGACTTGGCAATGATCGCGTCATCGGACGAATCCACGATCGCCGCCAGCTGCGCCTGGTCGGAAGACCGGTTTGCGTTCCAGGGTAGATGGGAGCGGATCCGCTGCCACGCTGACAGGGATGCACGTGGCGACCCAGCACTCTGAGCATGGGGGTTCACGCAGCTTCCGGCTTTTTCCGCCGAATACCGAATTCAAGCAGGCCGATTTCGCAAGTGCCGCCAGCACCCCGCGACTTTTTCCTGGCGGCGCCGTCGGCTACTGCGCGTAGGCCTCTTGGAAGGTTGGCTGCGCCCCAGCCATCGTCAGGAAGATGTCGAGCGGCACGATTTCGAAGTCCTGGCCGAGGCGGTCGCAGATCCGCTTCACGCGGGCGACGTCGCTGTTCTCGCGCACGTGCACGAGCAGGAAATACGGCCGGGCCGCGTTCATGGTGGCCAGTTCGGTCAGGTCCGCCGCCACCGCCTCCTCGGGCTTCTGTGCGGAGAGGTAGTAGTCGTAGGAGAACAGGACCTTCCCGTGGCGCGTGGCGAAGGTGTTCGCGGCGTAGTAGCCGTTGAGGAAACCCAGCGCGTCCGGCATGCCCTTGAAGTAGTCGTCGACGATGCGCCGCGGCAGGTTGTTGTCGCCGGCCTCGGTCTTGTCGCCCGCGTAGTCCATGATCTCGAACACGCGGAGGTCCAGCTTGCCCATCAGCTCGCGCGCCCGCTCGATCTCCTTCGGCCGCCAGGCGTCGGGAAACGCCCGCGGGTACATGTAGGACGAACCGGAGAGCGCCGCGATGAAGTAGTCGTTCGGCGTCGCCTGCGAGTAGTAGAACTCGAGCATCGCCGGCGAAAGCTCGAGGAACTTCATCGACACCTCCCAGGCATACGGGATGGAGCCGCGGCCCGGCCGCACCCACGCGCCGATGCCGAGCCCGTCGGTCTGCACCAGCGCAAGGTAGACCTTCTTCCCCGGCACGTACGTCCGGCCCGGGACGACGTTGTGGTGATTGCGGAACTCGAAGCCGGGCGAGGCCGGCACGTGCAGCAGGAAGCTCGTGTTCGGCATCGTGTTCAGGCCGTCGGACGTGAGCGCGTACGAGGAGAGCAGGGTGGTCATCTCTTCCTCGGTGTCTTTCTTGTACGAGTGCCAGCCCCACACCGTGCCCAGCGGCTTCATCTCCTGCAGCAGGCTGCGCGTGAGCGCGTACTCCTCGGTGTCGCTCGTCCGGGCCGAGAGGTCCGAGAAGAACGCGTGCCGCACCATGCCGTAGTCCGCCGCCGCCGGCATCACCACTTGACCGTGCTCGCCGCCGAGCCAGCCGATGACGTCGCGCGAACAGCGCGCCCAGTATTGCTCCTTCGCCCAGCGGTAGATTTCCGCGTCGGTCCGGCCGACAAACTTGCCGCGCAGGTCCGCGATCGGCTTCAGGCCGTGCTGCTGCGCCAGCGGGATCTGGTCCTCCGTCACCACGATGCCGCGCTCCAGGCCCGCGATCGTGTAGGCGACGATGAGCGAGGTGCGCACCGTCTTGTCCCAGATCACGTACCCCGCCACGCGGTCGCCCAGCGCGCCGAGCGCCTCGTCCAGCGTGTTCAGCCGCCGGAAGGTGAAATGATGCACCGTCTCGAGGAACTGCCGCAGGTCGTCCGTGTAGTTGAACGGATAGCCCGGATCGAAGGTGAAATAGAGCACCGGCGCCGTCTGGTTCACCACGCCCTGCAGCGAGATCAGCGTCGCCTTGTCCGGAAGCTGCGACGGAATTTTCCAGTCCCCGCCGAGGTTCATCAGGAACGCGTTGTTCGCCTCGTCGCGCTTGTACACGTACACCAGCGGCGGCCCCGACTGGCGCGTGTTGCGGGCCAGCCGTTCCGTCAACAGGTCGCCGTGCGCTGAGAGCTCAAGCGTCCGCGTCACGCGCAGTTCGATGGGCCCCTGCGACGACGCAGCGCGATACGCCTCGGTCACGTTCAGCGTGCGCGGGTCGGTCCAGCGCGCCGTGACGTCCTTCGTCTGGCCCGGCGTCAGGCGGACGGCCATGAACAGCGCGTCGGCGAACGTGCCGTCGCCCACGGTCACCGCGTGCGGCTGGCCGTCGGTCTTGACCGTGAACGTGTCGTGGTAGGGCCGCCGCGGGCCGCGCCAGGTCGCGAGCGTGACGTCATCCGGCCTCGCAGTGATCTCCAGCGTGGCCTGCTGGAAATAATCGAGGTCCGAGCTCTGCGCCTTGATCAGGCGCCACTTGCCGTTGAAACCGTCGCCCTGGGCGAGCACCCAACCGCTCAACAGGACGAACACAAGGCCGAGCCGTGCGGAGATTTTCATGGGAGAAACTCCCCGAGGATACGCCGTCGACCTGGGCCGCACAAGCCCCGCGCCTTTTGAATGTTCTCGGCCGGCTGTTCAGCGCGTGCCGGCGACCAACGCGGAACCGTGGGGCGGTTCGGCGCCGGGTTTTAATCCTGCATTGAGGGTTGCGGGCCGGCCGCCATGCTCGGCTCAGATCTTCCCATGCGACTCCTCGCCGCCCTCATCCCGATGTTGCTCCTGCCGCTGACGGCACGGGCCATGGTTTACGGGGATTCCAAGATCCTGGATCGCGACGGCCTGAAGGAGATCGGGGTCGCCTATTCGGCGAAGCATGGTCCCGGCGGACTGACGGTCACCGTCGTCGCCGACCGGACCGGCGGTCCGCCGCGCTTCGAATCGATGTCGTGCATCGTACTGCGCCAGTCGATTGATGCCGCCGCCGTCCTGGCCGACGCCACGCGCCGCGGCTTTGTCGTGACGACGAAATGGGGCCGCGAGGAACGCCGCGAGACGTCGCGCGATCTCCATTGGACTTTCACGGTCGCGCCGGACGAAGTAGCCCGCGCCTACCTGATCGTCCGCCTCAATCTTCCGCCCAAGGAGGGTGTGCCGGTGTTCGGCACATATTATCTCCTGCTCAGCCGGGTGGAGTGATCCGCCGGCCCCGCCAACCCCGAACCGCCATGCTGCTCAAGCCCACTTCCGCCACGCCTTCCCGGGTGACCAACTGCCACGACGGCCAGGGTGTGCTGTGGTGCACCGAGCTGCTCGGCGACTACGCGAAGTCGGACGGCGGCTTCAAGTTCATCCATGACAACCGGCTCGAGCCGGGCGCGTCGATCGGCGAGCACCGGCACGAGCTGGACGAGGAGCTCTACGTGATCCTCAGCGGGCGCGGCACCATGAAGATCGACGGGGTGGAGCAACCGGTCGGGCCCGGCGACATGTGTCTCACGCGGATCGGTCACAGCCACGACCTCGTGAATCGCGGCGACACGCCGCTACACTTCCTCGTGATCTGCGCGAATCCGTAGCCCCGCGGCCGCGGGACGGATTCCGAGTGACGCAGGCGGCCTTTGGTGCGAGCGTGGCGCCCTGCATCCATGAAACGCGCCTCCCGACTCCTGCTCATTATGGTGCTGCTGGCCGGCGGCCGGCTGCTGGCGGCCACGGACAAGCCGCCGCTGATTCCGGAGGCGACCGTGGCGAACGTCGCCTACGGACCGGATGCGAAGCAGACCCTCGATTTCTGGCGCGCGGATGCGGCGGCGCCGACGCCGGTGGTGGTTTTTGTCCATGGGGGCGGCCTGACCGCCGGCGACAAGGCCGAGGCGCGACGCGATCCGACGGTTAAGGCGTGCCTGGATGCCGGCGTGTCGGTCGCGTCGATCAACTACCGGTATCTCGCGCCGGGCGTGACCGTGCTGGACGTGCTGCACGACGCCGCGCGCGCGGTTCAGCTGCTGCGATCGAAGGCGGACGAATGGCGGATCGACGGCACGCGCGTGGCCGCGTTCGGTGAATCCGCGGGCGGCAGTCTTTCGCTCTGGCTGGCGTTTCACGGCGACCTCGCAAATCCCGCCAGCCCGGACCCGGTGTCGCGTCAGTCGACGCGCCTGACCTGCGCAGGGGCGAAGGCGCCGCAATGTTCGTTCGACCCGTTGCGCTGGGAGTCCGAGTTCGGCGTCGAGGCCGTCGAGCGGCTCGGCGGGATGTACAAGTCGCCCGCGCATTTCGGCTTCGCGACCCGCGAGGCCCTGCATGCCCCGGAGGCCGCGGCGGTCCGGGCCGAGGGGGATTTTGTCGGGTTGATCACGCCCGACGATCCGCCGGTGTTTATCGACGTGCCGGGGCGGGGGCTCAAGCTGGAGACCCTCGGCCAGCTCCTGCACCACCCGCGTCACGCGCTGCTTCTCCATGTGCGCTGCCGCGACCTGGGGGTGGCGGACGTGGCCAACATCCCGGCCTACGCCGTGGCGCCGAACGCCCAGGACCCCGCCACCCTGCGGGAGTTTCTGTTCCGGCATCTGGCTGTGAAAATCCCCGCCGAGGCTGGCTCGGCACGTTGAAGGTTGAAAGCTGAGGGTTGAAGGTGCGGGTGCTCGGCCGATTTCGGCCATACCTGCCGCGCCCCACCGCATGCACCGTCCACTGCCCACTGTCCACCGCCCACCGCTCACCGTCCACCGTCCCCGCCGCGCGTTAGCCCCTGATTATCAGCGGCTGGACCGTTCACCGCGGTTACGCCCGGGTTAATTTCGCGGGGTTTGACGATTTGGCCTCGTAGCTGCTAAATTCGGGACGGAGAAGAGGAGCATCCTCTTCCAACACGCCATGAAAAAAACGACCAAGACCACAAAGACGCCCGCCCCGGCGAAGAAAACGAAGCAGGCCTCCCCCAAGGCGCCTGCCGCTCCCGCGGTAAAGAAGACGGCGCCCAAGGCGATCACCACGACCATTGCAGCCCAGATCGACGTCGGCTTCGGCAACACACTCTACATCCGCGGTGACGGCCCGGGCCTGAGCTGGGAGAAGGGCGTGATCATGGAGTGCGTGGCCGACGACCGCTGGCGCGTCACGCTGCCGGAGTCCTCGCGCCCGATCCTCTGCAAGTTCCTCCTCAACGACGAGACGTGGTGCGCGGGCGAGGACTACCTCGTGAAACCGGGCGCCGAGATCGTGCTCGCGCCGACTTTCTGAGCGGCCCCGGACGACCTGACTCGCGACCTGAGCCCAAGCTCAGGTCGCGGGATCCGGGTTAATCTCCAGCAGTTTCTCGCGGATTAGTTGAACGGCCGCGTCGCGGTCGGCGAGTTGCGCGTTCTCGATGACCGTGCAGCGCATCTTCACGCGCGAGAAGGGCAGGGGCAGGAAGAAACGATCCCAGCTGTTCAGCCGCCAGGCGCGGGTGAATTCCCCGCCGACGAGCAGCAGCGGCGCGCCGGTCCGGCGCGGGACGATCACGGCGCCGGGTTTCACGTCGTAGCACGGACCGCGGGGCCCGTCCGGCGTGATACCGATATCGTGGCCGGCGCGCTGGACATCGAGCAGGGCGTTGACCGCCTCGCGGCCGAGCCGGCTGCTGGACCCGCGCGCGGCGCGCATGCCGCCCACCATCTCGAAGAACGCCACCAGCCACGCGCCGTCGTGGCTGGCGCTGATCAGCGCGTAGAGCGGACGGCCCCGGCGGTAGCGGCGGTAGATCTCGGTCGCGAGGAAGAGCCGGTTGTGCCAGAGGATCATCGCGACCGGCACGTCGCGCCGCATGTAGTTCGTGACATCCTGCGGCGGCGTGTCGAAGCGCAGGCTCATGCCCCACCAGCGGACCAGGATCGCGAACGGCCACATCAAGGCGCGCCGCCAGCCCGTGATGCCGTGCACGGTCTGGTCAAGGACAGGAGAGGTCGGTGGCGCTTCGTCTTTCAGGCGCCGTAGTTGTCGAGGAAACCCCCGCGCCCGCCAAGCGAAGAGTTTCGCGCCGCAGCGCGGCGCACGGTGGACGGTGGCCCGTGGACGGTGCGACCAGACCAAGGTGTGCTCGAGCCGTCTGAGCGCTTGCCCCAGGTCCACCTCCGGACACCGTCAACCGTCCACTGCCTACCGTCCACTGTCCTATGCCCCCTCCCTGTCCTCATCTCCCACCTGCACGAGCGGGATTGGATTGGCAGGCCCTGCATCGGTTTCGTGACGACGAGCGCGGGGCGGAGTTTTACCGCGCCTGTCTCGAGTACGGCCAGTCGCTCTGGACCCGCGGGTTCGCGGCGCGCTCGCTGCTTTGCCTCGACCGGGCGCTGGGCGCCGATCTCACGGGCTCCGAGCCGGTGCTGGCCGAGTGGCCTTTGCCCTACGCCGGCATGGCCTGGCTGATCCGTCACACTCCGGCGGACGTTTTTCTGGGCAACCCGCGGGTCCACTTCCAGCACTACGCCGATCGCATGAACGAGCCCCGCCGGGCCCAACGCGCCGCCCGGGCCT
>DAOQKI010000057.1:0-21857 GCA_035334485.1 Opitutaceae bacterium
CCCCCCCCCCCCCCCTCCGCCCCCGCCCATTCCGGCCCCCCCCCCGGTGCCGCCTTCCCCCCCCCCCCCGCCCCCCCGGAGCCGCCCGGTCACCCGCCGGGCCGCGCCCCGGACGCCGGCGCCCCAGACCGCCGGGACCAACGGTTTCCACCGCCACGGCGACCACTTCGCCTGAGCCGGAGGATTTTCATCAAGAATCGGACGACACAGCCGATTTAACCCCGGGGCCTGTGTACCTGGTCGCTCCGGGATAATTTCTGGCCCCATCTCCCACCATGTCCACTGCCACCACTTCCGCCCCCATCCAGACCGCGAAGTATCTCACTGTCGTCCTTGAGAACGAGGCCTATGGCATCGCCGTCCTCAAGGTGCGCGAGATCATCCGCCTGCAGAAAATCACGCCGGTACCGCAGGTGCCCTCCTACGTCAAAGGCGTCATCAACCTCCGCGGCCGCGTGATCCCGGTCGTCGACCTGCGCGCCAAGTTCGGCCTCAAGGCCGAGTTTGCCGAGCGCACCTGCATCGTCGTGGTGCAGGTGAAGCTCACCAACGAGCAGATCGTCGCGATGGGTCTCATCGTCGACTGCGTCGAGGAGGTCGTCACGCTCGGCTCCAACGAGATCGAGCCGACGCCGGACTTCGGCGCGCGGATCGACACCGCCTACATCCTCGGCATGGCCAAGGTGAAGGGCCAGGTGAAGACGCTGCTCGACATCGACCGCGTCGTCGCCCCGGAGACGGTGCAGGCGATCGCCCAGGCCAACTGAGGCCGCCTCAGGTCGCCGGCGGCGACGGCTGGCCCTGCAGCGCCAGCCGGATGCCCTCGCCGAGCGACACGAGCGTGAAGGGCTTGCTGAGGAAATTGGCCACGCCGCTCGTGCGGACGGACTCGATGTCCGCCGTGCGCATGTAGCCGGTCATGATCAGCACCGGCTGCTCGGGCCGCAGCGCCCGCATCCGCTGCACCAGCTCGATGCCCGTGAGCTCGGGCATCGTCAGGTCCGACACCACCAGGTCGAAGTCCTGCGGCGCCTTTTCGTACGCCTCCAGCGCGGCCCGCGAGCGGTCGAACACCGTCGTGCGGTAGCCCAGCCGCCGGAGCATCGGCTTCGCCACCGACAGCACGAGCAGCTCGTCGTCGACGAGCATGACATGCTGCCCGCCGCCGCGGGGCGCCTCGGGCCGCGCCGCCGGCGCGGCGACCGGCGCGCTGGCCACCAGCGGGAAATAGAGCCGGAAGGTCGTGCCCACGCCGAGCCGGCTCTCGACCGTGACGGCCGCCTCGTGGTCCTGGAGGATGCTGTGCACGATCGCCAGGCCCAGGCCGGTCCCCTCGCCCACCGGCTTGGTGGTGAAGAAGGGGTCGAAGATGCGCTCGACGACCTCGGGCGCCATGCCCGTGCCGTTGTCCGCCACGGTCAGGCAGAGCGTCTGCCCGGGCTTGAGCGTCGGGTGCGCCGCGGCAAACGCCGGCTCGGGGTCGGCCGGCGTCAGGGCCACCGTCAGCACCCCGCCCCGCTGGCGCATCGCGTGCGCCGCGTTCGTCCCGAGGTTCATCAGGACCTGGTGCATCTGGGTCGGATCCGCCAGCACGAGGCTGGGACCCGGGTGGAAGCTGGTCTCGATGGAGATCGTGGCCGGCAGCGACGCCCGGAGGAACCGGACCGCCTCGCGGACGTGCGAGGCCAGCGAGATGACGGTGCGCTGCTGCTCGCGCTGCCGGCTGAACGCGAGGATCTGCGTCACCAGCTCCTTCGCCCGGCCGCCGGCCGCGGTCGCCTCGGACAGGCTGCGCCGCTGCTCGGCGGCCTCCGCCGGCAGGTCCATTTCCAGCAGCTGCAGGTGGCCCAGGAGTCCCGTGAGGATGTTGTTGAAGTCGTGGGCGATGCCGCCCGCCAGGGTGCCGATCGCCTCCATCTTCTGCGCCTGCCGCAGCTGCTGCTCCAGGCTCTTGCGCGTCTCCTCCGCGTGCACGCGGTCGGACACGTCGCGCGACACGACCACGCCCCGCTCCTCGCCGCTGCGGAGCCGGTAGCGCCGGCCCGAGGCCTCGAGCCAGTGCCAGGAGCCGTCGCGGAACTGGAAACGGAACAGGATCTGGCCGCTCCCCACCCGGAACTGCTCGACCACCTTGGCGAGGTCGTCGGGATGGACGTGCGCCAGCACGTTGGTGCCGAGCATCTCGTCGGGCGTCCGGCCGGTGATCATGCCGTGGTTCGGGCTCGCATAGAGGACGACGCCCTCGAGCGTGATCTGCACGACGAGCTCGTTGGAGTTTTCCACGAGGAGGCGGAAGCGCTCCTCGCTGTCGCGCAGCACCTGCTCTGTGCGGTTGCGCTCGGTGCTGTCCTGCAGCGCCACCAGCAGCCGCTTCTGGCCGTCCACCTCGATCGCCTCGAAATGCACCAGCGCGGTGGCCATCCGTCCGGCAATGCGGAGCGGCCGCTCGAAGGGCCCCGCCCGGCCCGTGCGCCGGACCTCCGCGACAACCGCGGCCTGCTCCTCCGGGATCCAGTCGAGGATGTCCCCGATCCGGCGGCGCACGACCTCGTCGCGGGCCCGGCCGATGATGCGGCACGCGGCCGGGTTCGCGTCGAGCACGTCGCCGGTCTCCAGCGCGACGATGGCGAGGCCGACCGGGCTGGCGGTGAAGATCGTGACGAACCGCTGCTCGCTGCGGCGGAGCTGCTCGATCGAGCGCTGCTGCGCCTCGAGGTCGCGGATCACCGCGCTGACCAGCCGGCGGGCCGGGTCTGGCAGCCGGACCAGCCGCACCTCGCAGAGGAAGTCGCGCCCGGTGCTGTCGCGGTGGGTCCACTCGAACACCGGCCGGGCGCCCTCGAGCGCCTCCATCGTCCGCTTGTGCCCGGCCTCGCTGGCCTCGCGGCCGGCGGGCTGCTCCGGCGGGCTGATGTCCCCCGGCCCGCGGCGCAGCACCTCCTCGCGGGTGAGCTTGAACATCCGCTCGAAGCTCGGGTTGCAGTCGAGGAATCGCCCGGCGTCGAAGTCGAGCACCACGGTCGCGTCCGTCGCGTGCTCCAGCAGCACGCGGCTGCGCTCCTCGCTGGTCTGGAGGGCCGCCGCGGTGCGGCGGCGCTCCGTGAGGTCGCCGATGACCGTGATCCGGCGGTTGCCGGCGCGCTTGTACCGGAACTCCGCCTCGCGACGCGTGCCGTCCTTGCACCGGACGATCGCCTCCATCGGCCGCATCTCGACGCCGAGCAAGTCGGCCTCCCCGACCCGCGCCTCCCACTCGGCCTGCACCTGCGCGCGGTACGCGGGATCGGGATAGGCCAGCGGCCACCAGTCGCCGACGCGGGACACCTCGGGCGCGCCGTAGCCGAACATCTCGGTGAACGTCCGGTTCACCAGCAGGGTGCCCATCTGCTCGTCGGAGACGACGATGCCGATCGGCGCGGCGTCGAGCATCGACCGCAGCTGCTCCTCGTTCGAGCGCACCGTGGCGATCGATTCCTCAAGCTGGCCCAGCGTGCGGGCCAGCCGGCTGGTGGTCTCGCGGAAGGTCCGCGCCAGCCGGCCCACCTCGCCAGCGCCCGCATCCGGGATCGGCGCCGACAGGTCGCCCTGCCCGATGCGCTCGGCCGCGGTGGCGAGGCTCGCGATCGGCCGGCTCAGCCGCGACGACAGCACGACGGCGGCGAGCCCGACCAGCCCGATGGCGAGCGCGGCGAGGCCGAGCATGGTGTGAAACAGGTCGTCGGCCGCGCGGTGGAAGACGGGCCCGGTCTCGGCCAGCGCGAGCCGCCAGGGCACGCGCGTGAGGCGGCGCAGGGCCACGCGGTCCGTCGGCCCGTTGCCGCGGGAGGCCGGCGACCACCGGATGGAGGCCAGGGCGGCCCCGGGCTCCACCGAGCCGGTGGCGGACGCGGGGATCATCGGCTGCATCAGCGCGGTGGTGCCCACCAGGTCGGGGTTCGTCCCGTGCGCGAGGACGCGGCCGACCTCGTCGAACAGCACGATGAACACGCCGCTGGTCCGCTCCTCGGTGGCCTGCGTGACGATCTGCTGGAGCGCGGCCAGCTCGTAGCGGAGGCGCAGCACCCCGATGATGGCGCCGGAGGCGTCGCGGACGGGGCTGGCCGTCCACAGTCCCTGCAGCGGCCCCGGCTCGAGCACCGGCACGAGCACGGGCAGGCCCTCCTCCCGCGGGCGCACGATCCACGGCTGCACCGATTCGTCGGGATGGTCCAGGCGGGGCGAGGTATCGACCAGCTTGCGGCCGGCCGGGTCGAACAGCGCGCAGGAGGTGACGTTGACCGGGTCGGGGACGACCGCGGACATCATGAGGTCGACGAGCTGGCCCTGCCGGAGCGGGTTCTTGGCGCCGCCTGAGGCGTACGAGACGATGGCCGGTAGGCGCGCCGCGGCGCGGACATTCTCGAGGGTGCGGAAGGCAAAGTCGTCGACCTCGGTGGCCACGCGCCGGTTCAGCGTGAGCAGCGCCTGGTCCGCCTGGGCGTCAAGGCGGTCCCGGCTGAGCCGGTACGCGAAGATCCCCGCGACGCCCATGGGCAGCAGGGCGACCGCAGTCAGGACGAGGATCATCTGGGTGCGGATCTTCACTCGTCGAGGAAGCGCGCATCCAGCAGCCGGTCGGCGGTGAGGCGTTCACCGAGGGCGCCGCGGGAGACGAAAAATTCGATGTAGCGGCCGCAGACGACGCGCAGCTCGCCGGCCGGCGGACCCGCGGCAAAGGCGCGGCGGTTCGCCTCGCGGTCCAGCAGCCGGATTCCCTGCCACGACACCGAGCCGGCCGGCAGGCGGAGCCGCTGCTCGACCAGCCGGTTGCCCTCCGCGGGATGCTGGCGCCACCAGTCGAGCGCCCGGAACCAGGCCCGGACGAGGCCCCGCACCTCGGGGGCGCGCTCGCGGAGGGTGGCGTTGTGCGCCATGAGCCCGTCCGCAATGAGGCCGGGCGTGTCGGCGCTCGTGAACCAGACCTGCGCGCCATCGGCGCGGGCCTGCGCCGCATAGGGTTCCCAGGTGTGCCCGACGTCGATCTCCCCCCGCTGCAGCAGCGCCGGCACGCTGGCGGCGTCGGCATTCACCCACACGACCTCGTCGGGCCGAACCCGGTGCTGCGCGAGGAACTCGCGGACGAACAGCTCGCCGAAACCGCCGATCGTGGTGCCGATCCGGCGGCCGTGCAGGGTCGCCGGGTCCGCGAGTGCGGTGCGACCCACGATCACGTCGGCGCCCGACGACTCGTCGGAATAGAGAATCATCCGGATCTCCGGGTTGACCCGCACGGTGAGGACGACGTCGGCGAGCGAGACGCCGATCAGGTCATAGCGGTGCGCGGCGAAGTCCGCGATCATGCGGTGAGTGTCGCCAGGCACCTGGAGGTCGACCGCGACGCCCTCGGCGGCGAGTTCACCCCGCGCCTCGGCGATCACCAGCGGATAGTACCCGGCCCAGAGGTCGAGGGCGACCCGCAGGGGCGGAGGCGCGGCGGCGGCCGGGGCGGACGCGCGGCGGCAGCCGGCGATGGCGCACAGCGCCACGACGACGAGCGCGAGGTGCGCCAACCGGCGCACACTAAGGCTGGAGGAAAAATGCCGCATGGGCGGACCCGACGGGTCCACCCACCCATACGGCTCGCCCGGGCGGTGTCCACCCCGTTAGTCGGGGGGACGCCGGGACGGCCGGACTCAGATCGAGGCGAGCTGGGGCGCGCCGGCCTTGCCGAGGTTGGCCTTCGCCTCCTCGAGGCTCTCGTAGAACGTCCAGCCGCGGGTGTCCTCGAAGCCCTTGCACTCGCTGATGATCTGCGGGCTGGCGACCAGCACGAACTGCATCGCGAGCTCGCGGCAGGTCTGCATGGCCTGGAAGAGAAGCTTGATCACGCCCATGTGCAGGCTCTTCAGCTGCTGGATATCGATGACCACCTTGTTCTGGCCGGCGTCGACCGCCTGGGCGAACTTCGGCTTCATGTAGTCGGCAGCCTCGGCCAGCACGGCGGGGGCGCAGTTCTCCGGCAGGCGCATGATCAGCGTGTCGCCCTCGAGCGCGTAGTAGCGCTGGGACGTGTCGAGGTTCATGGCCTTCGCCATCTTGGTCTCGAGCTCGCCGAGGTCGATCGGCTTGGTGATGATCGAGCTGAAGCCCATGGTCTGGGCCTGCTGCTGCTGGGCGACCTCGGTCTTCACCACGAGCGCGAAGACCGGCGTGTACTTGGTCTTCACGTTGGTGCGGACGAGGCGGAACAGGTTGAACGCCGACTCGTCGGGGAGCGAGAGGCTCACGACGATCATGTCCGGCGGCGTGCGGGAGCAGAAGTCGATGGCCTCGCCCTGGGTGGCGACGCCATGGACCTTCCACGGCGTGTGCTTCAGGCCGTCCTGGATCTGCGCGATGATCGCGGGCTTGTCGTCGACGACGAGGATGTCCGCGGGATCGAAGATGGACTTGGCCTTGCTCGGGGCGTCGGAAAGCGGCTTCAGATCGATGATGCGGCCGGCCTTCTCGATGAGGACCTCCTCCTTGAACGGCTTCACGATGTAGTCACGCACGCCGATCTTGGCGATCTTCAGCACGTGGTCGCGGCCGCCCTCGGCGGTCAGCATCATCACGGGAATCGCCTTCAGCGCCGGGTCGGCCTTCAGCTTGGTCAGCATCTCCACGCCGTCCATGACCGGCATCGTGACGTCGAGGAGGATCAGGTCGGGCGTTTCCTTGGCGGCGACGGCCAGGCCTTCCACGCCGTTGGCCGCCTCGAGGATTTCACAGTCAAAGCCCTTGAACGCCTTCCGCACGATGATGCGGACGGTCTTTGAATCGTCGACAGTGAGTAGCTTGTAGCGCATGTGGTGAGTAAGTGATCGGCTCAGTCGCCGATTTTCATGAGGATATCCGTAACGACGCGGTGGCCCGCGCAGGTGAAGAAGAAGGTGTGACGGCTGGCGGAGCTGATCGGCTCGACGCAGAAATTGCTGCCGCGGAGGATCGACGGGATCGTGAGCTTGCAGGGGTAGCCGGCGTCGCAGAGGCCGTTCTTGAAGCTGCCCACCGTCATGTTGGTGAGCTCGCCGATGGCGTCGTTGATGACCTCGTCACCGGCCTCGTTGAGCTCCGCGTCGTTCATGCCGAGCAGGTGGCTGGTGGCGAGCCGGGCGAAGCCGAGGTCGAAATAGAGGTAAATCAGGCCGTTGACGTCGCCGATGAACCCGACGGTGCCCACGACATGGGCCTGGTTGCCTTCGGCACCGGGCTGCATGGACGGCGTGTGCACGCCAGCGGGCTGGACCTGCGCGGAGACGAAGTTCGGCTCCTTTTGGAGCATCGTCTTGAAGACATCATGCACCGCACGGTGGATGTTGTCGCAAATGAGCTTTTCGGTAATCTCCTGGATGGCGGGCATGGGGATCAGCAGTGAGTGGGACGCTTGATTATCGGCGCGATCCGTCGCCGATTTAACGCATTGTGCGCCCAACCTGCCGGTGTCCCGGCTAGGGAAACTACCTAGGGGCCGGTCCGCGGACGGGCCGCCGACCCCGCTCAGGCCTCCGCCGGATCCGGGTCGAGGTCGACCGGATCCCCGGCATCACGGTACTCCTGCAGCTTGTTGCGCAGGGTGCGGATGCTGATACCCAGCGCGGCGGCCGCCTGGGTGCGGTTGCCGCCGGTCTGGCGCAGCGCGGCCTTGATGGCCTGCTTCTCCAATTCGTCGAGGCGCAGCACGCCGCCGTGCTCGCCGGTCACGTCCGGGTTCGCCCCGGCCGCCGGTTCCGGCGCCGCCGGCTCCGCCGGCACGGGCAGATCGGCCATCGCCAGGTCGCCCGGCAGGCCGAGGGCCGCCGCGGTGACGGGCCGGCCCGACTCGGACAGGATCACGGCCCGCTCGATGGTGTTCTGCAGCTCGCGGACATTGCCCGGCCAGCGGTAGGCGTTCACTGCCGCACGGGCGGAGTCGCTCAGGCCCGTCACCTTCACGCCGTGCTTGCGGGCAAACCGCCGCAAAAAGTGGTCGGCCAGCACGAGCACGTCGTCGGCGCGGTCGCGCAGCGGCGGCACCTGCACCGGAAAGACGTTCAGCCGGTAATAGAGGTCCTGGCGGAAATCGCCCTTCTCGACGTAGCTGAGCAGGTCGCGGTTCGACGTCGCGATGATGCGCACGTTGACCTTGATGGTGCGGTTGCCGCCGACGCGCTCGAACTCGCGCTCCTGGAGCACGCGGAGCAGCTTGGCCTGGAGGCTGGGCGGGATCTCGCTCACCTCGTCGAGCAGCAACGTGCCGTGGTTGGCCAGCTCGAACCGGCCCTCCCGGCGCTCCGTCGCCCCGGTGAACGCGCCGCGCTCATGGCCGAAAAATTCGCTCTCGATCAGGTTCTCCGAGATCGCCGCGCAGTTCACCTTGATGAACGGCTGGCCGCGCCGCGGGCTGCGCCGGTAGAACTCGCGGGCAATCATCTCCTTGCCCGTGCCGCTCTCGCCCGTGACCAGCACGGTGGCGTCCGTCGGGGCGACGCGGTCGATCAGCTGGCGCAGCCGCTGCATCGCCGGGCTGCGTCCGACCAGCACGCTGTCCTCGTCCTCCGGGTCGTCGGTCAGCAGGCGGTTGACGCCGAGCAGCTGCCGGTACGACTGGGCCTTGCGGAGGATGACGTCGATCTGGCTCGGCGAAAAGGGCTTCAGGACGTAGTCGAACGCCCCGGCGCGCATGCAGTTGACCGCCGACTCGATCGTGCCGTAGCCCGTCACCATGACGACCAGCGGCCGCTCGGGGAGCGCCGCCATCTGCTCGAGAAACTTCTGGCCGTCGCCATCCGGGAGCCGGATGTCGAGCATCATCAGGTCGAAGGACTCGCGCTGCACCGCCGCCGCCGCCTCCGCCACGGTTCCCGCCGTGCTGACGATGAACTTCTGGCGCGCGAAGATGCTCTGGAGCAGGTTCCGGACGACTGGCTCGTCCTCCACAATGAGGACCTTCTCTAGCGCCATGGGAAAGTTGGTGGACACGGATCGGGTTGGTCGGGGCGGGGATCAGAAGGCTTTCCCGCCACCGATTCAAACCAAAGTTCCGCTCCCCTCCCCTAACCGGTCATCCGGCCCAGGAGCTGCCGGGCGGTCCAGACCAGGTCGGTCGGCAGGTACGGCCGCGGCACGAGCACGGTCAGTCCCTCCCGAACGGTGACATCGTTCGGCTGAATGGCACCGGTGGCCACCAGGACGGGGACCTGCGGGTGCACGATGCGGACCTGATGGCAGAACTCGGCGTGGTCGAAGGACGGCGCATGGCAGTCCACGAAGACCAAGGCGAAGGCATCCGGCGAACGGGCCAGCAGTTCCAGGCTGTTCGCCCGGTTCTCGGCCACCACGGTGCGCATGCCCGACTGGGCAAACAGGCGCACCAGCATCCGGGAAATGGCCGGCTCATCCTCCAGAAGGAGCACCGTCGCGGTGGATTCCGGCGGGACGGGATCGGTCGCCCGGCGCGCTGCCGCGTGAAATTCGTGGGAGGCGGTGAGCGCGATCATGAGTTTCTCCTGTTCGGCGTCCCCGGGGCGAACTTGAGGATTTTGTTAAAGTCCGCGGCCATCCGCGCCGATGGAGACAGCGGACCCACCCTGCGCATCCACTTATCCGACCATGGCCACCCGACTGCTTTCCTTCCTCACCGATATCGAGAAGGCCCTCGCCAGAGAATCTGCCGCCAACATGGGCCCTTCCTGGGAAGGCCAGCGCATGGTCAACTACCGGACCGGCCTCGCCCGTCTCACGCTGACGCCGGCCCCGGGCAGTGACGCGAGCGTCGCGGGCGGCACGCTGCTGGTCCAGAGTTTCAACCTCGCCGATGGTTCCGTCTGCCTGAAGCTCGTCTTGGGCTGGACCGGCTCCGACGTGACCGTGCCCCTGGCCGTCTACGCCAAGCCGCAGGTCGACTGGAACCGCGAGTCGCGCCAGATCGCCGCCACGTGGCTGGCCGGTCCGCCGAGCGCCGGCACCGTGGTCGAGGGTCAGGTCGGCACCGACGGCGCCGACACCTCGGGCCTGGTCGCCGCCACCGCCTGAACGGGGTCCACCCCGCCGGCAGGCATTTGATGGCAGTACGTTCGGCCGCATCCACTTTCGCGGTGCTAACCCGCGCGTGGTCGCACCGTTTTTTCCCGCCCAACGGGCCGCGGGCACGGGTCCCGCCGACGGGGTCGTGATCGACCGGGTTTCTTCCCCGGAGCTTGGGCGGTTCGCGCCCGATTCCCGTCCGGCCTCGCCTACACGGCGGCCTGAAGACGGGAGGCAAAAATCGACTCGGCGGCCGAGCGGTAGGCCGGGCGAATGCGGTCCAGCTGGCTCCGGCGGGCGCAGATCTCATCCAGCGCCGCGCGGGTCGTGGCAATCTGGTCCTCGAGCTGGGCCAGCCAGTTCTCGCGGCAGCGCAGCAGGGCGCCGAGCCGGGCGCGGATGGCCGGATGGGCGGCCGGGGCGCCGAGCTCGACGAGGGCGGCGATGAGGGGCTCCGTGCGCTCCTGGAGGAAACGCAGGCGCTCGTGGTCGCCGGCATGCACCGCCACGCGCTCCTGGTGGACGAGGTCCTCCAGGGCGCCCAGCAGGCGCTCCAGCCTGTGACCGCGGGATTCCATGGTCAGGCGACGCTGCGCACCGACTCGGCGGCCGGCACGCCCTGCTTGCAGAGCATCTCGGCCCAGGCATTGCGCAGGTCGCGGACGAGGCGCTCGACCTCGACGACCGGCTCGACCTGCTTGCGGAGGTTCGCCTCGAAGAGGCGGCGGTTGTAGTAGTCGTACAGGCGCTCGAGCGTCTGGGCCACTTCGCCGCCGGCGTCGTGGTTGAGGCCGCTCTGGAGCTCGGTGATGATTTTCTGCGCCTTGAGGAGCTGCTGGTTGATCGCCTCGATCCTCCGGGGATCGTCGACGGACCAGCCGAACGCGTCGCGCGCAATGGCGAGGGATTTCAGCACCCCGTCATAGAGCATCAGCACGAGCTGGCCGGGACTGGCGGTGAGTACCGCGTTCGAGCGGTACGTCTGCGCATAGCCGTGGGCAACCATGGCTGGCTCAGGATTCGTCTTCGCTCAGGTCTGGCGCGGCAACGATCTGCTGCGCCACCCGCCGCATGATCGCGACGGAGGGATAGGACGGGTCGGCGGCCAGCGCGCGGGCGCGGGCCACGACCTCGGGACGAATCTCGGGCTCCAAGGCCAGCGACGCGCGCAGGGCGGCGGCGCTGTGGGTCGAAAGCTGGTCGGCGCGAGCGGTCTTGCCGCGGGCGGCTTGACCGGCAACCGGCACCAGGTCCGTGCGGGCAGTCCGGTCAAAAGGGGACGTGGATTGGATCATTGGGTTGTTTCGAGTTACGAAACGGTCTGCCGCTGATGATTCGGGTACAGGGAACGCCGTTGATTAGTCATGTTATCGTCACCCCGGGTGAAAACTTTAGGGGGTTTCACCCGCGAGAGGATTACTTAGTGTAGAACGCAACCCTGCGACGGGTAGCCACCTGCGTCTCAGCGGGCAGGTACCTCGGAGGCCGCCGGTGGCGGCACTGCGATCGGGGGCAGGGTTTGGAACATGGCTTCCGCGGCGTAGCCCGCGAATTTGCCAGGGGAAAGCAGCACCGCCGGAGTCAGGTCCGCCGGCACGTCCTTGCGGCTGGTCTCCAGCGCCGCATGGCGCGCGCTGTTCGCCACCGCCGGATCGGCCGAGGAGAACACCGTGTCAAACGTCCAGACCAGCCGGACGTCCTGGGTGGTCGCCAGCTTCGCCCGCAGCCCGATCGCGATCGGCCGGTACGCGGAGAAGGAGGTCACGTCTACGAACATGACGCCGTCCGCCGCGTACTCGCGCCGCAGGTTCGCCATCAGGTTCGCGGGCAGCACCGCCACCGAGGACAGCTCCTCGCTGCCCAGCAGGCGCCGGCAGTCGTCGCGGGTCAGCGCCACCACTTCAAAGCGGTGCTGGTGGAGCAGCGCCGCCGCCATCACCGGGTCAAGCGCGGCCAGGCTCTCGGCCGGGGCGACCGAGCCGCCCGCGAGCGGCAGCAGCACGACGCGCCGCATCGTGGGCGGCAGCGCCGGGTCGCCGACGTGGTTCGTCGGCGTGAAAAAGGGTCCGACCCGCGACGGGTCGTCGGCGGGCGGGGTCATGCAGCCGGCCGCCAGCAGCAGGCCGAAGCCCGCCATCGTCAGCGCCATCCAGCGACGGCCGGGGCCGCACCGGCCCGCGTCATCAGTTGCTGCTGCTGTTCTTGAGGAATGCATTGGTGATAGTCGTGTTGTCGCTCTGCGCCTTGGACTGGGCGTCGAGCATGGCGATGAAGGCGTTGGTCAGCTTCTCGCGCTCGGCGTCGAGGCGCGACTGCAACGTGGCAATCTGGTCGTCGATGTTGGCCGAGGCCTGGTTGATCCGCGACTGCTGGGCCCCGTCGGAGCTGATCAGGTTGGTGAGATAGGTGTAGCCCTTCGAGACCAGGCCCGTCGACGGCGTGAGGAAGTACGCCCGCACGTCGTCCGGCTTGTCCGCGAGCGCGGTGGCGAGCTTGTCCGAGTTCTTGATCGTCAGGTGGCCCGAGGTGGAATCGAAGTCGATGCCCAGGTTGTCGAGCCGCTGGATCGAGCCCGTCACGCCGCTCACGGCGTCAAACGCCATGCTCCGGAGGCGCGACGCCCACGACTGGACCTCGCGGTTGTCGGTCAGCACCGACGTCGAGACCGAGTTGCCCGAGACCGTCGTCTTGGTGTTGGTCTCGATGAAGTCCTGTACCGCGTTGAACTTGTCGACGAAGTTCTGGATCGCCGTCTGCATCGACGACGTGTCGCTCTCCACCTTCACCGTCTGCGTGCTCTGGGTGTTCACCGTCACGCTGAGGCCCGTGATCCCGTGCACCGTCGCGTCGAGCGTGTTGCTGGCGCTGGTGAGCACGTCGCCGCCGTTCACCGTGAACCGCGCGTTCTGGCCGCGGGTGGTCGTGCCCGAGGATCCGAGCAGGCCGAGGGCGTCGAGGACGCCGCCCGTCACGTCGGTCACCGTCATGCCGGTGTCGCCCGTCGTGGCGTTGGTCAGCATGAGACGGTCCTGGGTCGAGTCGTAGGCGGCGGTGACGCCGGCGGTCGACTTGTTGATCCGGGTGATCAGCGCGCTCAGGGAGTCGGTGTTGACGTTGTAGGCGATGCTGACGCCGTTGATGGAAAAGGTGCCGTTGCCTGAGCCGTCGACCGCGGTGATCGGAGTCTTGAGGCCGGCGGACGCCAGCGGGCTGGACAGCTTCACGGTGCCGAGGCGGCCGCCGCTGTTGATGGTGTCGGTGCCGTTGTTCACCAGCTTCGCCACCGCGAGGAAATTGCTCGTGTCGTTGCTCGCGCCGAGGACGACCTCGCCGGTCGCGCCGACCAGCTTCAAGCGGTCCGTCGCCGAGTCATAGGTCGCGGTCACCTCGCCGCCCGTGGCGGTGTTGATGCGGTCGAACACATCCTGCAGCGAGTCGGTCAGCGCCACGGAGATCGCCTGGCCGTTGACCGTGAACGTGCCGGCGGTGATCGCGGTGGCCGTGTTGAGATTGGCGATCGTGAGCCCGGTCACGTCGTCGGTCGCCGCCAGGCCGGAGCCGATGTCGGCGGCGCCCTGCCGCTTGGTCGCGGTGGCGAGCTGCGAGACGGCGATCTGGTAGCTGCCGATGGCCGCGCCGCTGGCGGAATTCGACTTCCAGGTCGTGCCACTGACGTCGGAACTGACGCTGCGCGCCGAGAAGGGATCGTCCGCCCGGATGGCCTGGAGGGAATCCTGGAGGTCGGTCAGCGCCGTCCGGAGATTCGCCAGCGCAGTGACCTTGTCCGCATTCTGGGACTTCTGGGCGTTGAGGCGCGTGATTGGGGCGCTGTCGACCGCAATGAGCTGGTCAACCACCGACTTCCAGTCGAAGGCTGAATTCGACAGCAGACCTGAGACTTGGATGCCAGACATGCGTGGTGCGGGTTTTCTAGGATGCAGCTATCGGCACAAATTGCCGGGCCCTTAAGGGACTTTTCTGCCCTGCCCTGCTGAAAGAGACAGGGAACGGGGTACGCGACTACCCCCGCCTTCCACGCCATGGCGGAGGCCTCCTGGAACCGGTCGGATTCGCCGAGAGCCGGTACCTACCCTAATCGACCCGGCAAACTCGAACTGTCGCGGATTCCGCTTCGGCCCGGGACCCCGACCTGCCGGCCCGCGCTGCGTTAGTCTGGCCTCGTCACGAATCTCAGCAAGGTCATCCGGCACGGTCCGCGGTCACCCGCATCGCCGACCTCACGCGCTGCCTTATTATAAGTGTTCCCGGTCCACGAACCCGTTCCACACGCCTCAACGACCGCGCCTGATCCGGCGGGCAGAGTGCGTCTCGTGATCTTTTTGGCCAAACGCGCCTGATGGCCGGAGCGCGCTCGGCGAGCTCGTTGCGAGGCGGACAAGGCCCCTCGCGAAGGGTCGTTTCTCCTCTGAAAACCACTGGTGCGCGGCGCGCGGAACACCGGCCGTTCAGAGTCACAATTCACTTTTTCTGAAGCGGAAATTGTGCGGGCTCCAAAAAAAAGTTCGGCGGTTTTGCGTAAAGCAATCGCGACCCCGGACCGATAGCTCCCCACGTCGAGGCAAGTGCCAAGACCGGCGCGATCCGGAGCCGATTCCACCAGATCCGACTGCGACACGGACGTCGCGCTTAGCATCAAGGAAGATACCATGTCTGTTGTCATCAACACCAACTTCGCTGCGACCGTCGCCGCGAACAACCTCGCCGCCTCCAACGATATGTTGCAGAAGAGCCTGAACCGGCTCTCGAGCGGCTCGAAGATTGTCAGCCCCGCGGACGACGCGGGTGGCCTCGCCGTGTCCATGAAACTGTCCGCCTCGGCTCGTCGCCAGGGCGCGGTCTCCCAGAACATCGGCAACTCTGTCTCGTTCCTGCAGACCCAGGACGGCGTGCTCGGCGTCACCGGCAAGGTCCTCGACCGCATGGGCGAGCTCAAGACCCTGTACAATGACCCGACCAAGAACACGAACGACAAGGCGAACTACGACGCCGAGTTCACCGAGCTGAAGAACCAGCTGACGGCGCTCACGAGCGAGAAGTTCAACGGCGTCGACCTGTTCGGCACCACCGCCCTCACGGTCGCCGTCACCGACGACGGCAGCACCTCGACCGCGGTCACCATCACCGGCCGCGACCTCTCGAGCACGGCTTCCGGCGTGGGCACGCTCACCGCCACGGCCGCGACGGACCTCGGCGCGATCGACCTGACGGACATCACCGACGCGATCCAGCGCGTGGCGACCTTCCGCGCCCAGAACGGCGCGGAGCAGAGCCGCCTCGGCTTCGCCTCCGAGCTGCTCACCGTCAACAAGGCCAACCTCGAGGCCGCCGCCAGCCGCATCACCGATGTCGACGTCGCGCAGGAGTCCACCTCCCTCGCCCGCTACAACATCCTGGTGCAGTCCGGCACGGCGATGCTCGCCCAGGCCAACCAGAGCGCCCAGATCGCGCTCAAGCTGCTCCAGTAAGCGTTCCGCCTGCTCCCCCTGTGCGCGGGGCCGGGTTAGTCCCCCGGCCCCGCGTTGAAGACCCTCGCGGTTGTCTGTCCTGGGTGGGGTAGGAATCCGGTTCATTCACTCCCCTTTCCCGCCGCTCACCCGGCGGAATCCCTTTGAGGCCTTCGCCTCGAACGGCGCGGTCCGGCGCCGATTATCCGGACACGTGGCGACGACGGATAGTCGCATAAGATCAAGGATAGAACCATGTCAGTCGTGATTAATACCAACTACTCGGCGACGGTTGCCGCAAACAACCTGGCCGCGTCCAACAGCATGCTCCAGAGAAGCCTGAACCGCCTCTCGAGCGGGTCCAAGATCGTCAATCCGTCCGATGATGCGGGCGGCCTGGCGGTCGCGATGAAACTGTCCGCTGCGGCCAAGCGCCAAGGCGCGGTTTCGAGCAACATCGGTAACGCCGTTTCGTACCTGCAGACGCAGGACGGCGCGCTGAAGGTTGCCGGCAAGGTCCTCGACCGCATCAGCGAGTTGAAGACCCTGTACTCGGATCCGACCAAGAACAGCGACGACAAGTCCAACTACGATGCGGAGTTCACCGAGCTCCAGTCGCAGCTGACTTCGCTCGCCAGCGAGAAGTTCAACGGTGTGGATCTGTTCGGCAGCTCCAGCCTGACCGTGGCCGTGACGGAAGACGCTTCGACGTCGTCCGCCGTGACCATCTCGGGCCGGGACCTCAATGGCACCACCGGCGGCGTGTCGGCTCTCACGAGCACGGCGGCCACCGACCTCGGCGCCATCGACCTGTCGGACATCACGGATGCGATCCAGAACGTGGCCACGTTCCGCGCCCAGAACGGCGCTGAGCAGAGCCGCTTCGGCTTCGCTTCCGAGCTCCTGACCGTCAACAAGGCCAACCTCGAGGCCGCCTCGAGCCGCATCACCGATGTGGACGTTGCTGAGGAGTCGACCCAGCTTGCCCGCTGGAACATCCTCGTGCAGTCCGGCACCGCGATGCTCGCCCAGGCGAACCAGAGCGCTCAGAGCGCCCTGCGCCTCATCCAGTAAGCCCAAACCGCACCGAGATTGTCATGATTCGCCTAGTCCTGGCCGCCGCGCGAGCGGCGGCCAGGCTACCGGATCCGACCGTCGAATTGCGGAGGCCCCCGACCAGGCCGCCGTCCCTCGGGCCGGCACCAGCCAGGCCGTCGCACTGGTCCCCCAGTGCAAACAAGGCCCCGGTTACCCGGGGCCTTCGCCTTTTCTAGGCAGCCGATCCCGCTGCCAAAACCCGAGTTCGAACGCCGAACGTCGAACGCCGGACGCCGGACTTTGAATTCCGGATTTCGGATCCCGATCTCCGCGTCTCTCCCTCCCCGGCACCGCCAGATTCCCTGGCGCGTCACGCATTCCGCGACACTACCGAGAGGCACACGTCATCCGTGCTTTCACTCCTCTTTAGGCGTCGGGCATACGCTCGTGTCACGCAATAGGTGACACAACCGAGGGCGACGCGTTATCCGTGCGCCTGCACCTTCGGAGTCGGGCGTTCGGCGTCCGATGTTCGGCGTTCGATGTCCGATGTTCGCCTGCGGTCTGCCGCTCAGGCCGGCACCGCCACGCGGTCCATCTCGGCCAGCAGCTGCTCCGCCCGCTCGCGCGCGGACGAGTTTTTCAGCGTCGTCGCAAGCTTCACCGCCATGCCCAGTAGGTAGCGGGCGCGGCCAGGATCAAGCGGGGCCAGCGCCGGGCACAGGCCCAGCAGGGCGTCGAGCACCACCGGGGGCGCCTGGCAGGACTTCACGGCGTTCACGCCGTCCAGCAGGAGCCGGCGCGCCGGTTCCTCCAGCCCGAGGGCGGCGACCGCCTGCGCGGCCTCCAGCTTCGAGCGCCAGGCAATCGTGAGCTGGGCGTGCTGCGCGTTCAGCTGGCAGACCGCCGCCGCGCGGCGCTCCACGTCCGCGGTGTGCTGCCGCAGGTGCCCTACTTCCACCTGCAGCGCCCGGAGGTCGGCGGCGCCGAACTGCGGATGCCCGGGGTAAAGCTCGTCCAGCCGGAATCGCTCCTCCGCCGGCGCCACCGCGTCGTACGCGATGATCCGGTCCGGCAGCACCAGGGGACGCCCGAGGCGTTGGGCCTCGTCGCCCGCTTGGATCATGGCCTCGGCCAGCGCGCGCAGCCGCGGCGCGGCCGGCGTCAGGCACTCCAGCGCATCGTGCAGCACGCTGTCCTGGTAAAGCATCTTCGGGGCCGGCGGATCCGCCAGCTCGGCCAGCGTCGGCGCCAGGTGGTTCGGCGCCGTGATGCGCCACGCCGCCGGCACGTAGTGCGGCACGTTGCAGTAGTCGAGCAGCGCCACTGGCAGGCCCAGCAGCATCGCCTCCAGCATCGAGGTCGAAGGGGTCGTGATCACCGCGTCCATGTGCCGCAGCACCTCGCCGAGGTCGCGGCCATGCCACTCGGACTTGCTCGGGTCGACGTCGATCTCGGCGTCGAGCCCCTTGGTCAGGCGCCACACGGGCTCTAAGCGCGGCCCGCCCTGGGGCGTCCGGCGATTGAAGGCGGCCTTGAGGTCGAGCAGCGACTGCCGCACCTGGCGGTGGTGCTCCTCGGTGAAATAGGGAGTCAGCGCCGTCATCACGAGCACGCGCACCGGCGCGTCGGCCGGGCGCTCGCGCCGACGCTGCCCGAGCAGCCGGTCGAAGCGCGGCGAACCCGTCACCTCACACCGTCCGCCGTTGTGCCACGACTCCAGCACGCGGGCCTGCGAGCGGCCGATGCAGGCCAGCTTGTGGCCCAGCACGGGCTGGAACAGCGACCCGGGCGGGAGCTGCGGGTGCTCCCAGGTGTTGCGGAACTCGAGAATGCCGTCGGCCAGCACCAGCGTCGGAATGTTCTGCTCGATTGCGCGGCGCAGCAGCGTGACGCGCGGCTCGTGGTAGCAGTCGGCCGTGACCACCAGCGCGGTGCCCTCCGGAAAGGCTTGGTCGATCCCCGCCTTCGTCAGGCCCACCACCGGGCGGCCCGGGAGCGGCAGCCAGCTGCTGAACAGCGGGTGCTGGGGCTGGTCGGCCAGGACGACGATGGGACCGGCGGGGTTCATGGGCGCGGGGCCGCGGCGGGCAGGTGGCGGCGCAGCAGCTCGAGCGAGCGCTGGACCATGCGTTCCTCGCGGAAAAGTTCGTCGGCCCGCGCGCGTCCGCGCCGGCCCGCCTCGGCCCGTTTGACCGGGTCCGCCGCCCACGCGGCGATGGTGGTGACCAGGCCCCGCACGACGCCCGCCGGATCCGACGCCGGGTCGGGCAGCAGCTGGCCGGTGTCGCCCAACTCCTCGGGAATCCCGCTCACCGCCGTCGCCACCACGGGCAGGCCCTTGGCCATCGCCTCCATGATCGCGAGCGGCATGCCCTCGAGGTGCGAGGGCAGCACAAAGATGTCAGCCGCGTCGTGCCAGTCGGCCACGTCCCAGCGCTGGCCCAGCAGGCGGATGTCCTCGCCCAGCCGCAGCCGCTCGATCTCCGCCTCAAGCTGCGTCCGCAGCTCGCCGTCGCCGGCCCACACGAAGCAGATGCGCGGGCCCGCCGGCGAAGCGCGCAGCTGCTGCGCCGCCTGGAGCTGGTAGGCAAAGCCCTTGATCGCGGTGAGCCGCGCCGCCGTGAAGCACACGATGGCGTCGTCCGGGATGCGCTGCTCGCGCCGCAGGCGCGCCCGCACCGCCGGATCGCGGGGCGTGAAGAAACGGGCCGGCCGGCCGTAATGGATGACCTCGCCGCGATCGGCCCCGAGCCCGAAATGGCGGTGGAGCAGCGCGAGGTTCTCCTGTGAGACCGCCACGACCTGCCGGGCCGCGGCGTACTGCGCCGCCAGCTGCGGCAGCCTCGCCGCGAAGCTCTTCGCCAGGTAGGCCCCGACAAAGCCGACGACCACGACATAGGGGATGCCCCGCGCCAGCGCGACCTGACGCGCCGCAAGGTTCGAGACCGGGCAGCAGTCGCTGAACACCACCAGGTCCGGCCGTTCGGCACGGAAAATCCGCTCGGCGTCCGCGCCATCGGTCGTGGTCCGCGCAAACTCGCGGCCCGTGTGGTAGTCGAGCCAGTGGTGGCGGATGCCGAGCGTCTGCTGCTCGCGCACCAGCGGGCTGTCGCTGCGCGACTGCACGCACGACACGCGGTAGCCCTCCCGGACCAGCGCGGTCAGGAGGTTGTGATTGTACTGGGCGACGCCGCCGAGCTCCGGGTCGTCGGTGTAGACGAGCACGTGCGGCGCGGGCGGGTTGACCGCCACGGTCGCCCGGTTCTCCCGGGAGTCGGACGGGACCTCCAAGGCCACCACCCGCGGGTCCGCCGGCGCCAGCTCGCGGAGGGTCGCGAGAGCCTCGCGGAAAAAGTCGGCGTGTCCCGCCTCGCGGGCGAGCTCCGCCACCAGCAGCCAGCCGTCGACGCTGGCGGCATCGAGGCGCAGGCAGGCCTCCGCCGCCTGCAGCGCCTGGGCCGGGCGGCCCACCGTCTGGAGGGCGCGCGCCAGGTCGTGCCACAGCGCCGCGTCGCCTTCCGCGTGCTGCGTCGCGGCCAGCAGGTAGCCGACCGCGCGGTCGGCGCGACCGAGCGTCAGCAGCTGGCGGCCAAGCTCGTGCCGCTTCGCAGGCGACGCGGGCTGGTCGTCGGCCGCCATCACGGAGGTCCGGTGGCGCGAGAAGACATTCCGGCCAACCGCCGCGAGCTCGTCGTAGGCCGTCTCAAGCAGCGCGCCAAACGCGTCGCTCGCCGCGAGGGTGTCGAGGAAGAGGGGCAGGCGGTCAAACGACTCGCGCAGGCGCGCGGCCAGCGTGGTGCGGCGCGCCGGATCCGTCGCGAGGCCGGCCGCAATGGCCTGGTAGCCGGCGGCGTCCGTCGCGACCAGCTCCGGCAGGCCCAGCGTGCGCAGCAGCGCCGCGCCCATGCGCGAGCGGAAGCTGTCGCCTTCCCAGGCGACGACCGGGATGCCGATCTCGAGCGGGTCGATCAGCGAGTTCACCCCGCCGAACGGGAAGGTGTCGAGGTACACGTCGCCGACGCGCAGGAGTTCCTTGACGTCGGTGCGCGACGGGAAGCGGGCCGTCGAGACCACGAGCCGGCTGCCATCGACGCCATGAGCCCGGAGCACGCGGTCGAACCCGGCGCAGAAGCGCTGGATCGGGTAGGTCGACGACCAGTTCGGGTTGAACGGATGGAGGACGAGATACGAGCCCGGCACGGCCGCGAGCAGCCGCGCCCACGCCTCCTGCATCTCGGGGATGATCTTGAAATAATTCGCCGCGCTCACGAACACCGGCGCGCCCTCGGGGAGGTTGAGCGCCGCCCGGGTCCACTGGACGGTCGGTTCCTGGCGGTCGGCCTCGTAGTTGAACGCATGGGCCGGTCCCGGCAGCAGGCCGAGGCGCTCGCTGAACTGGGCCGCCGCGGACTGGGCCTCGGTCTCGGTGCCCGAGACGTAGAGGTCGATCGTCGGGAAGCCCGTCGTGATGCACGAGGAGTTGTTCACGACCTGGAGCGGCGCGACGCGGTGCAGGCCGAGCCAGGTGATCTCGTTGCAGACGGCGGTGACGTTCGTGCCGAAGACCGCGACATCGAGCCGGGCGGCGCGCAGCGCGGCCAGCTGGCCGGTGAGGTCGCGCGGCAGCACGTGGAATTCCTGCACGCGGCCGCGGCAGTAGTCCTCGAGCGGCGAGCCGTTGCGGTGGCACGCGAACAGGAGCACCTCGAACCGGGCCGGGTCGAGCTGCTCGAAGGTCGGCAGGGTCGTGTAGGTCTCGGTCTGCGAGCCGAAGTGGCGGTTGATGAACCCGACACGCAGGCGGCGCTCGCCGCGGGGCTCGGCCTGCCGGTCCAGCTCGCGCGCCGGGCGGTCGAGCATCAGGCCCAGGAGCTGGGCGCGGAGCTCGGCGTGGCGGCGGAGGTTGCCGGCGTGGAAATAGAGCGGGATTCCCGAGCCGTGGCGGGCGTAGGCCTCGAAAGCGGCGCGGGCGGACGGCGTGTGCGGGTTGCGCTGCAGCGCGGCGACCCACTGCTCCAGGCGGCGCAGCGTGTGCGCGGCGAACGCGTCGGCGTCGCCGACGGCGGTGAAGCCCTGCACGGGCCGGAACATCCACGCGGTGTATTCGCCCCAGAAGTGGAGCGTGACGTCGGAGAGCTCCGGCGCCCACGGGCAGCGCCAGGCGGGCACCACCAGCATTGCCGCGAGCAGCCCGGGCCAGCCCTTGGCGGCGACGCCGGACGCCCACTCGAGGTCGGCGGGATCGGAGGGAAAGTCATGTCCGCCGGCGGCGGCCCCCGCCTGGGCCAGTTCGCGGGCGGACTGGGCGGCTGGAGCGGTCGGCTCGGT
>DAOQKI010000058.1:0-21650 GCA_035334485.1 Opitutaceae bacterium
CGCAGCGCCGCCGGGACGAGCCGCTCGCCGGCCTCGCGCAGCTGCGCGCCGTCGTCGACGAGGACCTTGGCGTAGGTGGCCTGGCCCAGGCGCAGCCGGCCGGACTCGAGCCGGCCGTCCTCCTCGAGCGTGCGCTCGTCGGTGATGTCGTAGGGAATGCCGGCGGCCTTGAGCTGCTCGAGGCGCGCGAGGAAGGCGCGGTTGATTCGGCCCGCGGGCGTGTCGGGGTAGGTGGTCGCGACGTGGAGGTTGGTCTGCCACAGCTCCCACGGCTCGTACTCGGCCATAAGCCCGCGGTACGGGGCGACGACCAGCGTGTCGGGCGTCGCGGGCGGCCGCGCGGCGAGTTCGCGGGTGACCCGAGCAAGCATTTCCGGGAACGCCTCGCGCCAGCTGAGGTGCAGCGGTTCCGACGGCGGCCAGTCGGTGAGCGCCGGCGTGTCGAGGCGGTACTGGCTCAGGTGGAAGACGAAATCGGTCAGCCCGTTCCGGCCGAGCCAGAGCACGTAGCGTTCGAGGTCCTCGGGCGTCGCGCCCCAGCCGGCGCCGCCGAAGCACTCGACCATGGAGCGGCAGTTGCTGAACTGCCGCGACGCGGCGGCGGCCTGTCGCGGGTAGTAGTCGTGGGCCGGGTAGCGCTCGAGCGCGTCGATGCCCGGGATGCTGAGGTGCCGGAAGATACGGTGGCAGGACCCGACCATCGGCAGCTGGAAGAGCGGGTGCTCCTCGCCCTTCACGTGCGCGATGAACTGCTTGCCGTGACGGCGGCACCACGCGAGGTACGGCGCGAAGAAGCCGTCGATCAGCGCGTCGGTGACCGCCTCCCAGTACTTCACCCGCACCTCCTGATAGCCGTCGCCCCGCGCGAACACCAGCGGCAGCAGCGCGGCGAAATCGGGGCCGAGCGCGGCGCGGAGCCGCTCGGGCATCGACGCGGTCCACGGGATGCCGGCCACGTCGGGGAATGGATCCTTCAGGATGCCGGCCTCGGGCTCGTCGGCGAAGAACGCCTCGACGTACTCGAACGCCGCCGGCTCGAGGCCGGTGCGGTAGCGCTCGTGGATCAGGTCGAGGAAGTGCCCGAGCACCCGCGGTTCGAGCGAGTCGACGTAGTTGGTCCGGCGCGGCGTGAGGTGCCACGTCCGGCCTCCCGGGGCGCCCGCGGGCGCGAGGCGGTTGGCGGCGTCCACGGTGAAGCTCCCGACCGAGTCCGGCGCGGCTTGCGGCGTGAGGTCGAGACGCAGCGACGCGCTGTCAGGGAAGCGCGCGAGCACCTGCCCGTCGCCCGTGCCGCTCGGCCAGCCGTTCTCGTCGTAGAGCCAGAAGCGCAGGCCCAGCTCCTTCGCGTGCAGGATGCAGTCGTTCACCTGCCGGAGATAGTCCGGGCTCATGTACGGCGGGCGGCCCGGATAGAAGCGCGGGTGGAAGACCACGCCGTGCAGCCCGGCGGCACGGAAGTCCGCGAGCTGGCGGCGCAGGCGCGCCTGGTCGAGGGCGCCGTTGATGGACCAGAACGTGTAGAAGCGCGGGGCGCGGTCGGCGGGGACGGAGGGCATCGGGAGGCGCGGAACCTACGCCGCCCTCCGCCTCCGAGGGAAACGGAAAACGCGCGCCGCGGTGAACGTTCACCTCCGGCCAAGGCAACGCCGCCGGATCCCCCGTTGTGTCACGCAATGAGTGACACGGCCGGAGTCCCGCGCGGCGGGACGTTGCCGGGGGTTGCGCCTGTTGCCTTGCAAGGAAGGTCCGGCGGAGCGACAAGGGGAATCCGCTCCCCGGTCATGAACGACAACCGCAACTACGATTACTCGCGCGGCAACTTCGGCCACCGCGCGGAGTTTGGCGTGATCGTCGACTGGATCCCGGAGCGGGCCCGCGTCATTGACCTCGCCTGCGGCAACGGTTCGCTGATGAAGCTGCTCCGCGAGAAGAAGGGCGTGGAGGTCGAGGGACTGGACCTGGCGCCGACCGGCGTCGACTTCTGCCTGCGCCACGGTCTGCACGCGCGGGTGGCGGCGATCGACCAGCGCTCCAGCTACGAGCGCTATGCCGACCGACAGTTCGATTTCGCGATCTGCAACGTGACCGTGCAGATGGTGATGTACCCCGAGATCCTGCTCGCGGAGATGAAGCGCATTGCGCGCTGGCAGATCGTGTCGTTCCCGAACTTCGCCCACTGGAGCAACCGCGTCGATCTCCTGACCCGCGGGCGCATGCCGCGGCCGATGATCTTTGGCTACGACTGGTACAGCACCGGCCACATCCACCATCTCAGCGTCGCCGACTACCGCGGCTACTGCGCCGCGAACGGCCTGCGGATCCTGCGCGAGGAGCACCTCGACCGCTGGCGCTGGCTGGCGCGCCGCTGGCCGAACCTGTTTTCGACGGTCGGGGTTTTCCTGTCGGAGTCGGCCGACCAGGAGGTCTCGGCGGAGGGCGTCCCGGACCTGCTCGACCTGCTCGCCCGCGGCGGCTCGACCCCCGCGACAGCGCCACAGCTGTAGGGCGCGGTCCTTTCCGTTCGGCTCGGGTGGGGATTGCCACGAAGGGCGCGAAGGACACGAAGCGCGGGTTGAAGCGAGGGTTGGATTTGGATCCTCGGTTGAGGGCTTGCTTCGATCCATGAAGCGGAGCGCCTCACAATGTCATCCTGAGCGTAGCGAAGGATCCAGTTAGGCTCGGCCGTAGCGGAACACCGGGTCGCAGTGGATCCTTCGCGTTGCTCAGGATGACACAGGAGTGGGGGCGAAGGGTCGTGGCGGGTCAGGAAATCTCCGGGAGCGGGGACCGCTCCAGCGGGGCAAAAAGCTTGTTAGCGCGGGCCCGGGGGAATTGGTTACTGGGGCCTGCGGTTCGTCCTGTCGCCGCGGTCGCTCCCCATGACCTCCTCCCGAGTTCTCCGTGTCGCGCTGGTCGGCTGCGGCAGCTACGGCGCCGAGCATGCGAAGTTCCTCTCGCGTCATCGCAGCGTGCGCCTGCACGCGGTGGCCGACCTTGACCCGGCGCGGGCGGAGGCGTTCCGGACGCAGTATGGCGCCGGCTACGCCACGGGTGACGTGGCCCGGATCTGGGCGGATCCCGAGATCGAGGCCGTGTGGGTCTGCACGCAGCACCACACCCACGCCCCGCTCGCCGAGGCCGCGGCCGCGGCGGGCAAGCACCTCTTCCTGGAAAAGCCGCTGGCGCTCACGCTCGCCGACTGCGACCGCATCGTCACCGCGGTCGAGCGGAGCGGCATCATCGCCGCCGCGGGCTTCAAGCTCCGGTTCTTCCCTGCGGTCGTCGCGGCGCGCGCCTTCCTGAAACAGCCGACGCTCACCACGGCCCACGTGATCGACGACCACTGGCCGTCGGAGTTCTGGGCCAACGACCCCATCCAGGGCGGCGGCAACGTGCTCTCCCAGGGCTGCCACATCGTCGACACCGTCCTCCACCTGCACCCGACCGGCCCGGTGCGGGTCTATGCCGCGGGCGGCAACCGGCACCACCCGGCCCGCGACATCGTCGACACCGCCGCCGTCACGCTGACCTTCGCCGACGGCGCCGTGGCCAGCATCGCGATCGGCGACGTCGGCGTGCCGCCGTTCTCGTCCAAATTCGCGCTGCAGCAGTCCGACGGCCAGCGCAGCCTGAGCCTCTACAACCGGCTGAACTCGCTGATGACCCGCGAGGACAAGCGCATCACCGAGCATCCCGCCCATCCGGAGGAGGGCGCGGCCGTGATCGACGAGCCCTTCATCCGGGCGGTCCTGGCCGGCGGGCCGTCCCCGTGCCCGATCCCGTCCGCCCGCCGCACCTCGGCGGTGGTGCTGGCCGCGATCGAGTCGATCCGCACCGGCCGGGTGGTGGACCTGACCGCGCCGCCGTACGCGGCGGCCATGCGCCTCGCATGAACGCGGTCAGCCGACGCCTCCTCGATCTGGCCCGCCGCCATGGCGCGACGTGGTACCAGTCGGCGACGCGCCAGTGCGTGGGGCCGCGCGACACCCTCTGGTACGCGATCGCGCTGCTGTTCTCGTCCGACGCGACCGAGCGGGCGCTCGGCGACGCGCTGCTCGGCGAGGCCCGGTGCGCGGACGGCACCCATTCGCCGGCGACGATGCTCGCGGTCCTGCTCGCGATCCCGGACCGGGTCTCGGCGGGGACGATCGCCGCGCTGGAGACACAGGTGCGCGGGGCACTGCCGGAGGCGGCCCTGGCCGAGTGGCACGACGGCAATGTGAACCACCCGCTCGCGGCGTGGGCCGCGCTGATTCTTGGCGGCGAACGTTTCGGCGATCCCCTGGCGGTGGCGAGCGGCCGCGGCCGCCTGCAGGCGCTGCGGCGCACCACCGGCGACCGCCGTCATGCGTGGCGGCGGCAGGCGATCTGGTCGGAGTACAACAGCCCGACCTACACCGCGCTCGACTTCTGGTGGCTTGCGCTCGTGGCGGAGTACGCCCGCGACCCGGAGTCGCGTCGCGTGGCGCGCTTCCTCGAGGAGCGGCTGTGGATCGAGCTGGCGCTCTTCTACCACGCGCCGAGCCAGCAGTTCGCCGGCCCGCATTCGCGCTCCTACCTCGACGACTCGCTCGGCGGCTGGTCCGGCGTGCACTGCACCATGGCCGCCGCGTTCGGCGAGCCGCTCTTCCTCGAGCCGGAGCGCGCGCTCGCGATCGGACACCCATCGGCCATCCTGCAGAACGCGGTGCCGGCCATCCTCCCGTTCCATGTCCCGGCCGAGGCGCACCGCCTGGCCTTCCACAAGCCGCTCCCGGCGCTCCTGCGCGCGACCACCTACGGCGAGAGCTATCACGAGAACCACGCCGGGCGGGGCTTCGAGGACGGGTTGTATCCCGGCGGCTGGAGCGACCTCGTGAGCTACCAGACGGCGGAGTACGCCCTCGGCACGGCGTCGCGGCCGTACGTGAACGCCGGGCACTCCGACAGCTTCATGGCCCGGATCCGGCGGCACGCGCCGATCCGCTCCTGCGCGGATTTCCGCTCAGTGTTCGCTCGCGGCGTGTTCAACGACGCGGAGGTGCACCGGCCGAACCGGGTGCACGTGACGGGCGGCGCCACCGACGCGAGCTTCCTGTACGAGGAGGGGCGGACCTTTGCTCTCCAGGACCGCAACCGCGCGCTGGTGCTGTACGCGCCGAAGGGAGTCGGCCACCGCGGCGTCGCGCGCTTCCGGGTCGACGTCATCTTCTCGTACGACGCGCCGTTCGACGAACTGTGGCTCGACGGCCGGCCCGCCGGCCCGTTGCCACAAACGCTGCCCGCGGGCGGCCGGATTGCGTTCCGCGACGGCCACGTGCTCGGTGTGCTGCGCCCGCTGGCGCCGCACCCGTCAGCGGGGGCGCAGCCCATCACGGTGCGGCGCGAGGCGAACTGTCTCGTGATCTCGATCGCCAATTACGACGGCCCGGCGCGCGACTGGCCGCGCGACGAGCTGCGCGGCTGGCGCAACGGCTTCTACTGCGAGCTCTGGACCACGGCGGAATTTCCGACGCTGGCGGCGCTCGACGCGCAGGCGGCGGCCATCACGGTGCACGACACGCTCCCGGCGGGTGGGCGCCACCGCGTGACGCGGGTCCACAGCGGGCACACGACACTGGAGCTCGCCGTGAATCCCTGGGCGGAAGAGATCGAGCACGCGACGGTGAACGGCGCCGACGCCCGCGTGCAGCATTTCGAGGCGACGGGCGGACCGGACGGCGCTCCGCTGCTGACCCCGCCGACCCTGTACGGTGCCGAAGCCTTCGATTCCTTTCCGACCTCGCGACCCTGACCCCGTCCGTCCCGCTGGCATCGATCCCCATTTCCGCTTTCCGTCCGGCCCGTCGATGAGCACCGCCCTTCCTCCCGTTCCTCTCACCGGCCGGCGTCACGTATTGCGTGACACGAGCGTTGGGCCGCGGACGGGACACGGGCGGGGGTGGGGACAGCGTGGCGAGAAAGGCGGCAGGGCATGAAGGCGGAGCATCGGCAGGGCTGGCTCTTCGTGTCGCCGTGGGTGATCGGCTTCGGACTGCTGACGGCGGGGCCGATGTTCTACTCGCTGTACCTGAGCTTCACCTCGGCGTCGCTGCTCTCGCCGCCGCAGTGGATCGGGCTCGAGAACTACCACCGGATGGCGTCGGACCCGCTCTTCTATCGCAGCCTGGCGAACACCGCGGCGTATGCGGCGATGGGCGTGCCGACGGGCCTGCTGCTGGCGCTGGGGCTCGCGCTGCTGCTCAACGCGCCGGTGCGCGGCATCGGGTTCTTCCGGGCGCTGTTCTTCCTGCCGTCGGTGACCAACACCGTGGCGCTCTCGTTGCTCTGGCTGTGGCTGTTGAACCCGGAGTTCGGCCTGCTGAACACCGGGCTGCGCGCCCTCGGGATCGAGGGACCGCTCTGGCTCCAGAGCGAGGCGTGGGCGAAGCCGGCGCTGGTGCTGATGTCGCTGTGGACCGCGGGCGGGCAGGCCGTGATCTTCCTGGCAGCGCTGCAGGGCGTGCCGCGCGAGCTGAGTGAGGCGGCGGCGATCGACGGGGCCGGGGCGGTGCGGCGGTTCTTCGCCGCCACGCTGCCGATGATCTCCCCGGCGCTCCTCTTCAACCTGATCATGGGCCTGGTCGGCGCGCTGCAGGTGTTCACCCAGGCGTTCGTGATGACCGGCGGCGTCCAACCGGGCAGCGAGGGCGGACCGAACCAGGCCACGCTCTTCATCGTGCTCTACGTGTACAAGAAGGCGTTCCAGGAATTCGACATGGGCTACGCGTCCGCGCTGGCCTGGGCGCTGTTCGTGCTGATCGTCGGCTGCTCGGCCCTGGCCTTCCGGCTGGCCCGGGAGCGCGTGCATTACGAGGGAGGCGGGTCATGAGCGCCCCGTCCCGCAGCGGCGCCGCCGTGGCGCGCATCAGCCTGACCTACCTCGCGCTCGTGGGGCTGGGCGCGCTGTTCAGCGTGCCGGTGGCCTGGATGCTGAGCTCGTCGCTGCACGAGCTGGCCGCGGTGTTCGCTCAGCCTTACCGATGGCTACCGTCGCCGCTGCACTGGGAGAACTACGTGCGGGCGGTGACGCTCCTGCCGGTCGGCCGCTTCCTGGTGAACACGGTGGTGATCACGGTGCCGGTGATGGCGGCCACGCTGCTTTCGTCGGCGCTGGTCGCGTACGGCTTCGCCCGCTTCCGCTTTCCGGGACGCGACGCGCTCTTTGCGCTGTGCCTCGCGACGATGATGCTGCCGGGGCAGGTGACGATGATCCCGCTGTACATGCTCTTCGCGCGGCTGGGCTGGGTGGACACCTACCTGCCGCTGATCGTGCCGAGCCTGTTCGGCTCACCGTTCTACATCTTTCTCCTCCGGCAGTTCTTCCTGACGATCCCGCGCGACAGCGAGGAGGCGGCGCTGATCGACGGCGCGTCGCGCCTGCGCATCTGGTGGAGCGTGGTACTGCCGCAGGCCCGGCCGGCGGTGGCGACCGTCCTGATCTTCACCTTCATCGGGACCTGGAACGACTTCTTCGGCCCGCTGCTGTACCTCAACAGTCCCGAGAAGGCGACGCTCACGCTCGGACTCAACCTGATGAAGACCCAGGTGCTGGGCTCGGGCGTGGTCGAGTGGAACATCCTGATGGCGGCGTCGCTGCTCGTGCTGCTGCCGAACGTCGTGCTGTTCTTCCTCGCCCAGCGACAGTTCATCCGCGGAATCTCGATGGGCGCCGGCAAATGAATGCGATGAGGATTTCGTCACAGAGCGCACGGAGAGAGCACCGAGGCCACGGAGCCAAGCATGGGTGGCCAAGCTGTCACGCTCTGATCCAAGCCAAATTGGATCTCTGTGGCCTCGGTGCCCTCTCGGTGCGCTCTGTGACGCTTCTCCTCATCCTCCTTTTCGCTGGCTGCGGGCGGCCGGCGGCGGACGAGCGCACGATCGTGTACAACTGCGCGGCGAGCACGGCGGACATCGCTTCGCTGCAGCGTGACGCGCAGCAGTTGAAGTCCCAGGCCGGGATCGACCTGAAGCTGAATCCCTTCAGCGGCGAGGAGAAGCTCTACGCGATGATCGCGGCGGGCCAGGCGCCGGATGTGTTCTACACCAACGGCGCGGTGCGCGACCGGCTGGCGGCCGAGGGCCGCGTGCTCGACCTGCGGCCGTTCGCGGAGCACGACCCGCTGTTCGCGCGGCTGCGACCCGAGGTGCGCGCCGCGGCGCCGTCGCTCGATGGCGGCATCTACAGCGTCAGCAACTGGACCCTCACCTGCGGCGTGTACTACAACCGCGCCGCCTTCGCCGCCGCGGGCCTGCCGCCGCCGCGGCCGGACTGGACCTGGGATGATTTGGTCGCCGCGGCCCGGCGGCTCACCGTTCCGGGCCGGGACGGCGGGCGGCCGCAGCAATACGGGATCTTCATCCCGGCGCATTTCGTCGAGGTCCTCGAGCAGATGAACCACGCGCCGATTCCGCGCGATGCGCTCTTCCTCGGCATCCCGCCCGAGTCGCGGGAAGTGTACGCGGCCTACCTCGGGCTGATCCGCGACGGCCTGATGCCGGACATCCGGCGCGTCCAGGCCATGGGCATGCAGGCGTCGCAACTGCTCCAGTCGGGCCGCGTCGCGATGCTGGTCGAGTCGGTCCCGCATGCCGGGTTGATCGAGACGCTCACGATCGACTGGGGCGTCGCGCCGCTGCCGCGCTTCGGGACGAAGGAGCCGCGCTATTTCCGCTCGGCGAGCGGCGGCCTGTCGATCAGCGCCGCGACCCCGCGGCCGGCGGACGCGTGGCGGACGCTGACGTGGCTGGTGGGCGAGGCGGCGACGTACCAGCCGAACCCGGTGCTGGCCGACGTGGATTTCGCCGGAGCCTGGGAGGCCAAGTATCCGCGGCTGCGCGGGACCGGCTTCCGCGAGGTGTGGACCCTCAGCGAACAGCACGCCGGCGGCGACCCGCGGTTCTTCGTGCGGTTCGCGAGCTGGTCGATGGCGCCCGTGATGACGCGGCTGCAGCCGTGGCTGGACCGCCTCTGGGCGGGCGACGCTACGCTCGAGCAGGTCGTGGCCGCCGTGCCCGCAATCAATGCCGGGGTACGCCAGGATCTGGAGCGGTTGGTGAAATCTCCGGGACTCAAGCCGGCGTGGCGCGCCGCACTCGAGCAGGCACTGGCCTCGACCCCGAAACCCTGACGCGATGAAGGCCCTGGCAAAGTTCTCGTTTCAGCGTACCGGTCGCGACAGCGGGCGCATCCGCCTGGGCCGGAGGTTGGTCGCCGAGATCCGTCGGCTGGAGTTGGTGAATTTCCGTCCGGTCGCCGGGGCCGACGCGGTGGTCGGCTGCGACGTCGGCCTTCCGCTCTATTGGCGTCAGTACGCCAATCACCAGGATCCCGAGCGGCGGCTCAACTCGCACTCCCGACTCACGCTCGTCGACGCCGAGTCGGGTCGGTTGATTCTCCGGGCCACGGGCGCGACGCGTTCGCGGGGCGCGCTGAGCACCTACGACGTCGAATTCTCGATCGCGCCAAACGGGACTGTCGCTGTCGACGTGCGGGCGCACCTCGAGATTTCGCCCCGGGGCCGCTGGCGCGTCACGCCGCAGGCCGACCACGGCGAGCTGGCTTTCCTGACGCTGTGGCCGGCGGGCGTGTTCTCGCCGACGGGGATGGAGCCGAAGCGCTACCAGTCGTGCCTGGTCCAACACGGAACCAAGGTGGAGCGGATCGCGCATCATCACCTGGAAAGCCCGGACAAGCAGCGGCTGCGGTTGCGGCCGGGCGACCGCTTCGCGTGGGTGACCGAGGACTGGAACCCGGTTGTAACCCTGCGCGCCGGCGACCGCGTCGAGGCGGGGGTGTGCGCGTACATGTGGGACACACACTTCGGGCTGCGCGCTGGTCGCGGGGCAGCGGTGACGCTGGCGCCGGGCGTGGTGCGGACCGCCGCCTATTCTCTCGGCGTGATCAGCCGCGCCGAGGCTGGTCGGCTCGCAAAGGTGGCGCGTCTGCGGTCAGCGGGCGCGTCGGCCCGGACGCCGATGTACACGGGACGGCGGCACCATTTTCAGGCGACTTTCGAATCGCTGGCGGCGGCGGCCAACACCGCTTGGCCGTGGCAGCGGGAAGTGACCGAGGGCAGGGCCGCCGACGTCGCACCGGACCGCGACACCCGGATGGGCCACGGTGACCGGTACTCACTGCGGATTCGGCACCGGCGTGCGGCGCGGTCGTGTTGGCAGGCCACGACGCTGGGCCCGGCGTTTGGCGAGCCGGCGTTCCGCGCGGATGAACGCCTTCGCCTGACGGGATGGGTGCGAGTGAACGGTGGCGCGGGAAGCGCGCGGCTGGTGCTGCGCCTGCATCGCGCCGGCCGGGGCAGCGTGTTCGACGTGAACCACTATGAACTCTTTTCGTCCGACGAAGCGGTGGGTGCTCCGGGCTGGCGTCGTCTGCAGGTGACCACGCCGCCGCTGCGGCCCGCGCCGGACCGCGTGCACCTGCGGCTTGAGTTCGCCGGCACCGGCACAGCCTGGTTCGACGATCTCACCTTCGCGCGTTTGCCACGATGAGGCTGCCAACCCCGCATTTTCGTCGGGTGGCCCCGGGCGTGTTCCGCGCCCGGCTGCCGCGTCGGATCACGCGCGCGGTGCTCGTCGAGTTCGGACTGGCCCTTCCCGCCGGCTATCTCGAGCGCTTCTGTCGCTACGCCCGCCCGCGCGAACCGGAAAAGGCTCCGACCTTCCTCAATACGCTCTACGCAGAGGAGCCACCCGGTCAGCGGGTGGGGCCGTGGCCCGGCTGGCGAGGCATCCCGGAACTCCCGGTCGCGACGCTGGAGAGCGGCGGCCGCATGGTGACGGGCAAGTACACCTTTCTCGGCGACGAGGAAATCGCGGGCGAGCTGAGGGTGATGTTTCCCTGCGAGGCGGGACTGGACCAGACCCTCACGCTGCGGCTCCCGGATCGGAGGCTTGCTCCCGTCCGTGCACAGATCGTGGCGAGATTTCCGGACCGCGCGGCCCCGCGGCCGGTGCAACTGCGTGAGAACCTGCATGGGGTCCATCCGCGGCTGGTGCTGGATGAAGACGAGGTTACGGGGCTGCGCCGCGACATCCGAGGCCCGCGCGCGCCGCACTGGCGGCGACTGCTGCGGCTGGTGAAACAGTCGTGGAGCCGGTCTTACGCCACGACGCCGGAGGGGAAAATTCTCCCGGGGCCGGAGCGCCTGACTGGGGCGGATCGCGCGCTGGTGTCGGCGCTGGTGGCCCTGCTGCGGCCAGATCGACGCACGGTCGCCTGGGCACAGCGGACCTATTTTGCCTACCTGCGCGAAACGGCGCGGCCGGATTTTGGACCGCTGGGCATAGACACGCAGAGCGGTGAGGTGCTCTATATTCTGTGCGTCGCGTTCGACTGGCTGGCCCCGACATTCTCGCCGGCCCAGCGCACGCGGGCCCGGCGGCGACTCTGGGAGGTGGCTGAGATCTGTCGGCGGCACCTGAACCCGGAGCGCCGCGACTACGCGCAGGCGCACTATCTCGGCTGCGGGCTTGGACTGCTGGCGTTCTCCTTTCTGTTCTGGGACGAGCACCCGCGAGCCGGGGCCTGGGCGGCCGAACTGCGCGGCGCGCTCGACCGCGTGCTGGCGATGGTGCCCCGCGACGGATTTTTCCCGCACGGCCTGAATCTCTGGATCTACGAGCACGGTTTTCTGCTGCGCTGGCTGGAGCTGGTGCGCCACTGCACGGGTGAGGATCTATGGCGACGCACGCCGTATCTGTCGGCGGCCTCGCGTTTCCGGGCGGCGGCGACGTCACCGGACGAGCGGCAGGGCGTGACCTTTGGCGACCCGCAGTACCGGGTGACGGGCGACAGTTGGTGCCATCTGCTCATTGCGAACCGCACCGGCGCCGCGGCCGCCCAGGCGATCGGCGAGCAACTGCTCGAGCAGTTACCGACGGGAACGGATCACCGTCATGCGCCACCGCGCCGCCGCGTCTACGAACTGCTCTGGCATGCGCCGGACCGGCGGAGACGTCCGCTGGGTGATGGCGTGGAGGTGTTCCGCGACGGCGGCCAGGTCTTCGTCCGGCGGGGCGACACGCTGGTCACGGTGCGGGCGGGCGCGCCGCTGGGCCGCCAGCGCCGCGCGGCGGGCGAGGTGGGCGGCTACGGACATTCGGACCCGTGCAACGGTGCCATCCTCGCGTGGCGCGGGGGCACGTTCCTGGGCAGCGGTCCGGGACCGCTGTACCGACGAGACACGGCGCTGCACAATCTCGTGACGATTGATGGGCGCGGACAGATCGGCGACAGCTGCGTGTGGTATCCGGATTTTCTCGAGGATCGCTTCATTCCCGCCGAGCCGCGCGTGACGACCCGGGGTGGGATCACGCGGATCGAAGTCGAGCTCGCGGCCAGCTACCTGCCGCATCTCGGCGTGCGGCGGCATCGTCGGATCGTGGAGGTTGCGCGCGACGGCTCGGTGCGCGGGAGCGACGAGATCGAACTGAAGGCGACCGCGGTGATCGCGTGGCACTGGCACACGTGGGGACGGGTGCGGGCGCGCGGGGCGGGGTTTGAGATCAGCGGACCCGGGTGCCGGGCAATGCTGGTCGTGGAGCCGGAGGCGGGGACGCAGATACGGGTGCAGCCGGAGCGCTTCGTGGCGGCCTATCCCCACGAAGGCACGGTCGGCACTGAGATCGTCCTCGCACGCTTTGCCCGGCGGACCCGCTTTGGCTGGCGGGTGGGTTAACCGCTAGGTCCGCGAAGCCCGTGGAGAACCGGCGCTGGCGGGGAGTAATCAGGTCGGCTTGGCCACGAGGCGCTCGGCATTCTGCCAGTAGATCTTCTCGGTTACGTCGGCCGGCAACGGGAGCGTCTGGAGGAAGGTGTCGAGTTCCTGCCCGTAGTAGTCGCGGCCGAACAGGAGGCGGTCGGCGTAGCGGGTGAGGAACTGCACGGCATGCGCCGGGTCGCGGGCGAGGGCGTTGCGGCCGGAGCCGGCGGACAGGTCGGCGACGAGATTCGGGTAGGTGTCAAAAAGCCGGTAGAGCCGTCCGCCGGGCGCGACCGGGGACGACGGGTAGGGATCGGAGCTGAGGTCAGCATCGCCGCTGATCTCGCGCCAGAAACCGGGGGCGTGGCCGACGAAGGTGGTTTCCGGGCACGCCTGCAGTGCGCGCTCGAGACGCTCGACGGTCCCGCCGTACCACGACGGCTGGAAGCGCCGCTCGCCGGTCTGCGGGTCCGGCAGCCACGGCACGTCGAGATGCAGCACGACAGGGAGCTTGAGCTTCCCGGCCATGCGGAAGAGCGCGAGGCAGCGGGGATCGTCGAAGTGGAGCCGGAATTTCCACTCCCCGCAGATCCGCACGTCGTGCATATGGTGCGCGGCCTCGAGCAGCGCGGGGGCGTTGGGCCAGGCGGGATGCGGGCAGTAGCCGACCACAAAGCGCTGCGGGTACTGGACGCGGGTGGCGAGAAGCTCGGAGAGCGGGATGCCCGGATGCGAGCCGTCGGGCAGCGTGAGGGCCGGGTTGAGATAGTTCGCGTGCTCGGGCGACTGCTCGGCCGGGCCGAGATTCCAGGTGAGCAGCCAGGCGTACGCGATGCGATGCGCGTCAAGGTCCGCGACCAGGTCATGCTCATTGCGCCGGTGCCAGCGCACGTGCTGGTGCGTATCGACGAGACGCGTGGGGGAAGCCATGGGAAGGCGGGAGGGCGGAGGAACGTTCAACGCTCGACGTTCAACGCTCAACGTTGAAGTTATCCCCGAGCGAACGCCGAACGTCGAACGTCGAACGCCGGACGTCGAAGGGGATTCCAGCGAACGTGGCGAGTTGAATGAGCTGTGGGAGGGACAGCGATTGGTGCGTTCGCCGTTTCTTCGGTGTTGGGCGTTGGACGTTCGATGTTCGGCGTTCGTTCGTCTCCTGCTCGGCGCGCTTGTCATGCCGCGGCTCTTCCCGCCAAGCTGGGGTTCCCTTCGCCGTCTTTTGCTCGCGGGAATTCGGCGGGTCCCGATGTCCTCGCTTTCCCGTCCGCTCCTCGCCTGGGTCACCATCGCCGCGCTGGCCGCGCTCGGCTTTTGGTGGGCGGGCCATCGCCGCGAGCCGGCGCCGCGTCCGGGGGTCACGGAGATCTCCTGGTACGTCCTGATCAACCCGCTGCGCGAAGTCTATGAGGCGCAGGTCGCGGAGTTCGAGCGGCTCAACCCGCAGTACCGCGTGCGGATCGTCTGGGTGCCCGGCACGGAGTACAACGTGCGGCTCAAGACCCTGGCCGCGGCCCACCAGCTGCCGGACCTGTTCTACACCGGCGACGTCTGGCTGAGCTACCTGCTCCCGTTCACGCGCGACCTCTCGGACTTCGCCCAACGCGACGCGGCGGAGATCGGCCTCGATACCGATTATTTCCCCGAGATCCGCCGGGCGATGCAGCTGGGCGGAAAGATCTACATCCTCCCCGAGCATGTGAACGTCTCGCTGCTCTACTACAACCGGCGGATGTTCCGGGAGGCGAAACTGCCGGAGCCGTCGCCGGACTGGACGTGGGACGACTTCGTGCGCGCGGCGCAACGCCTGACGCGGCCGGCGGACGAGAGTCATCCCGCGGTCTGGGGCAGCTCGCGCATGGAAGGGTGGTGGGGCGAGTGGCTGATCTTCGTGCGACAGGCGGGCGGCAAAGTCTTCTCGGCTGACGGCCACCGGTGCCTGCTCGACTCGCCCGAGGCGATTGCCGGCCTCCGGTTCTACCTCGAGAAGTCGACCAAGTACCGGATCTCGGCCCCGGCGGGTTTCGAACCGGTGAACGGTTTCGTCAACCAGCGCGTCGCGATGATCATCGGCGGGCACACGAACTTCTGGACGAATTTCAACCAGATCCGGGACCTCGACTGGGACATCCAGATCCTGCCGGCCGGGCCGGCGCGGCGGGCGGGCGGCGAGCTGGCGATTGCTGGCTACAGCATCAGCCGCGAGAGCCGGCATCCCGCGGCGGCGTGGGAACTCATGAAGTTCCTGACCCGGCCCGAGGCGATCACGCAGGTGGTGGCGCACGGCCAGCTCTCGGTGCGGCGCTCGGTGGCCGAGGCCGTCCTGCGGCAGCCCGGTCGCGCGAATCCGCGCCAGCTCGAGGCCGCCTACCGGCAGTTCCAGTACGCGGAGCCGATCCCGCACCACCCGCACTACATCGAGATCATGCTCCAGATCGCCCAGGCCGAGATCGACCGGATGGTGCTGGGCGAGCTGAGCCCCGAGGAGGCCGGCCGGCGCGCGGCGGCGGACGTGAACGCCTTCCTCCAAACCTTCCACACCGTCGCCCCATGAACCGAACCCGCGGCGAGACCCTCTGGTTCTGGCTGTTTGCCGGCCCCGCCCTCGCGGGACTACTGGCGTTCAACGTGTGGCCGATGCTGTACTCGCTCTGGCTGAGCTTCTGCCGGTACGAGGTGCTGGCACCGCCGGAGTTCATCGGGCTGCAGAACTACCGGTACCTGTTCACGCACGACCCGGCGTTCTGGCCGTCGGTGCGCGTCACGCTGGTCTTCACCGTCGCGCAGCTGCCGCTGGCGCTCGCCGGCGCGCTCGGGTTCGCGTTGCTGCTGAACCAGCCGGTGCGCGGCCGGGGCTTCTGGCGCGCGGTCTTCTTCCTGCCGTCGATCCTGCCGCAGGCGGCCTTCGCGGTGGTGTTCGGCTACATCTTCCAGGCGGACGGCGGGCTGCTGAACCGCGTACTCGCGCTGGCCGGCATCCAGGGCGCCGCGTGGACCACTTCGCCGACCTGGGCGCTGCCGGTGCTGATCGTGGTGAGCCTGTGGGGCTTCGGCTATCCGATGGTGATCTTCCTCGCGGCGCTGCAGGACGTGCCGCGCGAGCTGCACGAGGCGGCGCACATCGACGGCGCCGACGGCTGGGCGCGGTTCCGGCATATCACGCTGCCGCTGATTTCCCCGATCATCTTCTTCAACGTCGTCATGGGCATAATCGGCGCGCTGAAGGTCTTCGACCTCGCCTACGCGTTTAGCGTGTCGCAGGCGCAGGCCACGCCGGGCGGGCCGGCGCGGGCGACGCTGTTCTACGGGCTGAACCTCTACCAGCAGGCGTTCGGCTTCTTCCACCTCGGGCTGGCCAGCGCGATGGCCTGGCTGCTCTTCGCGTTCATCGCGGTGCTCACCTACGTGAACTTCCGCGCCGGCCGGCACTGGGTTCACTACGGCGACTGAGCCTGTCCCACCATGCACCGCCGTCCCGTCCTGGCCTCTTTCGCCCTCTACGCCGCCCTCGTGGTGGGCGCGCTTGTGATGCTCGCGCCGCTCGCGTGGATGGTGCTCACGAGCCTGAAGACCTACCCCGAGATCCTGCGGAATCCGCCGGCGTGGCTGCCGGCCCGGCCGCAGTGGGGCAATTATGGCACGGTGCTCGGCGGCTTCGCCTACTACCGGTTCTTCCTGAACTCGGTGTTCGTGGCGGTGATGGTGATCGGGGGCACGATCCTGACCTGCTGCCCGGCGGCCTACGCGTTCGCGTTCTATGAGACGCGGTTCAAGGGCCTGATCTTCGGCGCGCTGCTGGCGACACTGATGCTGCCGGCGCAGGTCACGGTAATCCCGCTCTTCCGGGCGTTCGCCGCGCTCGGCTGGGTCGACACCTACCTCCCGCTGATCGTGCCGGCGTGGCTTGGCGGCAATGTGTTCGGGATCTTCCTCCTGCGGCAGTTCTTCCGGACGATCCCGCGCAGCTTCCTGGAGGCGGCGCGGATCGACGGGGCGTCGGAGTGGACGATCCTGTGGCGGCTGGTGGTGCCGATGAGCCGCCCGGCGGTGCTGACGGTGGCGGTGTTCACCTTCCTCTGGAGCTGGAACGACCTCTTCAACCCGCTCGTATACCTGCAGAGCGAGTCGCTCGCGACGCTGCCGGTCGGCCTGCTATACTTCATCGCGCGGGCCGAGCAGCTCACCGGCGGCAGCATCGGCCAGGTGCCCTGGCACCTCGTCATGGCCCTCGCCGCCGTGATGGTGCTGCCGGTCATCGTGCTGTTCGCGATCGTCCAGCGGCGCTTCGTGGAGAGCGTGGCGTCGTCCGGCGTGAAGGGCTGAAGCAGCCTAGGGACTTGACAAGTCCTACAAATGTAGGAAATCCTACAGATGTAGGAAGAATTATGCATCCCAAGATTTCCAGTGCCGAGTGGGAGGTGATGAATGTTGTCTGGTCCCGTGGGCCGGTGACCGCGCTGGAGGTATTTGAGGCTCTACCCGCCGCGAACGCATGGAAGCAGAAGACGGTGAACACGTTTCTGGCCCGGCTGACGGAAAAGGGCGTGCTGAAGGTGACGAAGGACGGCCACGTGAATGTGTACACCCCGTTGCTGCGTCGGGAGCAGTGCGTGGCGAAAGAGAGCGAGCATTTTGTGAAGCGGGTTCTGAGTGGGGCGACCGGGCCTCTGTTGGTCCGCTTGTGCGAGCGGGCGGAATTGTCGGACGACGAGATCCGTGAGTTGCAGGACCTGTTGCGGAAGAAGAAAGGCCGCGCGTGAACCTCGACGCCTCTGTCTTCGGGCTCTTCCTGCAAGCTTCGCTGCGTGGCGTGGCCCTGATGGCTGTGCTAATGGGATTTCGGTTGGTCCTGCGCCGACAGTTGCCAGCGGCGTTCTGGTCCGCGGGATGGGTGGTGGTGGCGTTGGTCTGGCTGGTGCCGATCGCCTGGCCGGCCGGCTGGAGTCCGGCTAATCTCTACCGACACCGTCCGAGGATTGAACCGGCCGAGCACCTCACAAGGCCGGCGACCACACCGCTCCCGACGGTGGAGACCCAGATCCGGGCCGCATCACCGCTGCCGGCGACTGCGACGCAGGGGATGGTGGCTAGGGTCGCCTTGGATTGGTGCACGCTCGGCTGGCTGACGGGCTTCGCGCTCCTCGCGGGGGCAAGGCTGGTGGCTGGCTGGCGGTTTTCCGGACAAATCGCCCGCACGGCCCGACCGACGGCGGACCGCGTAAACCTGGCGGCTGTCCAGGTGGCGCGCGAGCTCGGGATCAAATCAATGCCGGAGCTGGTCACGACCTCTTTGGTCGATTCGCCGGCGCTGTTTGGCATCGTGCGTCCCCGGTTGCTGCTGCCTGGTGACATTGCGGAACAGCTGGGCGACGCGGAGCTGCGCTGGGTAATGCTGCACGAACTCGGCCATCATCGGAGACGTGACTTGTGGTCGCTGGGGTTGCTGCAATTCGCGGCGGCCCTGCATTGGTTCAATCCGCTGGCTTGGTTGGCGCTGCGGTTGAGCCGCGAAGATACCGAGCTCGCCTGCGACGAGTTCGTCGTGCGCCGCGCTGGCGAGGGTGGGGCGGCGGCGTATGGCGACGTTTTGCTCAGGCTGGCCGGCATGCCGGCGCAGCGTGCCCTGTTGCCGTCGGTCGTAGGAATCGCCGAGTCTCGGCGTCGTCTCCGTTGGCGGCTCACCCTGATCATGGCGGCGGTGCCAACTGGGCGAGTCCGGGCTGCGTTGGGGGTAGCGATGCTCGGGAGTCTAGCGGTAGTTGGCTTCACCAAGGAAGCGACGGGCGAAGCCGCTAGCCCCGCGGCCGCCCAGCCGTTGGCGGCCTTGGGCCAGGAGCCAAAGGCCCCGCCGACCAAGCCGGTGCATTTTCTCGTCGACCAACCCATTTCCCCCAATCCGGGTCGGGCCCGGGCGCTGGAGTGGGAGAAGAGCGTCAGACTCGAACTGCGGGCCATCGGCGAGGTCGGCGGTGAACCGGTGGCGCTGGTGGATGTGGATGACGAGCCGATGCTGACCAACACCATGCGGGGATTTCAAAGCCTGAGAGTACAGCGCATCGAGATGGAGGCGAAGCGACTCGTTCTGGTTGGCTTGGATGGGCAGGAACGCGTCCTCACGTTGGAGCATCCGCGCGAGATCAAGTTTCCCAGGGTAGATCCTGCCATGATGTTAACCCCCGAGGGGCAGGCCCGTCGCCAGGAGCGGGTCGCTAGCCCAGGTGGCTATCTGCCGATGCCTATGGTGATGTCATGGTCCAAGCTCAATCGCGAGGCGAAGGAGGAGATTCTACTGAATTACCTCCGTCTCGGCGAGCTGGTGCAGATCTTCACCACAGGCCGGCAAGGCACCACCGCCACCTCCGGGTTTCTGTTTGAACGTCAGCTCCAAGAGCAGCGGGAGCAGGCGAGAAAGCGATTTGTTGCCTCGCTGACTCCCGAGCAGTTGGTCGAATACAAGCAGAGCGCCCTGCCGGCAGTGAGAATTGACCAGACGTCATTCAAGTTAGCGGATGCCGGCGCTCGCCGGCAGGAGGCGATCCTTCACCACGAACGCCTGATGGCCAGCCTGACCAAGGAGCAGTTGGCTCTGTTTGAGGCCTATTCCGGTCAGAGATCGAAAAGTGCGATGCCCTTGCCCTCGGTGGGGCACTGAGGGGCGGACGCAGGGCCGGCCGGCTGCTATAGACCGCAATCGCGGCTTGGTTGGGAGGCGCCTGCTGGCCACACTTGCTCCCATGGATCCCCTCTGGCTTCACCCGCGCGACCAGCTGGTCGCGACGATGGCGCGCATTTACCGGCAGCGCATGACGACCACCTCGGGCGGGAATCTCTCGATCCGCGACGCGGATGGCTCGATCTGGATCACCCCGGCGCGAGTGGACAAGGGGGCCCTGCAGCCGGCGGACATCGTGCGGCTCAAGCCGGAGGGCGGTCACGAGGGTGCGCATCCGCCCTCGTCGGAGTGGCCGTTCCACGCGGAGATCTACCGGCGGCGACCGGACCTGGGCGCGGTGGTCCACGCGCATCCCAGTGCGCTGGTGGCGTTCTCGATCTGCCGGCTGCTGCCGGACACGCGCGTGCAGTCGCACGCCTTTGCCGTCTGCGGCCGGCTCGCCTTCGCGCCGTACGCCTGCCCGGGCACGCAGGAGCTCGGCCGCAACATCGCCGCGGTTTTCGCCGAGGGCGCCGACTGCGTGCTGCTTGAGAACCACGGCGTGGTGATCGGCGGCCGCGACCTGGCGGACGCGTTCCAGCGGTTTGAAACCCTGGAGTTTGTCGCGCGCACGCTGGCCTATGCGGCGACGCTCGGGCCGGTCACGACGGTGCCCGAGGCGGCGCTGGGCCGTGACACCGAGCCCGCCTACGCCGAGCTGCCGCCCGCTCCGCCCGACAATCTCGAGCGGGAACTGCGACAGGAGATCTGCCGCTTCGTCCACCGCTCGTACCAGCAGAAACTCCTGATCAGCACGGCCGGGGCGTTTTCCGCCCGGCTGGGATCCGACCGGTTCGTGATCACGCCGCGGCGGCGGGACCGCCTGAACCTGCGCGCAGAGGGACTCGTGCACGTCAGCGGCGGCGCCTGCAGCGCCGGCCAGTCCCCGAGCCGCGCCGCGCGACTGCACGCCGAGATCTATGCGCGGCTGCCGGAAGTCGGCGCGATCATCAATGCCCAGCCGGCCTGCGCGTCAGCCTTTTCGATGACAGCGGTGGCGTTGAACACCCGGACGATTCCCGAGAGCGCGGTCGTGCTACGCGAGGTGCCAAAGCTGCCCTTCCTGCGGTTGGTCGAGGACGCGCCCGAGATCGCGCGTCACCTGTCGCTGAAGAAGAGTCCTGTCGTCCTGGTGGCCAACGAGGGCGCGGTGGTGGTCGGGCGGACACTGCTCGAGGCGTTTGACCGGCTCGAGGTGCTGGAGGCGACCGCGGAGGCGGTGCTGACGGCCCGGCCGCTGGGTCCGCTGGTGCCGATGTCCGACGCTGCGATGACGGAGCTGGCCCGGGTCTTTGGCCTCTGAGGAGCCGGCGGAAGCCGAGCCGGTTGAACGTTGAGCGTTGAAAGTTGAACGTTGAGCGTTCCGCCCCCGTTCGACGTCCGCCCAACTCAGCCCAGCAGCAGCGCCGCCTGTACGCCGGGACCATGGACACCCTCGATGAGGATACCCTCGACGTCGGCGGTCTTGGACGGCCCGGTGACCCAGACGATGTTCGGGTCGTCGGGCAGGGCGGCGAGCGCGGCGGAAATATCGGAGTGGATCTGGTCGGGCCGCACGACCGCCACATGCACCCACGGGGCGAGCGCGGCCAGGCGAGACGACGTTCCGCCATCCGAGAGAATCAAGGTGCCGGTCTCGGCGACGGCGCCAACGGCGGCCGTGATGCCGAAATCGTAGTCGTCGACACGGGTTCGATCGAAGGACGTCTCGACCTGGAACGACGCCGGGAAGAAGCCCTGCAGCGCGGGCCAGAGCGCCGGGTCGCAATAGCCGCGGCGCCAGCCGCCCTTCTCGAGCAGCGCGACGAGCTCGGCGCCGGACTTGAGTGGGGTGCCGTTGACGGCGGCGAACCGCTGGAAGAACTGGGCCCAGGCGTCGCCGGCGGGCTGCGCGGCGCGGAGATGAATCAACTCGCGGTCCCACTCGGGCAGGGGGGCGCGGTGGGGCAGCGGCGCGAGGGCGGCGCGGACGCGGGCGAGGATCTCGTTGCGCTCGGTGCTCATGACTTCCGGCGCTCCTTCAGCCACTGCCGGAACCGGCCGCCCTGCCAGGCGGGCAGCGTGCGTTTCTCCTCCCAGGCGCGCAGGGCGGGCACCGGGATGAACTTGGTCGGCAGGACATTCAGCAGGCGGCCGCCGAGGAGCGCGGCCTTCCAGGCGGCGGGCTGCGACGCCAGCAGCGCCCAGGCACCCATCGG
>DAOQKI010000059.1:0-21616 GCA_035334485.1 Opitutaceae bacterium
GGACTCGACGGCGGCGACGCGGGCGGCGGCGGGAGCCTCGTCGCGGAGCGCGGCGGCGAAGGCGCGCACGGCGGCGGCGGAGCCGACGGCGCGGATCAGGACGCCCTGGGCGTCGTTGCGCACCCAGCCGCGGACGCCGAGGCGGGTGGCGGTGCGCTGCACGAACGGCCGATAGCCGACCCCCTGCACGATCCCGCGGACGCGCAGCAGCAGGTCGGTCTGGTCGGCAACGGCGGGCATGGCACGGGGGCGGCGCGGGCGGTTCAGGCCTTGGCGGCCGGGGCGAGATCGCGGAGGAAGTCGTACCACTCCGGGAGGCCCTCGCCGGAGCGGCTGGAGAGCTGGATGATCCGGGCCTGCGGGGCGATGCGGCGGATGTTGGCGACGGCGACGTCGCGCTTGAACCCGAGGGCGTCGGCGACGTCGACCTTGGTGAGCAGCACGAGGTGCGCGGACTTGAAGATCGGCGGGTACTTGAGGGGCTTGTCCTCGCCCTCGGTGGTGGAGAGGAGCACGACGCGGACCTGCTCGCCGAGGTCGAAGGACGCGGGGCAGACGAGGTTGCCGACGTTCTCGATGAAGAGGACGCGCACGCCGGCGAGATCGAGCGACTCGACGCCGCGGGCGATCATGGCGGCGTCGAGGTGGCAGGTGCCGCCGGTGGTGATCTGGGCGACGGGGGCGTGGGGCCGGTGGAGACGGAGACCGTCGTTGTCGGTCTCGAGGTCGCCGACGACGACGGCGCAGCGGGTCTGGCGGCCGAACTCGTCGAGCGTGCGCTCGAGGAGCGTGGTCTTGCCGGCGCCGGGGGACGACACGAGGTTGAGGGCGGCGAGGCCGCGGCCGAGGAAGAAGCCGCGGTTCCGCTCGGCGAGGAGGTCGTTCTTCTCGAGGAGGGGCACGCGGAGGTCGACGGCCCGGACCTGGGCGTCGAGGGTGGCGGCGGCCTCGGGATTGAGCGGGCCGGAGAGCTGGCGGGCGGGCCGGGCGGCGGCGCCGCTGAGCGGGTGGACCTCGAAGTCGTCGGCGGGGATCGGGGCAACGGGGGTGGAGTTCATGGCGATCAGGTCATTTCGATGCGGGAAAGCTCGAGCTCGCGGCCGGACCGGAGGTCGCCGGAGAGCGCGGCGCAGGTCGGGCAGCGGGCGATGAAGCCGCCCTCGACGGTGAAGTCGGCGTCGCAGGCGGCGCAGTGGGCGCGGGCGGGGACGGCCTCGATCTCGAGGGTGGCGCCGGCGGCGAGGGTACCATTGGTCACGACATCGAAGGCGAAGCGGAGCCCGTCGGGCTCGACCCCGGCGAGGGCGCCGATGCGGAGCACGATCCGGTGGACGCGAACGGCCGAGTGCGCGCGCGCGTGGCGGAGCACTGCGTCAATGGCGGATTCCATGATGCCGACCTCGTGCATGGGGCGGTGTGGGGTTGTCGCGCACTAGACGCCGCGACTCGAGGCGCGTCCAGCGCGCTCGCGTGAAAACACAAATTCTGCGCAGCCATTCCCAAAATCCGAGCAACAGGCCGCGCGGATTTCCCCTAAGATGCGCCCGTCCGTTTCGCTTAGTTACCCACCCCGTTTACTCACCCAAACCCGCACCAAGAACCCTCCCGGTCTCGGCCGGGCGGGATTTTGTTTATACGATCATGCAATCCCTCAAGCAGCTCAACGAGACAGTGCCGACCATCTATGAACAGATGGTCTCGCGCGGCGTCGATCGCCGCGAGTTCCTGAAATTCTGCGCCTGGATGGGCGCGTACCTCGGTCTGGAGTCCTCGGCGGCCGCGCAGATCGCCAAGGCGATTGAAACCAAGCGCCGCATCCCGGTGGTTTGGCTGCACTTCCAGGAGTGCACCTGCTGCAGCGAGTCGTTCATCCGCTCGTCGCACCCGATCGTCGCCGACATCCTGCTCGACAAGGTCTCGCTCGACTACACCGAGACCCTGCAGGCCGCCGCGGGCTATCAGGCCGAGGAGATCCTCCATGACACGATCACGAAGTACAAGGGCGAGTACCTGATGCTCGTCGAGGGCTCGGTGCCGCTCGCGGCCGACGGCCACTACTGCGTGATCGCCGGCAAGTCCGCGCTCGAGACCGTGCGCGAGGTCGCCGCCGGCGCGAAGGCCATCATCGCGTGGGGCAACTGCGCGTGCTCCGGCTGCGTGCAGGCCGCCAACCCGAACCCGACGCAGGCCACGCCGATCAACGCGATCATCAAGGACAAGCCCATCGTCAACGTGCAGGGCTGCCCGCCGATCGCCGAGGTCATGGCCGGCGTGCTGGTCCACCTGCTCACCTTCGACCGCATCCCGCAGCTCGACTCCCTGGGCCGCCCGAAGGCGTTCTACTCCCGCCGCGTGCACGACACGTGCGCCCGCCGCGCCAACTACGACGCCGGCCTGTTCGTCGAGACGTTCGACGACGAGAACGCGCGCAAGGGCTACTGCCTCTACAAGGTCGGCTGCCGCGGCCCGAGCACCTACAACTCCTGCTCCACCATCAAGTGGAACAACGGCACGAGCTACCCGATCCAGTCCGGTCACGGCTGCATCGGCTGCTCCGAGGCGAAGTTCTGGGACAACGGGCCGTTCTACCAGCGGCTCACGAACTTCCCGGGCTTCGGCATCGAGTCCACGGCCGACAAGATCGGCCTCACCGTGGGCGGCGTCGCCGCCGCCGGCGCGCTGGCGCACGCGGTGCTCACCAACGTCCGCAAGGCGGACACCATCGGCGAGGGTCCCGGCGAGCACGCCGAGACGGCCGAGGCGCAGCACCAGCACCAGCAGGACGAGCAGAAATAACCCCTAACCGCGAAAGCAACCTGTCATGAGCAATCGCATTGTCGTTGATCCCGTTACCCGTATCGAGGGCCACCTGCGCATCGAAGCCGAAGTCAAGGACGGCAAGATCGTGGACGCCTGGAGCGCCGGCACCATGGTGCGCGGCCTGGAAATCATCCTGAAGGGCCGCGACCCGCGCGACGCCTGGGCCTTCACGGAGCGCGTCTGCGGCGTGTGCACCACGGTGCACGCGCTCGCCTCGGTGCGCTCCGTCGAGGACGCCCTCGGCATCAAGATCCCGCCGGCCGCGGAGCTGATCCGCAACATCATGTACTGCATCCAGAACGTGCAGGACCACGTGATCCACTTCTACCACCTGCACGCGCTGGACTGGGTGGACGTGGTGAGCGCGCTGAAGGCGGACCCGGCCGAGACCTCGCGCATCGCGCAGAGCATCTCGCACTGGCCGAAGAGCTCGCCGGCGTACTTCGCCGACCTGCAGAAGCGCCTGACGAGCTTCGTGGCCAGCGGCCAGCTCGGCATCTTCGCCAACGCCTACTGGGGCCACCCGGCCTTCAAGCTGCCGCCCGAGATCAACCTCATCGGCGTCGCGCACTACCTCGAGGCGCTGGAGTGGCAGAAGGAGGTCATCAAGATCCACACGATCTTCGGCGGCAAGAACCCGCACCCGAACTACCTCGTGGGCGGCATGCCGTGCTCGATCAACCTCGACGAGGCCAACGCCATCAACGCCGAGCGGCTCGCCCTCGTGGGCACGCTGCTGAAGCAGGCGCAGGACTTCGTCGAGCAGGTCTACTATCCCGACCTCCTCGCGGTCGCGCCCTACTACCTCGAGTGGGCCGGCATCGGCGGCGGCCTGGAGAACTACCTGTGCTACGGCGACCTGCCGACGCAGGGCTTCACAAACATCGCGAGCTACAAGTTCCCGCGCGGCGCGATCCTCGGCCGCAACCTCGCGGAGGTCCACCCGGTGGACCCGAAGGACACGCAGACGGGCATCGAGGAGTTCATCGACAACTCCTGGTACAACTACAAGGACGGCTCGACCGCCGGCGGGCGCCACCCGTGGGCCGGCGAGACGAACCTGAACTACAGCGGGCCCAAGACCCCGTACCAGTACCTCGACGTGGACAAGAAATACAGCTGGCTCAAGACGCCGCGCTGGAAGGGCCACGCGATGGAGGTCGGTCCCCTCGCCCGCATGCTCGTGGGCTTCGCCTCGAACCAGACGGAGACGAAGGAGGCGGTGCTCGAGGCGCTCGGCGCGCTGAAGGCGCCCGCGTCCGTGCTCTTCTCCACGCTCGGCCGCACGGCCGCGCGCGGCGTCGAGGCCCGCCTCACGGCCCGCTGGGGCCTGGAGTTCTTCAACAGCCTGCTCGCCCTCGTGAAGGCCGGCGACACCCGCACGTTCACCAAGGAAATGTGGGAGCCGTCGACCTGGCCCGCCGAGGCCAAGGGCGTCGGCACGAGCGAGGCCCCGCGCGGCGCGCTCGCCCACTGGATCGTGATCAAGGACCGCAAGATCGAGAACTACCAGCTGGTCGTCCCGTCCACCTGGAACGCCTCGCCCCGCGACGCCAAGGGCCAGCGCTCGGCCTATGAGGCCTCGCTGATCGGCACGCCGGTCCACGACCCGAAGCAACCCCTCGAGATCATCCGCACCATCCACTCCTTCGACCCGTGCCTCGCCTGCGCCGTCCACCTCTACGAGAACGGCACCGAGGTCGCGCACGAGGAGCTGATGGTCAAATAAAGGATCACCCATGAATGGCTCCGCGTCCGACTCGCACGACTTCCAGCGAGTCTATGTCTGGGAGCAGCCCGTGCGTTGGTTCCACTGGATCAACGCCGTCTGCATCGTGACGCTCGGTGTCACCGGCTGGATGATCGCCCATCCGCCCGCGCTGATGAACGCCAACGAGGCGTCGTTCAGCTACTGGTTCGGCACGGTGCGCTTCGTGCACTTCGTCGCCGCCTACCTGCTGCTCGTGAACTTCGTGTTCCGGCTGTACTGGTCGGTGATGGGGAACAAGTACGCCAACTGGCGGAACTTCTTCCCGCTCACGAAGGCGCAGCTGAAGCAGATCGGGGACGTGCTGAAGGTCGATGTGCTCCAGTTCAGCAACAAGCCGGTCGAGACCCTCGGGCACAACTCGATGGCCTACTTCACGTACACCGCGACGGGCCTGCTGACGATCTTCCAGATCCTCACGGGCTTCGCGCTGTACGCGCCGACCAGCGCCGCCTGGTTCCCGCAGCTGTTCACGTGGGTCACCCCGCTGTTCGGCAGCGAGTACAACGTGCGCATCTTCCACTACGCGGCCCTGTGGCTGTTCGTGGTGTTCACGATCGTGCACGTGTACCTGGTGTTCTACCACGACTACGTCGAGGGCCACGGCGTGATCTCCTCGATCGTGGGCGGCTGGAAATTCATGGAGAAAAACCAGATGGCGGCCGAGCAGGCCACCGGCATGTCGCCGTTCCCGTGGCGCCAGCACCGGAAGGCCAAGCCCACCCCGCCCCCGGCCCCACCCGCCTGACCATGCTGCTGCTCGACTCCCGTCTCGAGGGCGAGAACTACTCGCGCCCGCCGGCTGACCTCCCGAACGCCCGCGTCCTCCTCCTCGGCATCGGCAACGTGCTGATGGGCGACGAGGGCGTGGGCGTGCACATCCTCCGCCTGTTGGAGCAGGAGCCGGGCGCCGCGGGCGTGCGGCTCCTCGACGGCGGGACGGGGGGCGTGAACCTCCTGGCGGAGTTCGAGGGCGTGGAATCGGTCGTCCTCGTCGACGCGACGATGGACCAGCGTCCGGCCGGCACGGTCCGGCAGTTCCGCGTGGACCGCGTGGGCGACCTGCCCCGCGGTCTCGGCGCGCACGATTTCGGACTCAAGGACCTGTTCGCCGCGCTGGCTTTGATCGGCGAGCTCCCGCAGCTGCACCTGTTCACCATCTCGGTGGAGACGGTCCGGCCGATGTGCACGGAGCTGTCGCCCGCGGTCGCCGCAGCGGTCCCCGAGGTGGCATTGGCCGCCCGCGCCCTCGCCTGCCGCCTCGCTGCCAGCTAGCGCGAGGCTGCCGCACGGCTGGGGTTGAGGTTGCCACGAAGATCACCAAGGCCACGAAGCCCAAGCCCGGTACCTTTGCGGCCGTGGCGGTCTTCGCGGCTAACTCGGTTTGGAATCCGATCCTTTTCACCGCCAAGCACGCGAGGATCGCGAAGACCTGACCGGTCCGGCCTTCGTGGGCTTCGTGATCTTCGGGGCAACCCAGATTAGGCCGCACGCCCGTCCCCGCACGTCCACCAACTTCTGCGCACACCTCGGCAAATGATGCGGAGCCAACCCCCCAAGGCTCGGGTCATACTGCTGGACAACACTACAACTCCAACCAGCCTTGGCCCATCCGCCCACCCCGGCGGCCCGACCCTTTTTCCCCTATGAAACACCAACTCAAACTCACCGGCGGCCTGTTCCTTCTGGCGGCCGCGCTTAGCTACGCTGCTCCCGCCTCCGAGAACTGGGAAAACCTCTGCACGAAGTGCCACGGGGCCGACGGCAAGGGCCAGACGAAGGTCGGCAAGAAACTCAGCCTCAAGGACTACACCGACGCCAAGGTGCAGGCCGAGCTGAAGGACGACGAGATGGCCAAGGCCATCACCGGCGGCATCAAGGACAAGGCCGGCAAGGAGAAGATGAAGGCCTATTCCGATCTGACCCCCGCCGAGGTCCAGGATCTCGTCGCCCACATCCGCAAGTTCAAGTCCTGACCCGGCACCCGCCGGTCAGCATGGAACCGACGCGAGTGGCGACCGCCGTTCGCGCCGGTTCTCTGTTTTTCCCGTCGTACCTGATCTTCCCCCGCCATGCCTGAACCGACTCCCTCCCAGCCTGCGGCGAACCGCGTCGTCCGCTCGGCCTTCAACAACTGGATCACCGCCGCCGGCGGCGTCCTCGCCGTGGGCGCCCTGTTCTCGTTCGCGCTGCTCGTCTGGGTGGACTTCACGCAGGGCGACAAGAACCCGTACCTCGGGATCTTCACCTACCTCGTCGCCCCCGGCTTCCTCATCGCCGGCCTCGTGGCGGTGTTCGCGGGCGCCTGGCTGCAGCGCCGCTACGCGATCAAGTACGCCGGCGAGTCCCCCGACCGCTGGCAGATCCGGATCGACGATCCCCGCCAGCGCCGCCTGATCACGCTCTTCGCCATCGGCGCGGTCGTGTTCCTGCTGCTGAGCGTGTTCGGCAGCTACCAGACCTACCACTACTCCGAGTCGGTCCAGTTCTGCGGCGAGGTCTGCCACAAGGCGATGAACCCCGAGTTCGTCACCTACCAGCGCGGCGCCCACGCCCGCGTTGACTGCGTGCAGTGCCACATCGGCTCCGGCGCCGAGTGGTTCATCAAGGCCAAGATCAACGGCACCCACCAGCTGATCGCCTACACGCTCAACAACTACAACCGCCCGATCGCCACCCCGATCAAGAACCTCCGCCCCGCCCAGGACATCTGCGAGAAGTGCCACTGGCCGGAGAAGTTCCACGGCAACGTCGACGTCAACTTCGAGCACTACCTCTCCGACAAGGCCAACACCCCGTACAACGTGCGCATGCTGATGCACGTGAACACGGCCCGCTCCGGCAGCCCGTCGGGCGGCATCCACTGGCACGTCAACCGCGACGAGCAGGTCGAGTACTACGCGGCCGACGAGAAGCGGCAGGAGATCCCGTGGATGCGCGTGACGAACAAGCGTGACAAGACCGTGCGCGTCTACCGCACCGAGGCGTTCAAGGGCGAGCCCCCCGCGGACCAGGTCCGGACGATGGACTGCATGGACTGCCACAACCGCCCGGCGCACGTCTTCCCGACGGCCAACGAGGCGGTCGAGCGCGCCCTGGCCAGCGGCACGCTCACGACCAAGCTGCCCAACATCAAGCGCGAGGCCGTGAAGGCCATGACCCAGGCCGACATCAAGACCGACGCCGACGCCCCGGCAAAGATCGCCGAGTACCTCCGGGCGAAGTACCAGGGCAGCCCGGAGCTGAGCGCCGCGACGATCGAGGTCCAGCGCCTCTACTCCGTCACGATCTTCCCCGAGCGGAAGGCCGACTGGCGCGTCTACCCGAACAACATCGGGCACAAGGACTGGCCGGGCTGCTTCCGGTGCCACGACGACAAGCACAAGACCTCGCTGGGCGAGGCGGTGCGTTCGAGCGACTGCATGTCGTGCCACACCATCCTGGCTCAGGGCAAGGGCGCCGAGATCGAGCACCTCAACGCCAAGGGCATGGAGTTCCAGCACCCCGGCGGCGACCTCGACCCCGACCTGACCTGCGCGGACTGCCACAACGGAGGAATCCAGAAATAATTGCGGATCGCGGATCGCGAATTGCGGATTCCGCCTTCGAATCTGGCCACCGAGCATCACCTCGGTGGCCTTTTTCTTGCCTGCGCGCGGACCGAATCCGCGATCCGCAATCCGCGATCCGCAATTGCATGATTCTCAAGGGCGCCCGTGGCGCGCCTGGGTGAGGCCAAGAAACGCGTCCAAACGCGCAATGGCTGCGGAGCGGCTGGGCGGGCTTAGGCGCATACTGCGACCTGAGGTCCTATGAACGCCTTCTGCCGCCGTCTTCTGCCAGCGTTCTCACTGCTGGCGTCCTTCCTTGCGGCCGCGAGCCTCGCCCGTCCCGAGACCCCAGGGTCGGAGCCGAAGCCTCCCGCGGTCACCAATGCCGAGTGCATGGATTGCCACCAGGCGGAGCTGAAGGCCCCGAAACCCGGCGAAACCCCGGTCTGGGTCGGGGTTAAGCCCGACGTCTACGCCCATTCCGCCCACGCCAAGCTTAACTGCATCGACTGCCATGCGGACATCAAGGAGGTGCCGCACGACTCGAGCCTCGCGCCGGTCAACTGTCTCTCGTGCCACGAGAAGACCGCCGCCAAGCACACCTTCCACCCGCGGATTGCGCTGTCCCCCGTTCCCGCCGGCAAGGACACCCAGTGCACCGAGTGCCACGGGGCCCACAACACCGTCGGCGTGAAGCAGAAGGAGTTCGCCTTCGCCGGCGCCGGCCAGACCGAGGCCTGCAGCCGCTGCCACGCCGAGGCCGGCAAGGACTACCTCGCGTCCGCCCACGCCCCGCGGCGCGACGGCCGCCAGCGCGTCACCCCCGACTGCCTGAGCTGCCACCGCGAGCGCATCGCCAGCCCCGGGCCCGGCCAGACCAAGGTCGAGCTCAAGCTCGCCCAGGCCCGGCTCTGCGAGTCCTGCCACGTCAGCAAGCCCGAGGTCGCCGGCCAGTCGAATCTCGGCGCCAAGTTCGTCTCGTCCTTTGACCACTCCGTGCACGGTGCCGCCCTCCGCGCCGGCAAGGCCGAGGCCGCCGGCTGCGTCGACTGCCACGGCGACCATGCGATGAACAAGGCCGCCGTTGCCGGCGCCCGCGTCAACCGCATCCGCGTCACGGACACCTGCGCGAAGTGTCACCAGGAGCAGGCGAAGGAGTACAACACCAGCGTCCACGCGGTCGCGCTGCGCAAGGGCAACCTCGACTCCGCCGGCTGCACCAGCTGCCACGGCGAGCACGACATCAAGCTCCACACCGACCCGACCTCGCCGGTCCACAAGACCAACCTTGCCCAGCAGGTCTGCGCCGAGTGCCACGCCTCGGTGCGGCTCACCCGGCGGTACGGGCTCTCGAACGACACGTTCAAGACCTTCGCCGACAGCTTCCACGGCCTCGCCGTGCGCGGCGGCTCGGTCGAGGTCGTCAACTGCGCGAGCTGCCACGGCAGCCACGGCATAAAGTCGCAGGACGATCCGACCTCCACGGTCAACAAGGCGCACCTCGCCCAGACCTGCGGCCAGTGCCACCCGGGCGCCAACACGCGCTTCGCCGTCGGCGCCGTCCATGCGAGCGAGAATCAGAAGGACACGTCACCGTGGCTCTACTGGATCGCCAACCTGTACGTCGTCCTGATCGTCCTCGTGATCGGCGGCATGGTGGCCCACAACCTCCTGGATTTCCTTCAGAAGACCCGCCACAAGCTCGCGATCCAGAAGGGCGAGGCGGAGGAGCTGCACGTTGCGCACCGGCTCTACCTGCGCATGACGGTGAACGAGCGGCTGCAGCACGTCGTGCTCGGCCTGAGCTTCACCGCGCTGGTGGTCACCGGCTTCATGCTCCGCTATCCGGAGGCCTGGTGGGTCACGGGCATCCGCCACCTCAGCGCGCGGGCGTTCGAGTGGCGCGGGCTCATCCACCGCATCGCGAGCATCGTGATGCTCGGCTCGGGTGCGTGGCACATCGTGTACATCATCTTCACCGACGCGGGACGGAAGCTGTTCCTCGCGATGCTGCCGCAGTGGCGCGACGTCACCGACCCGTGGAAGGTCCTGAAGTACAACCTCGGGCTCGCGACGACGAAGCCGCAGTTCGGCCGCTTCTGCTACATCGAGAAGGCGGAGTACTGGGCGATGGCGTGGGGCACGGGCCTCATGACCCTCACCGGTGCGATCCTGTGGTTCGACAACGCGTCGATGGGCTACATCACGAAGCTCGGTTTCGACATCGCGCGCCTGGTGCACTTCTACGAGGCGGTGCTGGCCACGATGGCGATCATCGTCTGGCACTTCTACTTCGTCATCTTCAACCCCGAGGTCTACCCGATGAACCTCGCCTGGCTCACCGGCCGGATGTCGGAGGGCGAGATGATGGAGGAGCACCCGCTGCAGCTCGAGGAGCTCAAGGCCGAGGAGGCGAAGAAGACCGCGGCGCCAGCGGCCCCGAAGCCGCCGGATTCGCCGCCCAGCTGAGCAGACTCCGCCGCCGCTAAGGCGGCGGCGGAAGTCACAGGTAACAGGTAGCAGGTGACAGGAATCGTCCGCGGCTTCGCCGCTGGATGACACTCGACTTGGGACATGCGACTTTCGACCCCTCCAGCGCCGCTGGATAATATTCGACCTGAGACCTGCGACTTTCGACCGGCGGCAGCGGCGCTGGCGCCGCGGACGATTCCTGTTACTTGCGACCTGGCACTTGCTACCTGCCTGCCGGCCGGACAGCGTCCGGCCGGCAGGCAAAAAACGCCCCTAAAGCGGCAAGGCCTGCGGAGTACCCCCCCGCCCCGATACCCTATACTGGGTCAAAGCCATGAATGTCGCTTTGCTTTCTACCCCCCGCCTTGCGCGCTGGTTGGCTCCGCTGTTTCTGGCGGTAGCCGGGCTCACGCAGGCCGCCGAGCCGCCGGCCGCGGCCGCGAAGACGCCCGTTGTCCCCAACAGCGAGTGCATGGATTGCCACGAGGCGGAGTTTAAGCCGCGCAAGAAGGGCGAGCAGCCGGTGTGGATCGGCGTGCGGCCCGAGGTGTTCGCGAAGTCCGTTCACGGAAAGCTCAACTGCGTCGACTGCCACGCCGACATCAAGGAGACGCCGCACGAGTCGAAGCTCGCCCCGGCGCAATGCGCTTCCTGTCACGACAAGGAGACCAAGCAGTACGCCACCTCGATTCACAGCGTGAGCCACCAGATGGGCGGCACTGACGCCGCGTCGTGCGCCAGCTGTCACGGCACCCATGACATGGTGCCCGTGAAGCAGCTCGATTCCCCGGTGTTCAAGCTGAACCTGGCCAAGACCTGCGGCACCTGCCACGACGACCCGAAGCTCACGAAGGAGTACCGCATGGGCCAGAGCAAGGCGGCGGGCCATTACCTCGACAGCATCCACGGCCGCGCGCTGCTGAAGATGGGCCTCGTCGTCGCGCCGTCCTGCAACGACTGCCACGGCGTGCACGACATCAAGCGCTCCATCGACAAGGAGTCCCACACCAATCACGCCAACGTCGCCCGCACCTGCGGCACCTGCCACCTCGGCATCGAGGAGACCTACAACCTGAGCGTGCACGGGCAGCTCCTCGCCAAGGGCGACAAGAAGGGTCCGGTCTGCGTCGACTGCCACAGCGCCCATGACATCGAGAAGCCCGCCACGGCGCACTTCAAGGCGCTCAGCGATCAGAGCTGCGGCAAGTGTCACGAGGACCGCCTGGAGCACTACCGCGACACCTACCACGGCAAGGCCATGGCCCTGGGCCGGCCGAACGTCGCGTCGGACGTCGCCGCGTGCTACGACTGCCACGGCCACCACGACGTGTTCAAGGTGAGCGACGCGCGCTCGCGTCTCTCGAAGGAGAAGATTGTCGGCACGTGCTCGCAGTGCCACCCGGGCGCGAACGAGCAGTTCACGAAGTACCAGCCGCACGCCAACCCGCTGGACAAGGTGAACTACCCGATCCTGAACAAGGTGTTCATGTTCATGACGGCGCTGCTGATCGGCACGTTCGCCTTCTTCGGCCTGCACACGATCTTCTGGCTGTTCCGCTCGATCTACCTGTACCTGACCGACTCGAAGACGTTCCGCGAGGCGGTGATCAAGCAGCACCATGACGACGTGCAGTACACGCGGTTCAAGCCGTTCGAGCGGTTCCTGCACATGATGGTGGTGACGAGCTTCCTGCTGCTGGTGATCACCGGCATGCCGCTGAAGTTCTACTACTCCGACTGGGCGAAGGTGATCTTCAACCTGTTCGGCGGCGCGGGCGTCGCGCGCTCGCTGCACCACTTCGGCGCGATCGTGACGTTCGGGTATTTCGTCCTGCACGTCAGCTCGCTCGTGATCATGCTCTGGAAGCGCCGCCGGCTGATCCGCAACCAGGAGACCGGGAAGATCGAGCCGTTCCGCTTCCTGCGGGCGGTGTTCGGCCCCGACTCGATGGTGCCGTCGTTCCAGGACCTGCGCGACTTTGTGGAGCACCAGAAATGGTTCTTCGGCAAGGGACCGCGGCCGCAGTTCGACCGCTGGACCTACTGGGAGCGCTTCGACTACTTCGCGGTGTTCTGGGGCGTGTTCATGATCGGCGTCTCGGGCCTGATCCTGTGGTTCCCGAAGTTCTTCACCACGTTCCTCCCGGGCTGGATGATCAACATCGCGCACGTGATCCACTCGGACGAGGCCCTGCTCGCCGCCGGATTCATCTTCACCTTCCACTTCTTCAACACGCACTTCCGCATCGAGAAGTTCCCGATGGACACCGTGATCTTCTCGGGCCGCATCTCGAAGACGGAAATGCTGCACGAGCGGAAGCGCTGGTATGACCGGCTCGTGGCGGAGAACCGCCTCGACGAGTATGCCGTGAAGGACGAGTGGGAGGGCCGCAAGAAGATCGCCAAGGGCATGGGCTTCCTGTTCTTCGGCACCGGCCTGGTCCTGCTGGTCCTGATCATCTACGCGATGGTCTCGCGGCTAGGACATTGAGGATAACCGCTAATCTCCGCTGATCCTCGCTAATCCCAATCGGGATTAGTGCGGATTAGCGCGAATTAGCGGTTCCACGGTTTTCTGGCCGGGAGTGGGCGGATCCGGAATGCGCAAGATATGCGCATGTTTCCCCAATCCGCGGGTAGTGAGGGTGTCCCGAATAAGGAATACTGGGCACGTTCGCTAAACCTCTAACCCCACCCCTCTGATCTGAACCGCCATGAAACGCGTTCTCGTTGCCACTGCTGTTGCCTCGTTCATTGCCGTCGCCGCCCACGGGTTCGACGCCGCCGCCACCTGGACCGACCAGTGTGCCAAATGCCACGGGGCCGATGGCAAGGGCGAGACCAAGATGGGAAAAAAGCTCAGCATCAAGGATTACACCGACGCCAAGGTGCAGGGTGAGGTCACCGACGAGCAGGCGTTCAAGGCCATCAAGGAGGGCACGAAGGACAAGAGCGGCAAGGTGCGCATGAAGGCCATCGAGGGCATCAGCGACGCCGACGCCAAGGCGATGGTCGCCTATTTCCGCGCCCTGAAGAAGTAAGCCGGGAACCGCCGCCGCGATGAACTCGCCGAACCGGACTCCGCTGGTGTTGTCAGTTCTCGCGGTCGCCTTTGCCGGTCTGGCGGCGGCATTCCTGTCCGACTCGTGGGGCTACCCGGCCCCGCGGCCGGACATTCCCCTCGTCGACAAGTCGTTCCTCGACACCGCCACCTGGCGCCGCTCGTACGCGGACCTGGTGAAGGCCAAGGAGGACCTGTCGGACTTCGACTGCTACGGCTGCCACGAGAAGGGGCAGCCGCCGCCGCTGCGCTACGACGAGAACCACAAGCTCATCGTCCCGCAGGAGCATTCCGACGTGGTCATGGGCCACGGCACCCACGGGCGGAACAACAACTGTTTCAACTGCCACAACGAAAACGACCTCACGACGCTGCAGCCGCGCGACGGGCGCACGCTGAAGTTCACCGAGAGCACGGAGCTCTGCGGCAGCTGCCACGGCCCGACGATCCGCGACTGGGATTCGGGCGCCCACGGCCGCACCAACGGCTACTGGAACACCAAGCTGGGTCCCGCGGTGAAGCGCGACTGCGTGAACTGCCACAACCCGCACTCGCCGAAATTCCCGGGCCGCCAGCCGGCCCCGGCCCCCCACACGCTCCGCCAGCAGCACGAGACGGAGCCGGCCGCCGAACCCAACCCCTCCCACTGACATGCCGTCGCCCGTCCAGCCCGATCCCCACGCCCCCGCCGACTCCGGCATGTCCCGGCGCAGCTTCCTGCGCACCTCGGCGGTCTTGACCACCGGCCTCGCCGCGGTCGCTGCCAGCCTCAAGCCACTGTTCGAGATGGAGGACATCACCTCCGCCGAGCAGTTCATGCAGAAGTACTACAAGGAGATGACGCCCGCGGACATGACGAAGGTCCTCGCGCGCATCGAGCGCGACGTTGAGAAGCAGTACAAGATCCGCCCCCACGTCCGCGACCTGCGGCCGATGGACGGCGTCGAGTTCTGCTACGCGCTCAACCTCTCCCGCTGCATCGGCTGCCGGAAGTGCGTCCACGCCTGCGTCAACGAGAACAACCAGTCGCGCAACCCCGAGATCCAGTACATCCGCGTGCTGAAGATGCCGCACGGCACGTTCGACCTCGAGAAGGGCGACCACAATTACCAGCCCGAGAAGGTCCCGGAAAAAGGGTTCTTCTACATGCCGATCCAGTGCCAGCAGTGCCACAACCCGCCCTGCGTGAAGGTGTGCCCGGTGCACGCCACGTGGCAGGAGTCGGACGGCATCACGGTCATCGACTACGACTGGTGCATCGGCTGCCGCTACTGCGAAGCCGCCTGCCCGTACTGGGCCCGCCGCTTCAACTTCACCAAGCCGAACATCCCGTCCGACCGCCTCAACCCGAACATGTCCTACCTCGGCAACCGGCCGCGGCGCCAGGGCGTGATGGAAAAGTGCCACTTCTGCATCCAGCGCACGCGTGACGGCCGCTACCCGGCCTGCCTCGAGGTGTGCCCGACCGGCTCGCGCAAGTTCGGCAACGTCCTCGATCCGAACAGCGAGATTTCCCAGATCCTCCGCACGAAGCGCGTCTTCATGCAGCTCAAGGAGGACATCGGGACCAATCCCCGCTTCTTCTACTACTTCGACGTATGATCACCGCCGCCCGCAACTACCTCGTCTTCCTCCGGCGGTGCGCGCGGATCGCGTTCGTCGGCGACTGGCGCTATTACACCTGGATGGGTGTGCTCACCATCATCGTCCTGCTCGGGCTCAACGCCTACGCGAAGCAGTACGCCCACGGTCTCGTCGTCACCGGCATGAGCGACGAGGTGTCCTGGGGCGTCTACATCGCGAACTTCACGTTCCTCGTCGGCGTCGCGGCCGCGGCCGTGATGATGGTCATCCCGGTTTACATCTACGACAACGAGGAGCTCCACGACCTCGTGATCTTCGGTGAGCTGCTCGCCGTCGCCGCGATCATCATGTGCCTGATGTTCGTGACCGTGGACCTCGGCCGGCCCGACCGCTTCTGGCACCTGATCCCGGGCATCGGCCAGTTCAACTTCCCGGCGTCGATGCTGAGCTGGGACGTGATCGTGCTGAACGGCTACCTCCTGCTGAACGTCCACATCTGCGGCTACCTGCTCTACTGCCGGTACCGCGGCCTGAAGCCCGGCAAGTGGTTCTACATCCCGTTCGTGTTCGTCGCGATCTTCTGGGCGGTGTCGATTCACACCGTCACGGCGTTCCTCTACGTCGGCCTCGGCGGCCGGCCCTTCTGGAACTCCTCGATCGTCGGCCCGCGCTTCCTCGCCTCCGCGTTCACCGCCGGCCCGGCGCTCATCATCCTCGCCCTGCAGGTCATCCGCCGGGTCACGCACTACCACATCACGGACAAGGCGCTGCTCACCCTGCGCTCGATCGTCCAGGTCTCGATGCTGATCAACGTGTTCCTGCTCATCAACGAGGTGTTCAAGGAATTCTACTCGGGCAACCTGCACGTCATCTCGTCGAAGTACCTCTTTCTCGGCCTGCACGGCCACCACGCGCTGGTGCCGTGGATCTGGACCGCGATCACGCTCAACGTCATTGCGATGGTCCTGCTGGTGCTGCCGCTCAGTCGCAGCCTGAAGTGGCTCAACCTCACCTGCGTGCTCAGCATCGTCGGCATCTGGATCGAGAAGGGCATGGGCCTCGTGATCCCGGGCTTCATCCCCACGCCGCTCGGTGCGATCGTCGAGTATACGCCGTCGCTCAACGAGACGCTGGTGTGCTTCGGCATCTGGGCGTTCGGCCTGCTCTGCTACACGATCTTCCTGCGCATGTCCGTGCCGATCCTCCAGGGCCGGCTCGTCAAGGCCAACGAGGGCATCTCGGAGCCGGGCCCCGACGACGTGGTCCCCGAGAACACCGCGCCGTCGCACTTCTGATCCCATGGCCAAGCAGCTCACGCCCGACGACGTCCGAATCTCCCTGAACGCCCACGTGGCGGCCAGGGGGGCGGAACTGCACGCGAAGTACGGGCCCGAGATCGGCTGGAAGGAGCTGCAGGCGATCCTCGAGGATCGTGCGTTCGTGCGGTACCCGACCGTGATCGAGTTCAACTCCGGCCCGCTCCAGACGGGCGAGTTCGCGCACCCGGTCGCCAAGGGCGAGAATCCCGAGGACGGGTTCACGATGTACGTCCACCCGCTGTACCTGACCCAGCTGAACGACGTGCCGGCGCTCGTGTTCTACCAGCTCGTGCTGGTGAACTACGGCGAGTTCGCCTCGTCGGACGACGCCCTGGCGTTCGGCGCCGCCGCGCTCGGGATCTCGGAGGACGTGTACTACGGCCGGATTTGTGAGCTGATGGATCCGATCAGTGACTGCGGCTGCGGCTGAGCCCGCGCCTCTTCCCCTCTTTCTTACCCCACCCCGCCCGTAGGCTTCCGCCCCGCCCTGCGCGCCGCTCTCTGCGTCGTTACCCCCATGTCCGACGAAAAGTCCCCGCTGGATCCCCACCAGCTCGCCGCCTCGCTGGCGCGCCTGGAACGGCGCCTCAACCGGCTCGAGCAGGCGATGTCGCTGCCGCCGCTCGAGGACGAGTCCGTCGCCCCGCCCGCCGCCGTCGCCGCGACGCCCGAGCCCGCGGCGCCGGTCACCGCTCCCGCGGCCCCCGTGGAGGAGGAGGAGCTCGAGTATGTCGTCGGCCAGAACTGGTTCGCCGCCGTCGGCATCGTGGTCCTCACCTGCGGCATCGCCTTCGCGCTCTCGCTGCCGCTGGCCTCGCTGCCCGCGGCGCTGCCGGCGCTCCTCGGCTACCTCGTCACGGGCGGCATGTTCTTCGCCGCGCACCGCTGGCAGGCCTCGTTTGAGCTCGTGGCGCTCTGCCTGCGCGGCGCCGCGATGGGCCTGCTCTATTTCTCGACGCTGCGGCTCTACTTCTTCGGGCCGGCGCCCGTGCTCGACATTGCTTCGCCGGCCAGTCGCGCGGTGCTCCTGCTCGCCGTCGCGGTGAACGTCTACGTCGCCCTCCGCCAGGCCTCGGCCGCGCTGGTCGTGCTCGCGCTGCTCACGGGCTACTTCACCGCGGTCGTCGCCAATGCGCCGTGGTGGCTCTTCGTCCTCCTTGTGGCGCTGGCTATCCTGATCGTCGGCGCCGCCACGCGCCGCGGCGCGCCGCTGCTGCTCCTGCTCGCGATCCCCTTCGGCTATCTCACCTACCTGCTCTGGATGATCGGCTGCCCGTGGGCGGGACGGCCGGTGCACCTCGCGACCGAGCCGGCTGCCGGGCTTTATTTCCTCCTCGCGTACACGCTCGTCGTCGGCGCCGGGCCGCTCGTGCGCCGCGAGCGCGCGGGCGAGGACCAGGTGACGATCCTCACCGCGGTATTCAACTGCGCGGTGGGCTACGGGCTCTTTCTGGTGCACGCGTTCCTCGCGTTCCCCGGCCAGATGATCGCGGCCAATCTCGTGGCCGCGGCCGCGTTCCTCGGGCTCGCGGCGGAATTCTGGCGCCGCGAGGAGAGCCGCGTGTCGACGTTCTTCTACGCGATGACCGGCTATCTCGCCCTGACGGTCGCCATCCTCAAGGCCGTCGCGATGCCCGATGTCTTCATCTGGCTCTCGCTGCAGAGCCTGGTGGTCGTGGCGACGGCGCTGTGGTTTCGCTCGCGGTTCATCGTGGTCGCGAACTTCCTGATCTTCGTGATGGTCGTGCTCGGCTACATGATCACGGCCGGCAAGGAGACCGGCATCAGCCTGGGCTTCGGCGTCGTGGCCCTCCTGACCGCGCGAATCCTCAACTGGAAGCAGGAGCGCCTCGAGCTGCAGACCCATCTGATGCGCAATGCCTACCTGGCCTGCGCCTTCGTGGTGTTCCCCTACGCGTCGTACCACCTCGTTCCGCGGGCCTTTGTCAGCGTCTCCTGGGTTGGCGTGGCCGTCGTCTACTACGTCATGAACCTGATAGTTAATAACGTGAAATACCGGTGGATGGGCCACCTGACGCTGCTCATGACGGTGCTTTATGTGATCATGATCGGGGTTACCCAGCTGCCGCCGACCTACCGGGTCTTGTCCTTCCTGGTCCTCGGCACGGTGCTGGTGGCGGTCTCGTTCATCTTCACCCGGGTCCGCCGCCGCTGGCGTGCGGAAAAAGCGGCCAAAATGACGTAACTTTCGTCTGATTAGTTCGTTGGAGAGAAAGGCGGGTACCAGGTACCCGCCTTTCTTGTTCTCCGGCAGGTGGAGACGTGCGCATGTGGCTGATCTACAATCGTTCAGGCCGAGTTGACGATCCTCCCAAACCCCGCCCTTTTTACACATTCGGGCGGGTGGTCTTCCTCAGCCTCCCGGCCCCTTCTTCCGCCTGAACCAACCCCATTTAGGCATCCGGCCCACCCGCGATTCCACAAAGATTGCGCGCAACTAGACAATCCATGCGCAGTCAGGACGGCCGAAATTTCCGATAGTACAGTACGCCTAATAGTCAGACCTGTCCCCTCCCTCGCTGTAGAAGACCTAATTCGTACCAAGACAGACCTCACCAACCTACCCATCTCTTACCCGTCATGAACATGCGCCTACACTGGACCAAACATACCCTCATTTTCGGAGGAGCCGCAGCCTGGGGCTTGCTGCTCGTCTCCTGTGTGATGGTCGATCGCACGGTCGTTGCTCCGCCCAAGATTGCTGGAGCTACCTTCGTCGGTACCAAGGAGTGCACACAGTGCCACTCCGAGGTCACGGATCACTTCGGTGGTTCGACTCACGCCAAAATTGCTGTCGCGGATTCCAAGCTCGGTGACACGAGCTGTGAGTCCTGCCACGGCCCCGGCAGCGTCCACGTGACGGCTGGCGGCGGCAAGGGCACGATTGTGAACCCGGGCAAGAGCCCGGAGGCCTGCTTCCAGTGCCATACGGACAAGCAGGGCCAGTTCATGCTGCCCAACAGCCACCCGGTTCTGGCCGGCAAGGTCAGCTGCGTGGACTGCCACGATGTGCACGAGGGCAAGGCGATCCGCGGCACGGGCTCCTCGCTCGAGAACGAGATCGCGACCTGCACGAAGTGCCACACGGCCCAGAAGGGTCCGTTCGTCTATGAGCACGGCGCGCTGAAGGAAGGCTGCACGGCCTGCCACAACCCGCACGGCTCGGTGAACGCCAAGATGCTGGTCGCGCGTGACGCGAACCTCTGTCTGCGGTGCCACCTCGAGGCCCCGTCGGTCGCGAACAGCGGCGAAATCAACGCCAACTCGATCCGTCACACGACCGCGAACCACAACTCGCGCCTCATGCAGGGTACCTGCTGGAGCGCCGGCTGCCACGAGGCGCCGCACGGTTCCAATGCTAGCTACCACTTCCGCTACTGAACCCTGACCTAACCAGCCATGAAAGCACATTTCACCACCATCGTCCGGGGCGCCAGCTTGCTGGCCGGCGCCTCGCTCGCCCTCACGGCCCTTACGGTGCGGGGTGCGGAAAAGGCGGTAGCCGCCGACGCATTCCCGACCTTTGAGAGCTACATCAAGATCACCGGCCAGGCGCCGTCCATCTCGGGCGACGAAAAGGCCTACCAGCGCCGCTTCCAGAACAGCAGCAGCGGTGGCATCGGCATCGAGGACCTGCACTTCGTCAAGGAAGGCAAGGACACCTCCACCGAGATCAACGCCAAGGCGCTCACCGGCACCGAGGATTACCTCGGCGAGGTGAAGTTCGCGAAGAACGAGTTCGGCGAGGTCGAGTTCGGCTACAAGTCATTCCGCACGTTCTATGACGGCGTGGGCGGCTTCTTCCCGCTCAACGGCTACTGGTCCCCGCTCGCCAACCGCGACCTCCACGTCGACCGCAGCACGCTGTGGGCCGAGGCCAAGATCGAGCTCCCGAACGCCCCGGTGTTCACCCTCCGGTACGCGAACGAGAAGCGCGAGGGCAAGAAGGACTCCACGATCTGGGGTGACACCGACTTCACCGGTCTCCCGAACAACAACCCCCCGATCTCCCAGGTCCGCAAGATCGTCCCGTCGTACATCAAGCTCGACGAGGAAACCCAGAGCCTCGAGTTCTCGGTCAAGCACACGATCGGCAACACGACGGCCCAGCTCATGCTCGTCGGCGAGCACACGAAGAACTTCGATACGCGCTTCGTGAACCGCTTCCCGGGTGAGGCCCGTCCGTTCCCAACCCCGGCCTCGACCGTCCTCCTCCCGGCCGCCCAGATGGGCAATCAGGTCGTCATCTCCCAGGGTGACGGCATCGATTCGAAGTCCACGGCCGCGATCTTCACCTCGACCACGAAGCTCAGCGACATGATCGATGTGAAGGTGGGCGCCCGCTACGAGCTCCTGCACGCCGACCTCTCCGGCGACCGCATCCTCGTCACCACGACCCCGACCGCCACCGGTAATGTGCTCATCCAGACGGGCAATTACATGGGCCTCGTCGGCAGCTCGCGGGTGAAGGAGTACGCCGTCAACGCCGAGGTCGACCTCAAGCTCACCAAGGACCTCACCTCGACCCTCGGCATCAAGCACGAGGAGGAGTGGGTCAACAGCAACGCCGGCTTCAACGTCGACGCCGCCAGCGGCACCCCCGCCACCGTCGTCGCGAAGACCCCGCGCCTGGAGTGGGAGCACCTGTCCGACAAGGCCACCGTGCCGGAGCTCGAAGTCCGCTACACGGGCATCTCCGACCTCGCCCTCTACGGCAACGTCAGCACCCGCAAGGGCACGGGCGTCGAGAAGAACACGTCGGCCTACAACCCGCTGACGGCCACGAGCGGCACGAACGCCCTCATGAACACCGACCGGAGCCACCTCAACTACACCGTGGGCGGCAACTGGAAGGGTTCCTCGCTGGTCAACGTCCGCGCCGAGGTCTTCCACAAGGACCACACCAACAGCGCGGCCGGCTTCGCGGCCCAGACCGGCGACTACTTCCGCGTCGCCTCCCAGTTCACGGGCTACAAGCTCACCGTCGGCGGCGACATCTACGCCAACGGCGGCTGGGTGC
>DAOQKI010000060.1:0-21458 GCA_035334485.1 Opitutaceae bacterium
GCGCCCCAAGGCGGCCAGCAGACGCTCGAGTTCGGTGCGCTTGGCTTGCTGGTCGGCGAGCTGCTTCTTCGCGCCTTCCAGCACCGCGGGCGGGGCTTTGCTCACGAAGGACGGGTTCGACAGGCGGGCCTCGGTGCCGGCGATGTGCTTCGCCAAGGCCTCGAGTTCCTTGGTCAGGCGGAGCTTCTCGGCGCCGGCGTCAACCGTGCTCGCCAGGTCAAGATACAGCGTGCCCAGGGTCGTCACCACCGCGGGGGCACCATCGACCTTGTCGCGGCGCACCAGCTCGGTGGCGCCGGCCAGACGCGTAAACTTCGCGAGGTTGGCCGACAGGATCGCCCACTCGGCGTCCGAGGTCGTCACCATGAACTTCACGTCGCGACGGCTGGCGAGGTTGTGCTCGGCCTTCAGCGCGCGGGCCTGGGAGATCGTCGCCTTGAGGTTCTGAACCGCGGCGATCTGCCGCTGGTCGAGCGCGAGGCCGCGGATCAGCTTCGGTGAACCCAGCTCCGACGCGTTTTCGATCCGCACGTCCTCGATGAACTTCCCAGCCGTGCCGTAGCCCAGCAGCGTCCAGAGTTCCTCGGTGATGAACGGGATGAACGGATGCAGCAGGAGCAGGGTCTGGCGGAGGACGAGGTCCTGCACAGCCAGGCACGTACCCTTGGTGTCGGTGGCCTGCAGCTTGGCCTTCGAGACCTCCACGTACCAGTCGCAGAAATCGTTCCAGAAGAAACCGTACAAGGCCTGCACGGCGGCGCTGAACTCGAACTCGGCAAAGCACCGGTCGACCTCGCGGGTCGTCGCCAGCAGGCGGTCGAGGATCGCATGGTCGTCGGCGTCGAACTTCGCCACGTCGATGCGCGCGGCGATGGCCTCCAGCGTGGAGTTGTCGCCGGCCTCGCCGCTCATCTGGCGGAACCGGCAGGCGTTCCAAAGCTTGTTGCAGAAGTTCTTGCCGCCCTCAATGCGCTCCTCCTGGAAGCGGATGTCCTGCCCTTGCGGCGCGATCGAGATGATGCCGAAGCGCAGTCCGTCCGCCCCGTAGCGGTCGATCAGATCGAGCGGGTCCGGCGAGTTGCCCAACGACTTCGACATCTTGCGGCCGAGGTTGTCGCGGATGATGCCCGTGAAGTAGACGTGCTTGAAGGGGATGCGCTGGAGGATCTGCTCCTTCGTCAGGCCGGCAGCCTTGGGCGCGACTCCGGATTCCGGATTTCGGATTCCGGAATTGGAGGCCGCGCCGCCCTCGACGAACTCCAGGCCGGCCATGATCATGCGGGCCACCCAGAAGAAGATGATGTCCGGGCCGGTCACGAGCGTCGTGGTCGGATAGAAGAACTCGAAGCCCGACTGTTTCATGGCCGCCTGGTCGGGCCAGCCGAGGGTCGCGAACGGCCACAGCCAGGACGACGCCCAGGTGTCGAGGACGTCCTCCTCCTGTTCCCAGTTCGCCGCATCGGCGGGTCCGTGGACGGAGACGTGCCAGTTCTTCGGGTCGCTGCGGTCGGCGCCCTTGCGGTACCACACCGGGATCCGGTGGCCCCACCACAGCTGGCGGCTGATGCACCAGTCCTGGATGTTCTCCAGCCAGTGCAGGTAAACCTTGGTCCAGCGCTCGGGATGGAACTGGATGTGGCCGTCGCGCACGGCGGCCTTCGCCTCCTCGATCTTCGGGTAGCGCAGCCACCACTGCTCGGTGAGGCGCGGCTCGATCGGCACGTCGGCGCGCTCGGAGTAGCCGACATTGTTGGCGTACGGCTCCTCGGCCACGAGGGCGCCGCGCTCGCGGAGGATCTCAGCGGCGCGCTTGCGGCCGGCGAAGCGGTCGGAGCCGGCGAGTTCCGGGCCGGCGAGATCGTTGAGCACGCCGTTCGGGTGCAGCACGTCGATGGCCGGCAGGTGGTGCCGCAGGCCGATCTCGTAGTCCACCTTGTCGTGGGCCGGGGTGATCTTGAGCGCGCCGGAACCGAACTCCTTGTCCACCGCCGCATCGGCGATGATCGGCAGCTCGGCAGCGGGCCCGAGCGGGCGCCGCACCTTCTGGCCGACCAGCCGCGTGTAGCGCGGGTCGTCGGGATGCACCGCGATGGCCACGTCGCCCGGGATCGTCTCGGGCCGGGTGGTCTTGACCTCAATGAACAGCCCCGGCTGGCCCACCACCTCGTAGCGCACGCGGTAGAGGGTGCCGTTGACCGGCTTCATGATGACCTCCTCGTCCGACAGCGCCGTAAGCGACGCCGGGCACCAGTTCACCATGCGCTTGCCGCGGTAGATGTAGCCGCGGTTGAACAACTCGACGAACACGTGGAGCACGCGCTCCGAGTAGGCCGGGTCCATCGTGAACGCCGTGCGGTTCCAGTCGCAGGACGCGCCGAGCCGGCGGAGCTGCTCGAGAATGATGCCGCCCTTCTCGTGACGCCATTCCCAGACCTTCTCGATGAACTTCTCGCGGCCGAAATCGTGGCGGGTCTTCTTCTGCTTGCGGAGCTCGCGCTCCACCACGGTCTGCGTGGCGATGCCGGCATGGTCCGTGCCCGGGAGCCAGAGGGCCGACTTGCCCTCAAGGCGCGCCCGCCGGATCAGGATGTCCTGGATCGAGTTGTTGAGCACATGACCCATGGTCAGGACGCCCGTGACATTGGGCGGCGGGATCATGATGCAGTACGGCTCGCGACCCGCCTGGGCGCGTCCGGTGAAGCACCCCGCCTGCAGCCAGGCGGCGTACCACTTTTTCTCGATCTCACGCGGATCGTAGCTCTTGGAAATCTCGGCCATGGGCGGTGTCCCTGAGGGAACCGCCGAGGGAACCCAGCCCCGCGTCCCGAGGCAAGTGCGTTCGCAGCCCTTGGCCAGGGCGGCGGACGTTGCACAGGAGGCAACGGAGGGAACGGAGGGGAAAACCGCTAATTCGCGCTAATCTCCGCTAATCTGGGGTTCGGAACCCTTAGCGTGAATTAGCGTGGATTAGTGGTTCCAAATCCTCCGTTGCCTCGTGTGCGGTCCGAAGTTTTCCGGCCCGGGTCCTGCTTTGGTGAATCCCCTCGCCCACCCGGGCCTTTTCCGTTCACTGGATGACCCTCATGTCCGCCCCCGACACCCTGCCTGCCGCCCCGGTGCTCACCTTCGCCGACGACGCCCCCGTCGCGGAGCGGCTGGCCGCGTGCAAGGCGTACCTGCAGGCCGGCGACGCCCTGCTCCGCCGACGGCACGAGGCCGGGGCCTCGGGGCTCGAGATCGCCCGGGCCCGGGCGGACCTGATGGACGCCATGATGGTGCGGCTGTTCGACCACGCCCTCGGCGGGTTCACCCGGACCGCCGGGAAACCGCCCGCCGCCGTGGCCCTGCTGGCCCTGGGCGGGTACGGCCGGCGGGAACTCAGCCCGTTGAGCGACATTGACGTGATGTTCCTTTTCCCGGCCAAGACCCGGCAGCCAACGGTTAAGCCCCTGCTGGAGCACCTGACCCAGGAGATCCTGTACCCGCTCTGGGACAGCGGCCTGAAGGTCGGCCACTCGACCCGCAACGTGGACGAGGTCTTTGTCGAGGCACGGAAGGACGTTCAGACCCTCACCTCCATGCTCGAGGCGCGGTACCTGGCGGGAGCCACCGGGGTGTACGACGTGTTCGCGCAGGCCTACCGGCAGTTCGCGACGTCCGAGGACCCGAAGGGCTACATCGCGGCCCGGCTCGACGACCAGGCGCACCGGCGCGAGAAATTCGGCGACACGGTGTTTCTCCAGGAGCCCGACGTGAAGAACGGCGTCGGCGGGCTGCGCGATTACCAGAACGCGGTGTGGATGGCCCGGGTGAAACTCGGCATCTCCAGCATCGATGAACTGGTGACCCAGGGGTACCTCCGGGAGGAGGAACTCCGGGAGTTCAGCCGCGCATACGACTTCCTGCTCCGCGTCCGGAACGAGCTGCATTTCCTGAGCCGCCGGGCGACCGACCTGCTCGACCTCGAGCGGCAGGCCAAGGTCGCGCAGAACCTCGGCTACACCGAGGCCGACCCGCTGCCGCGCGTGGAGCACTTCATGCAGGACTACTACCGGGCGGCCCAGTCGGTTTTCCGGCTGTCCAAGGTGGTCGAGAGCCGCCTCGCCCTGACCATCGGGCGCGACGCCCAGGGCGAACCCATCTCGCTGCGCGAAAGCCTGCTCGCCTCGCGGTTCCGCCGGAGCCGCCGGCTCGACGGCTTCGTCCTGCGCGGGCGGGAACTGGCGGCGGAGAAACCCACGGTGTTCCAGGAAGATCCGGTGCGCCTGATCCGGGTGTTCCGGCACTGCCAGCAGCTCGACTGCCGGCCGGACTTCCATCTCGCGACGCTGATCCGGCAGTCGGCCGCCGCGCTGTTGACCGACACGGTGCGCAGCTCGCATGACGCCGTGGTGAGCTTCCGCTCGATCCTGTCGGAGGCCGGCGGCGTCTTTCCGACCCTGTCGCTGATGCACGAACTCGGGGTACTGGGCCTGTTCATCCCGGAGTTCGACGGCCTGACCTGCATGGTTCAGCACGAGTACTACCACCGGTACACGGCGGATGTGCACACCCTGAACGCGATCCGGCAGCTCGACCTCATCTTCACCGAGGCGGAGCCGATCACGCTGAAGTACCGCGCGGCGCTGCACGAGACCACCGACCCGGCGCTGCTGTACCTGACGCTCCTCCTCCACGACATCGGCAAGTCGAACGGCATCCAGGGTCATGCCGAGAGCGGCGTGCGGCTGGCCGGCCCGATCATGGAGCGCCTGGGGGTGTCGCCCGAGGGCCGGGAACTGGTGTCGTTTGTCATCAAAAATCATCTCGTGATGGCACGATTCTGGCAGAAGCGGGACGTTGATGACCCCAAGACCGCCGCTGCCTTTGCCGAGCTCGTGCAGAACGCCGAGCAGCTCAGGAACCTGTACGTCCACACCTTCTGCGACGCCCGGGGCACGGCGGTCAGTCTCTGGAACAGCTACAAGGACACCCTCCACACCAATCTCTACCGCGCCACGCTTGAACGCTTGAGCCTTGGCGAGGGCGTCCTCGCCAGTTACGAGAAGAAGAAGCAAATGACCCTTCAGGACCTTACCGCCCGCCAGATCCCCGGCATCAGCCCCGACGAGATCATCGCCCATTTCAGCCTGCTGCCGGAGCGCTATTTCATCCAGACCGACGCCGACGAGATCGCCCTCCACATCCAGATGGTGAACCGACTGCTCAAGTCGATCGCCACGGCGGACACGATCGGATCGCTGAAGCCGGTGATCGAGTGGAAGGACGACCTGAATCGTTCCCTGACCGTGGTGAACGTGGTCACGTGGGACCGTGCGGGCCTGTTCTACAAGCTGGCGGGTGCCTTCAGCGTGGCGAGACTGTCGATCCTGGGTTCGAAGGTGATTTCACGGTCGGACCACATCGCGATCGACACGTTCTACGTGGTCGAGCCGGACCGCGGCGTCGTGCAGAGCTCGAACTCGCAGGAGCTGTTTGCCCGGACGATCGAGGCGGCGCTGGTGGCGAACAAGGATCTCTACCCCGACATTGTGGCGCAGGCGAAGCGCGTGGCGGCGACCCGGCCGCTGGCGGCCACGGGCGAGGGTCTGCACACGTCGTTCCCGCCGACCGTGGAGGTTTATCACGAGCTTTCGATGCAGCGGACGATCGTGGAGATCCAGGCCCGCGACCAGATCGGCCTGCTGTACCGGCTGGCGAAGACGATTTCCGATCAGGGCTTCGACATCACGTTCGCGCGCATCGGCACGGAGCGCGGCGTGGCGATCGACACCTTCTACATCGAGAGCTCGGAACCCTCGAAGCCCATCTCCGAAGAACGCCTGCAGACCCTGAAGGACACGCTGGCGGAAATCATCAAGCCGATCGCGCCAGCGCGCTCGGCTTGATGCGAGATTGCGGATTGCGGATCGCGAATTGCGGATTTGGTCAGCGCCGGGCGACGGTGTGACCCGCTTGGAGGTTGATCGCGTTGCGGAAATGGCAGGCTGAAGGGCATGTCGCCGGAGGAGTTTCGTAACCGCACCAAGCAATTCTCGCTCCGGGTCATTCGGGTCGTCGAATCACTGCCGCGCGACACTGTGTCGCGGACGCTCGGCAATCAGCTGCTTCGTTCAGGCACTTCGGTGGCGGCGAACTACCGGGCTGCCTCGCGGGCCAAGTCACCAGCCGACTTCATCGCCAAGATGGGCATCGTCGAAGAGGAGACCGATGAATCGCTGTTCTGGATGGAGCTCCTGATCGATTCGAACCGCATCAGGCCCGAGCCGCTCTTTCCCTTGATGAAAGAGGGTCGTGAGATCCTCGCCATGACCGTGGCCTCAATCACGACCTCGCGCCGAACCCAAGGTGGCCAGCGCCAAGCCGTCCCCGAACGAATTTCTGGCTAACCGCTCCCGACGCCTTAATGGTGCGACCCGTGGAATCCAGTTCGCCAGCTCCCTCCGGAAATCCGCAATCCGCAATCCGCGATCCGCAATCGGATGATGCCCGCTGCCTCCCCGCCCTCTACCGGCTCAACTCCGTCGCCGGGCGGCTCGACGACTCCCGGGAGGCGCTCCGGGCGGTGCTGGATGAGCTCGTCGCCACTTTCCACGCCGACGCCGGGTCCATCGCCCTCGTCAATCCCCACTCCGGCCGCCTCGAGGTCGAGGTCCAGGTCGGGCTGCCCGAGGAGTCCGGTCCCAGCGGCCTGAAGCTCGGCCACGGCGTCACCGGCTGGTGCGTCCTCAATGCCCGGCCCCTGCTCGTGCCCGATGTCGCCATCGAGCCCCGCTACATCGCCGTCCGGCCCGCCGCCCGCTGCGAGATGGCCGCCCCCATGCGCGACGGCGAGACCGTCCTCGGGGTCATCGACTTGGAAAGTGATCGCGTCGGCCACTTCGCGCCGGCCGACCTCGTCCTGCTCGAGCGGCTCACCCTCGAAGCCACGGTCGTCATCCAGCATCTCTGGCGGCGGCAGGCCCTGCAGGCCAAGGCCCGCCAGCTCGAGACGCTGCTCACGACCGGCCAGACGCTCGTCGCCAAGCTCCAGTCGCAGGAACTGCTCGACACCCTGACGCGCGACACCCGCCGGATGCTCCAGGCCAGCGCCTGCGCGCTCTATCTCCATGACGCGGCCCGGGACCTCGTGCGGTTCGGCGCGTTCGACGCGGCGGGCAACCCGCCGCTCCCGGGCGGCGAGTACCCGACCGCCGCGAGCTTCGCCGCCGCCGCGCTGCACACCAAGCGCCAGGTCGAGTTCGCCGACGTGCGCTCGCCCGGCTTCGCCAGCGTGCCGGACCTGCCCCGCGACTCCGTGCTTCACGCCGCCCTCCTCACGCCGCTGCGGTTCGAGGGCGAGGTGTTCGGCGTGCTGGCGGTGTTCACCGACCGGGCCCACCGCTTCGACAACGACGAGAAACGCGTCTGTGCCACGCTGGCCAACCTCGGCGCCGTGGCGCTGCAGAACGCCCGGCTCTACACCCGCGTCTTCCAGAGCGAGGAAACCCTGCGCAAGCAGGAGCAGCTCACCACGCTCGGCCTGCTCGCCGCCGAGATCGCCCACGAAATCCGGAACCCGCTCACGGTGCTCAAGCTCCTGCACGGCGGACTCGGCCTCGACTTTCCGCCCGCCGACCCGCGCAGCACCGACGTGCGGGTGATCCGCGAGAAGCTCGACCAGCTCGAGGCCATCGTCACGCGCGTCCTGAATTTCGCCAAGGCCCCCTCCAGCCTGCATTCACGCTGGGCGCTGTCGGACATCGTCGCCGACACGCTGGTCCTCGTGCGTCCCAAGCTCGCGCAGGCCAAGATCGCGCTGCGCTACGACCCGCCCGCCGCCGCGCTGGTGGTCGAGGCCAACAAGGGCCAGGTCCAGCAGGTCCTGCTCAACCTCCTGCTGAACGCCACCCAAGCCATGCCCGAGGGCGGCGCCATCTCACTCACGCTAGCCGCTGGCCCCGACGGCACCGCAACTCTCGACCTCGCCGACACCGGCACCGGCATCCCGGAGGCCGTCCGCAGCCGGATCTTTGACTCGTTCTTCTCCGGCCGCCCCGACGGCACCGGCCTCGGCCTCGCCATCGCCAAGCGCATCCTCCAGGCCCACCACGGCGACATCGCCCTCGTGGCCACCGGCCCCGGCGGCACCACCATGCGCGTCACCCTCCCCGTCGTTGCCGGATGAGACGGTGGGCGGTGGACGGTGGGCAGAAGACGGTGGACGGTGAGCGGAAAACGGTAGACGGTGGGCCGTCCTAACCCGTCCACTCTTGTCCCGCTAGAATCCCACTCGTCACTCGTCCCTCGTCACTTCCGCAATGTCTGTTGATCCCAAATCCGCCCAGCAGAAGTCGACGCTTACGTTCGTCCTGCTGGTCATCAGCCTGAGTGCGATCGCCTCGCTTTTCGTCCTGCGTCGGTTCCCGCTGCCGATCCGTTTGTTTCTCCTGACTGGCGACCTGATCGTGATCGCCGCCATCTGGATGATCATCCGCCAGAAGTTCTCCGGCAAATAACCCGCGGCGCTCAGCCACCGCCCACCGTCAACGGTCCACCGTCGACCGCTCCGCCTCACTCATCCAGTTCGACGTTCCAGTACGCGAGATCGAGGAAGTCCTTCCACATTTCGCGGTGCTGGTTGCCGAGGACGAGGGAGATGACCGGGCGCCACTTCGGGCGGACGGGCTTCCGGATGAGGCGCATGTGCGCCTCGTGGGGCAGGCGGTTCGCCTTCTTCGAGTTACACTTGATGCAGGAGCAGACGATGTTCTCCCACGTGGTCTTCCCGCCGTAGTCGCGCGGGATCACGTGGTCGAGGTTGAGCTGCTCGCGCGGCATCGGCTTGGCGCAGTACTGGCAGGTGTTGCGGTCGCGCTCGAAGACGTTGTTGCGGGTGAGTTTGAGCTCCTTGCACGGAAGCTTGTCGAAGAAGGTCAGCAGGATCACGCGCGGCAGGCGGATCGTGCGGGTCGGCGTGTGCACGGTCTCGACCTCCTCGATCGGCGGGTTGTGCACCGAGAAGTGGATCCAGTCCAGCATGCTGAACGTGCGGAAGTCCTCCTCGTAGTGGTGCACCACGTGCGCATGACCGCGGGCGAGGAGGGCGAAGGCGCGGCGCGCGCCGATGACGTTCACCGCCTGCCACAGGCGGTTCAAAACCAGCACCGGTTGATCAAGCGCTGCCTCCATACGGGGCCAAGGGGATACCGCCGGCGGCGCCGCACTGTCAAGGGCCGGCGTCGGCAGGGGTCCATTGCGGATCGCGGATTGCGAATTGCGGATTGGCTGGCTCCGCCATGACTCACATTCGGTCCGCCGACCTCGTTAGTGCTCCGAAGCGGTCTTCCGAGCACGCGCCGCGAAGCGGCGCGAATCCGCAATCCGCGATCCGCAATCCGCAATTCTAGTCCGCCCCCACCCTCATCGGCTCCAGGGCCACGCCCTTCATCTTGATGCCGGTGAGTTTTTTCACGACGAAGTCCACCTCCGTCTCCTTCACGTCGGCCAGCGTGTGACGCTCGTGGATGTCAATCGCGCCGACCACCGTCGCCGGCAGTCGCGTTACGCCGGCGATTTTCCCGACGACGTCGGCGGGCGTCACTTCCTCGTGACGGCCCACGTTCAGGAAAATCGTCGCCATCCCGGGCTCCCGGCCGGTGCGCGCGGTGCGCTGGTACTTGGCGCGAACCGGCCGCGCCTCGTCCTCACCCCCGCGGTTGCCGAACGGCGGAATGGAATAGTCGGAAGGCGGCGCCACCACGCCCTCGGGGGCCGGGGTCGGGGGAACGGCCGACTTCTTCTTGGCCCATGCCGGTGCCGGTTTCGCCGGCCGGGCCGGCGCCGCCGGAGCCTCGGCCGCGGGTTTCGCGGGCGCCTTGGCCGGGCTCTTGCCAGTCGCGGCCCCCTGCAGGAGGTGAATGAGCGCCGAGCAGATGTCGGTGCTCGCGTAGCCCTGGTCGAGCAGCCGGTCGATCATCCGGTCGTGCGCCTTGAACTCTTTCGCGTCGAGCGTGGCGCGGATCTTTTCGAAGAACACGTTCGTCCGCGCCTCCTCCACCTCGTCCAGCGAGGGAATCTTGCCGCGACGGATGTCGAGGCGCGCCCACCGCACCATGCTCTGCAGCTTGTAGATCTCCTGGCCGGACACGAAGGTGAACGCCTGTCCCTTCCGTCCCGCCCGGCCCGTCCGGCCGATGCGGTGGGTGTAGTCCTCGGCGTCGTTCGGCAGGTCGAAATTGAACACGACCTCGAGGTCGTCGACATCGAGCCCGCGCGCCGCGACATCCGTCGCCACGAGGAACTCGAACGCCCGCCGCCGGAACTTCTCCATCACGCGGTCGCGCTGCGCCTGCGAGATGTCGCCGTGCAGCCGGTCCGTCAGATAGCCCCGCGCGTGCAGGTGCTCGTCGAGGTCGTCGACCATGATCTTCGTGCTGCAGAAAATGATGCCGTAGCGGAAGTCGTGCACGTCGATGAGGCGAGTCAGCGCCTCGAGCTTCGAGCGGCGGTCCACCTCGAAGTAGGTCTGCTCCACCTGCGGTGCGTTCTGCGCCACGGCGTCGATCTTGATCCACGCCGGGTCCCGCGCGTAACGGCCGATCAGGTCCTGGATGGCCCGCGGGATCGTCGCCGAGAAGAACAGCAGCTGCCGCTCCGCCGGCACCTGCCCGAGGATCTGCTCGATGTCGTCGCGGAAGCCCATGTCGAGCATGCGGTCCGTCTCGTCGAGGATCACGAGCTTCAGCTGGTCGAGCTTCAGGGTGCCGCGCGCCATGTGGTCCATCACCCGGCCCGGGGTGCCGATCACGACCTGCACGCCCGCCGCGAGCGCGCGGAACTGCCGCTCATAGCTCTGCCCGCCGTAGATCGGCACGCCGGACACCCCGCGCTTGAAGAGGGCCAGGCGGCCGGTCTCCTCCGCCACCTGCACCGCCAGCTCGCGCGTCGGGCACAGGATCAGCACCTGCACGGCCCGGAGCTTCGGGTCCACGCGCTCGATGGCCGGGATGGCGAAGGCCGCGGTCTTGCCGGAGCCCGTGGACGACTGGCCGACGACGTCGCGCCCGGACAGGATGACCGGGATCACCGCCGTCTGGATGGGCGAGGCCTCCTCGAATCCCATCTTGTCGACTGCCTTGAGGATCTCGTCCGAGAGTCCCAGCTCGTTGAAGCGCCTTTTTTCCATGGCCCACGGTGACCGGGCCCGCGGAAAATGGAGAGCTTAATCGGGCCGGCCCCTCGCCGGCTTGATGTTTTCTTGATGGTCAGGCCGCTCCGCTTGATTAGGCGGCCGGCCCGGAAGGAGCGATACTGGCCGCCGTGAACACCGACCTCGCCCTCGCCGTCCTCACCCTCGCCTTCTTCGCCCTCGCGGTCGGCTACGCCCGCCTCTGCGACCGGCTTCGCTGATCCCATGGAAACCTGGTTCCTGCTCCTGCTGGCGCTGGGGGCCCTCGTCTACCTGATCGCGGCCGTGGTCCGCCCGGAGAAATTCTAGATGAACGCCCCCGTCGCCTGGCTCCAACTCGCCCTGTTCTGCGGGGCGCTGCTGCTGCTCACCAAGCCGCTCGGCCTCTACCTCGGGCAGGTGCTCGAGCGCGGTCGCACGTGGCTCGACCCGGTCATGGGACCGGTCGAGCGCGCCATCTACCGGCTCAGTGGCATCGAGCCGGACCGCGAACAGGATTGGTCCGCCTACACGGTCTCGCTCCTGGCCTTCAGCCTCGTCGGCCTCGGCTTTACCTACCTGCTGCTCCGCGGCCAGGGCCGGCTGCCGCTCAATCCGCAGCATCTCCCTGGGCTGACGCCCCACCTCGCGTTCAACACAGCGGTGAGCTTCACCACCAACACCAACTGGCAGAGCTACGGCGGCGAAGCGACGCTCTCGTATTTCTCGCAGATGGTGGCCCTCACCCTCCACAATTTCACCTCGGCCGCGGCCGGCATCGCCGTGGCCGCCGCCCTGGTCCGCGGCATCGCGCGGCACTCGGCCCGGACAATTGGCAACTTCTGGGCCGATCTCGTGCGGGTCACCTGCTACGTGCTCGTGCCGCTGGCCCTCGCGCTCGCGCTGTTCCTGGTCGCGCAGGGCATGATCCAGAATTTCCAGCCGTATGTCACGGCCCGGCCCCTGGCCGGCGGATCGACCGAACCGCAGGTCATCGCGCAGGGACCGATGGCGTCGCAGGTGGCCATCAAGATGCTCGGCACCAACGGCGGCGGCTTTACCAACGCCAACGCCGCCCATCCGTACGAGAACCCGACTCCGCTCGCGAACTTCGTGCAGATGCTCTCGATCTTCGCCCTGCCGAGCGCCCTGACCTACTACCTTGGCCGGCTGACTCGGAACCAGCGCCACGGCTGGGCGGTGTGGACCGCGATGTTCGTCCTTTTCCTCGCCGGCATGCTGGTGGCGTGGCAGGCCGAAGCGGCCGGCAATCCCATCCACCAGCGGCTGGGCCTCGCCGCCGCCGATGGCAACCTCGAGGGCAAGGAAGTCCGCTTCGGCGTCTTCAACTCCGCCCTGTTCGCCACCATCACCACCGACGCGTCGTGCGGCGCGGTCAACGCCATGCACGACTCGTTCACGCCGCTCGGGGGGCTCGTACCGCTCTTCAACATCCAAACCGGCGAGGTCATCTTCGGCGGGGTCGGCGCCGGACTTTACGGCATGCTGGTGTTCGTGATCCTCGCCGTGTTCATCGCCGGGCTCATGGTTGGACGAACCCCCGAGTACCTCGGAAAGAAGATCGAGGCCTACGACGTGAAGCTCGTCATGCTGGTGCTCATGGTGCTGTCCGCCGCCACCCTCGGCGCCACCGCCTGGGCCGCCAGCGCCGCCTGGGGCCGGGCCGGACTCACCAACGCCGGGCCGCATGGCTTCAGCGAGATCCTCTACGCCTACAGCTCCGCCGTCGGCAACAACGGCAGCGCCTTCGCCGGACTCACGGCCAATCCCGCCGACGGCGATCCGCACTACGACGTGACCCTCGGCGTCGCCATGCTCGTCGGCCGCTTCCTGATGATCGTACCGCTGCTCGCCCTCGCCGGAAACCTTGCGGCCAAGCGGCAGATTCCCGCCAGCGCCGGCACGTTCCGGACCGAGGGCCCGACCTTCGTCGTGCTGCTCATCGGCACCGTCCTGCTCGTCGGCGCCCTCACCTTCCTGCCCGCCCTCGCCGTCGGCCCCATCGTCGAGCACTTCCTGATGGGCGCCGGCCAGCTCTTCTGATTCCTGCCATGAGCGCCAAAGCCGTCTCCCTTCTCGATCGCGCGATTCTCCGGCAGGCCCTGGCCGATGCCGTGGTGAGGCTCGACCCGCGCCGCCAATTCCGGAATCCCGTGATGTTTGTCACGCTCGTGGGTTCCCTGCTGACGTTCGAGCAGCTGTTCACCGCGCCGGGGCCGCTCGCGTATGGCCTGCAGGTCGCCGTGTGGCTCCTCTTCACGGTCCTCTTCGCCAACTTCGCCGAGGCCGTCGCCGAGGGCCGAGGCAAGGCCCAGGCCCGCGCCCTGCGGTCGTCGCGGCGCCAACTGCTCGCCCATCGCCGCACGGCCGACGGCTTCGAGCGCATCGACGCCGCGCTGCTGCGCAAGGGCGACGTGGTGCGGGTGGCCGCGAGCGAGGTCATCCCCGGCGACGGCGAGGTCATCGAGGGGGCCGCCTCGGTGGACGAGTCCGCCGTCACCGGCGAGTCCGCCCCGGTCATCCGCGAGGCCGGCGGCGACCGCAGCGCGGTCACCGGCGGCACGGTCGTCCTGTCCGACGTGCTCCTCATCCGCATCACCGCCAACCCGGGAGACGGTTTTCTTGACCACATGATCAGCCTCGTCGAGGGCGCCTCGCGCCAGAAGACGCCGAACGAAATCGCGCTGACGATCCTGCTGTCGGCCCTGACCTTCACCTTCCTCCTCGTCATCGTCGCCCTGAAGCCGTTCGGCGACTACGCGCAGGCCGCGTTTCCCATCACCGCGCTGGTGGCGCTGTTGGTCTGCCTGATTCCCACGACCATCGGCGGCCTGCTCAGCGCGATTGGCATCGCCGGGATGGACCGGCTCCTGCAGCGCAACGTGCTCGCCATGTCGGGCCGGGCCGTCGAGGCCGCGGGGGACATTGACGTCCTCCTGCTCGACAAGACCGGCACCATCACGCTCGGCAACCGGATGGCCACCGCATTCGTCCCGGCGCCAGGCGTCCCGCCCGAGCGGTTGGCCGAGGCGGCCCAGCTTGCCTCCCTCGCCGACGAGACCCCCGAGGGTCGCAGCATCGTGGTCCTTGCGAAGGATCGCTTTGGCCTGCGGACCCCGGCGATGGCCGCGCCGCACCAGTTCGTGCCGTTCACCGCCCAGACCCGCATGAGCGGCATCGACGTGGCCGCGCCGGACGGCCAGTCCGCCCGACAGATCCGCAAGGGCGCAGCCGACAATGTCCGGGTCTGGGTCGAGTCCCTCGGCGGCGCGCTGCCCGCGGAGGTGGCCGCCGCGGCGGCCGCGATTGCCCGCCAGGGCGGGACGCCGCTCGTGGTGGCGGACGGGCGCGAGATTCTCGGCGTGGTTCACCTCAAGGATGTCGTGAAGGGCGGCATCAAGGAGCGGTTCGCCCAGCTGCGCGCCATGGGTATCCGCACCGTGATGATCACCGGCGACAATCCCCTCACGGCCGCCGCGATCGCCGCCGAGGCCGGAGTCGACGACTTCCTTGCCCAAGCCACGCCGGAAATGAAGCTGGCCCGGATCCGCGCGGAGCAGGCCGCGGGCCACCTTGTGGCCATGACGGGCGACGGCACCAACGACGCCCCGGCACTCGCCCAGGCCGACGTGGGCGTCGCCATGAACACCGGCACGCAGGCCGCCAAGGAGGCCGGCAACATGGTCGATCTCGATTCCAATCCCACCAAGCTGCTCGAGATCGTCGAAATCGGGAAACAGCTCCTGATCACCCGGGGTGCACTCACGACGTTTTCGATCGCGAACGACGTGGCCAAGTATTTCGCGATCATCCCCGCCATGCTCGTAGGCGCGTTTCCGGCGGTGGCCCCGCTCAACGTGATGCGCCTCGGCTCGCCGTCCAGCGCGATCCTCAGCGCCGTGATCTTCAACGCCCTCGTGATCATCGCGCTCATCCCGCTGGCGCTGCGCGGGGTCGCCTATCGTCCGGTCGGCGCCGCGGTGATGCTCCGCCGCAATCTCCTCCTCTACGGCGTCGGCGGCCTCCTCGTCCCGTTCGCCGGCATTAAGCTGATCGATGTCGTGATCAACACCCTGCATCTCGTCTAGCCCGCCCATGACCGCCTATCTCCGCGACCTGAAGACGGCCTGTCTTCTCACGCTCGTGCTCACGCTGCTGCTCTGCGGCGCCTACCCGGTCGCCGTCTGGGCCGGCGCCCAGCTCTGCTTCCCCCGCCAGGCCAACGGCAGCCTGATCCGCGACGCCGACGGCAGCGTCCGGGGTTCGACGCTGCTGGCGCAGGCCTTCCCCGCCCCCGGTTATTTTCACCCTCGTCCCTCCGCCGCCGGCGCCGGCTACGACGCCGCCAATTCCGGCGGCTCCAATCTCGGTCCGACCAGCCGGGCGCTGTCTGACCGCATCGCCCTCGCCGTGACCGCCTATCGAAAGGAGAACGACCTGCCGCCGTCGCTCGCCGTGCCGGCCGACGCCGTGACGGCTTCCGCCAGCGGGCTCGATCCCCACATCAGCCCGGCCAACGCGGCGCTCCAGGCCACCCGGGTCGCCCGGGCCCGCGGCCTGCCCCTGTCGCGGATCCAGGCGCTGGTCGCCGCGGCGACCGAGGGCCCGGATCTTGGCTGCCTGGGCGAGCCGGGGGTCAACGTCGTTCGGCTCAACCGCTCGCTCGATGCCCCCCTGGCGCCCTGACCACTCCTCCACCGCGTTCCGCGTGGTTTTCATCGCCCTCACGGTCGCGGCGCTCCTGCTGGCCGGCTGGAGCCTGACCCAGCGGTCCGCCGGACCGTCGCGGATCGATTGGCCGCCAGCACGTTAGGTCGCCCTTTTTGCCGTGTCTCACCCTGCGACCCGTGGATAATCCCCAGTTGTGACCGAGCCCGCGCGCCCCGACCCCGATGCCCTTCTGTCCTCGCTGCAGCGCGAGGAACGGCGGTCCCGGCGCGGCCGGCTGAAGGTGTTCTTCGGCATGTGTCCCGGCGTGGGCAAGACGTACGCGATGCTGCGGGCGGCGCAGCAGGAGTTGCGGGACGGCACCGATGTCGTCGTGGGACTCGTGGAGACCCACGGCCGGGCCGAGACGGAAGCCTTGCTGGCCGGCCTGACGGTCATGCCGCGGCGCAAGGTGGCCTACCGCGAGATGGAGCTCGCCGAGCTCGACCTCGAAGCGATGCTCGCACGCCGACCCGCGCTGGCCCTCGTCGACGAGCTGGCGCACACCAACGCGCCGGGCTCGCGGCACCCGAAACGCTACCAGGACGTGGTGGAATTGCTCGATGCGGGCATCGACGTCCACACGACCCTCAACGTCCAGCATCTCGAGAGCCGCGCCGACGCCGTGCGGCAGATCACAGGCGCCACGGTCCGCGAGACCGTGCCGGATACCGTCTTTGAGCTGGCGGACCAGATCGAGCTCGTGGACGTGACGCCCGAGACGCTGCGGGAGCGGCTGCAGGAGGGCCGGGTGTACCTCGGTGAGCGCGCCGAGGCCGCGGCCGAGGGGTTTTTCAAGGACGCCAACCTGACCGCCTTGCGCGAACTGGCGCTGCGGTTTGTCGCCGAACGCGTCGACAAGCGCCTGCGCGAGCTGCGCGGCGCGGCCCCGGTCAAGACGATCTGGCGTTCCGGCGAACGGCTGCTGGTGGCCGTCGGGCCGAGCCCGAGCTCCGTGCAACTGGTCCGCTGGACCCGGCGGATGGCCGCGGCGCAGGGCGCCTCCTGGATCGCGGTCAGCGTCGAGTCCGCGCGACAGCCGGCCGCGGCGGCCGCGCGGCGCGTCGAGCAGAACCTCGCCCTCGCCCGGGATCTCGGGGCCGAGGTCGTGGTGACCCACGATGAGGACGTCGCCGGCGCGCTGGTCCGGGTGGCACTGCAGAACAACGCCACCCAGATTGTCGTCGGCAAGTCCCGCTCGCCGCGCTGGCTCGACTGGCTGCGCGGCGGCAGCCTCGTCGACCGTCTCCTGCGACGCGCCGGCCCGATCGACATCTACGTGGTGCCGGCGGAACGTGCGGCCGAGCGGACCGCTGACTGGTCCGAGTGGCGCCCCGCCGAGGGCGGTCCGGGCCGCGAATACGCGGAGATGCTGGGCGCCCTGGGGCTCCTGACCGTCGTCAGCTGGTTCCTCGTGCCCCACGCAGGCTACCTGGCGATCGGGTTGCTGTACCTCCTGGCGGTGATCGCCCTGAGCCTGCGCGTCGGCCGGGGACCGGTCCTGCTCGCCGGCGTGGTGAGCGCGCTGACCTGGAACTTCCTTTTCATTCCGCCGTTGTTCACCTTCGTAATCGCGAAGTTCGAGGACGGGCTGATGTTCGGCACCTATTTCGTCGTCGCGCTGATCGCCGGGCAACTCACGGCCCGCATCCGGGCGCAGGAACGGCATGAACGCCTGCGCGAGGAGAGGGCGACTGCGCTGTTCCAGCTCACCGGGGCGCTGAGCGCCGCGCGGACCCTCGACGACGCGGTGTTCGCGGCGCTGCGGCAGGCCGACGCCCTGTTCGCCGCGCGTACCGCCCTCCTGCTGGGCCCGGGCCCCGGCCTCACCCCGCATTTCGCCGGTTCATACCCGCTCACCGAGAAGGAACTCGCGGTGGCCGAGTGGGCGGGACGCAACCGGCGCAAGGCCGGCCGCTTCACCGACACCCTCCCGTCCGCCGAGGGCTTCCACCTGCCGCTCGTGCGCGACGACACGGCCGTGGGCGTGCTGGTGATCCGGGTCGAGCCGGACGCCAGCCTGACCCTTGCCCAGCGGGACCTGGCCGAGAGCTTCGCAACCCAGCTGGCGCTGGTGGTCGAGCGGGAGCAGCTCCGTGCGGCCAGCGCCCGCGAGCAGCTGCTGGCCGAGTCCGAGAAGCTCCATCGCGCCCTGCTCGACGGCGTCTCCCACGAGCTCAAGACCCCGCTGGCCGTCCTCGACGCCGCGCTGGAACAGCTCGCCTCGGCCGACGCCACCACCCGCGCCACGCTGCTCGGCGAGGTCCGCACCGCCTCGCGCCGGCTGAACCGGCTCGTCAACAACCTGCTCGACCAGACCCGGCTCGAGTCCGGCACTCTTCAGCCGCGGCTCGACTGGTGCGACGCCCACGACCTGGTGAACGCCGCGCTCGACGGCGTGCGCGACGCGCTGGGCGCACACCCGCTCGAGACGGCCCTCCCGCCGGATCTGCCGCTGTTCCGCGCGGACTTCGCGCTGATGGAACAAGTGATCGCCAACCTGCTCCTGAACGCCGCCCTGCACACGCCGGAGGCCACGCCGATCTTCCTCGCCGCGAACCTCGACCAGGCGCGGGCCCGGATCTGCTTCACCGTGGCCGACCGCGGGCCCGGCCTGCCGGCAGCGATGCGCGACCGGCTCTTCCAGAAGTTCCAGCGCGGCGATGCGGCCAAGGCCGGCGGACTCGGACTCGGCCTGTCGATCATCCGCGGCTTCGTCGCGGCCCAGGGCGGCGAGATCGTGGCCGGAGAAAATCCCGGGGGCGGTGCCGTTTTTTCCGTTTACCTCCCCTACGCGCCACACGGTAAGGTGCCCACCGAATGAGCCCGAGCGCCTCCCAGCCCGCGATCCTCGTGATCGACGACGAGGCGCAGATCCGCCGCCTGCTGCGCGTGACGCTGGAGGCCGCCGGCTACACGGTTCGCGACGCGGAGACCGGAGCGCTCGGCCTGAATGACGCCGCCGTCTCCCGGCCCGAGGCCGTGATCCTCGACCTCAGTCTCCCCGACCAGTCCGGCCTCGACGTCCTCCGGCGGCTGCGCGAGTGGAGCAACCTGCCGGTGCTCGTCCTCTCTGTCCGCGGCGATGAGGCGGTAAAAATTGCCGCCCTCGACGCCGGAGCCGACGACTATCTCACCAAGCCATTCGGCGGCGGCGAACTTCTGGCCCGGCTCCGTGTGCTCCTGCGGCGCGCCCAGCCGTCCGACTCCCCCACGGTCCATCGCTTCGGCACCGTCGAAGTCGACCTTTCGCGGCGGGCCGTGACGAAATCCGGTGCCGCGGTGCATCTCACGGTCAAGGAGTACGCCCTGCTCCGCCTGCTCCTGCAGCACCGCGGAAAGGTCGTGACCCACCGGCAGCTGTTGCGCGAGGTCTGGGGACCCGGCCACGAGGACGACACACACTACCTGCGCGTCCACATGGCCAACCTGCGCAAGAAGGTCGAGGATGCCGCCGACCAGCCGGCCTTCCTGCGGACCGAGTCCGGCATCGGCTACCGCTTCACGGCGTAGCCGCGGCCGTTGGCCGCGGCGGAGTTCGGAGATCGAAGTTCGGAGTTCGGAGTTCGATGCCTTCGAACCCGTGCGCCCAATCACCGCGGCATCCATCCACCTGGTCTCGACTCCGGAATCCGGATTCCGGAATCCGGAGCCTCAAAAGTGCTGCCGCAGCTTCCCGCGGACGAACCGCACGCTCTCGGCCAGCTGGTCCATGCCGTCGACGCCGTCTTCGATGCTGACCCAGCCGTCGAAGCCGACGCCCTTGAGCGTGCGGAAGATCGCGTCGTAGTCGTTCAGACCCTTGCCGATCGTGCCGTGCCGTAGCCGCTTGGCGTAGCCCTCAGCCCCGGTCTCGTCGCGGCGCAGGTCCTCCAGCGTGCCCTCTGCGAGGTAGCGGTCGCTCGCGTGCATCGTCACCACCCGATCCTTCACCCGCCGCAGCAGCTCGAGCGGGTCGTCGCCGGCCAGGAACGCATTGCTCGGATCGTAGTTCACGCCAAAGCGCGGGTGACGGATCCGGCCGATCAGGTCGCAGAACACGTCCATCTGCTGGGCGAACTCGGGGTACAGCCAGAAATCGTCCTTGTAGTGGTTCTCGATGATGAGCGTGACGCCGCACTTCTCGGCCTCGGGCAGGCACGCCTCGATGTTCTCCACCACGATCTGCAGTCCCTGCTCACGCGTCAGTTCCGGCCGGCGCTGGCCGGACAGCACGCGGCAGTACGAGGCGCCGAGCGTGGCCGCCATCCGGATCCAAGTCTTTTCCTGCTCGACCTCCCGGCGCCGCAGCTCGGGGTCGGGTTGCGAGAAATCGGGCGAACAGCAGAGCATTGGAATCACCAGCCCGCGGCTTTCCACAGTCCGCCGCGCCTCCGGCCAGCGCGCCGGGTCGGCCAGCTCGAGAAAGCCGCTGTAGTATTCGAGGCCGTCCACCCCGAGCGGCGCGGCGAGATCCACCCACTCGCGGAGCGTCATGGAGCCGTCGCGGCACAGCGGCCGCATGAAGGCCTTGGGGAAAGCGGCCAGCCGCGGCATGGTCAGATCTTCACCGGATTCCGGGCGTGCACGCAGAACTGCTCCATGTCCACGGTCGCCCCAGTAACGGGCCTTGATTCGTCGCCAATCCAGAAGACGACCGCGGCGGCGATCGCCTCGGGCATGATCAGGCCGCCCGACGGGATGTAGTTCTCGGGAATGTGCTCGAGCCAGTTTTCCGGCAGGCCCTGGGCAATCTGGCTGGTGTGCTCGCGCGGGGTCAGCACCCAGCCGAGATTGAGGTGGTTGAACCGCACCTTGTCGCGGCCGTGCGCGTTCGCGAGGTTGCACGCCAGGGTCTGCAGCGCGCCCTTCGTCATGCTGTAGTCGAGGAACGTCGCCTCGCCGCTATGGCAGTTGATCGAGCCGATGTTCACCACGCTGCCCTGGTTCGCCTTCAGCTGGTCGAAGGCCGCCTTGATGAGGAGCATGGGCGCCCGGACGTTGATCGCCATGGCGCGGTCAAACGACTCGGCCGTAGCGGTGCGGATCGTGGTCCGCGGGACGATCGCGGCGTTGTTCACGAGCGACGTGATCCGGCCGAAGGCCTTCATCGCAGCCGCGGCAATCCGCTCGGGGGCGGTGGGGTTGACCAGGTCCTCGATGCAGAGCGCCGCCGCCGCGCCGAGCTTGGCCACGACTTCCTCGCCCTCGGCCCGGTTGATGCCGTGCACCAGCACGCGCGCGCCCTCGGCGACGCACCGTTCCGCGATGGCGCGGCCGATGCCACTCGTGCCGCCCGTCACAATGACCACTTTGTCCTTTAGTCGCATGGTGTCTTTCTAGCCACGAAGCTCACGAAGTGCACGAAGGAAGAGGTGAACCGGCTTGGCTTCGTGATCTTGGTGCCCTTCGTGGCGGAAAATCAGGCGGGCTTGAGCACGGCCTTCACGATCCGGCCGGAGTGCATCTGCTCGAACGCCTCGTGCCAGGCCTCGAGGGTCCAGACGCCGCCCATGACCGGGCGGACATCGAGCTGGCCGGACGCCAGCAGCGCCAGCACCCGTTCCCAGATCGGCCAGTTGAGGCTGAAGCTGCCCTGCAG
>DAOQKI010000061.1:0-21409 GCA_035334485.1 Opitutaceae bacterium
GCGACCGCCAGTTGCGCGCGACCACCGTGTAGCCGAGCTCGCGGCGAGCGAAGGCCGCGGCGAGGCGTTCGCCCTCGGCGCCGCGGCGGGCGGCGGCGGGACGGTCTCGGCGGAACCAGGGAACGAGCCAGCGGAACATGAGTCTTGCGTCTGTGGCGCGACCCGCGACGTTCTTTCCTATTGCCGACGCGGCGCCGCGCTGACAATTCCAGAAACCGGCTGATACGTCTCCACCATGGCCAATCCGAACATCACTGGCACCCTCCGGCGTTCGCTGCTGATCAAGATCATCTCGAAGGCGGCGCCCAGCCGGGAGGACGTCAATTCGGTCATTGAGCTGACCGCCTCCAAGGTCGTCGAGGCGCTGCAGGCGCAGTCGATGACGTTCTATCTCATCGAGGGCAACGAGATCGCGTTCAAGAACGTCTATTACTCGCCCACCCTCTGGGCCAACAACCCGGACCTCGAGAAGAAGCTGCAGGAGACCTCCGCCAAGCTCCTCGCCCTCCGCCTCCCCATGGGCACCGGCGTCGTGGGCAAGGTCATCTCTTCCGGCGAACCATCATTCTACCGCAATTCCGACAGCCAGGCGCCCTTCATGGCGTCCATGGCCAAGACCACTGGCTTCGAGGTCCGCTCGATGCTCACGGTCCCGCTCAAGACGAACGTCGTGATCGGCGCCATCCAGGTCCTCAACAAGGAACTCACCGCCGGCACCGACGGCGAGTTCACCGACAAGGACCTGCTGCTGCTCAAGGAGGTCGCCGAGTACTCCGCCACGCTGCTCCAGCGCATGCTGGACCCGAAGTTCCAGCTGAGCGCCGACGACACCGCCAAGTTCGTCGCCAAGCTCACCGACCTCCCGCTCGTCAGCAAGATCGAGGAGCTGGAGTGCGACGAGAAGCTCATCGCCTCCGTCGGCGACGCGATCATCCGCCGCGAGGGCATCTTCCCCTACAAGCTGGCCGGCGAGCGCACCGTCGCGGTGCTGATGACCAACCCGCTCGACTACGCCAAGCGCGAGTCGTTCTCGCAGGCCGCCGAGCTCACCATCGAGGAGGTCCGCGTCATCCCCGCGTCGCTGTTCGACGCGCTGATGAAGAAGTATTTCAAGGAGACCAAGAACGACAACGTCGACGTCGGCGCCGCGGTCGAGGCCATCAGCTCGGCCTACAGCGTGGACGAGGCCGCCGCCGAGATGTCCGCGGCGGACATGGAGAGCGAGGACTCCGCTCCGATCATTCTGATGGCGAACCGGATCATCGAGGACGCCTACATGCAGGGCGCGTCCGACATCCACATCGAGCCGATGGAGAAGGAGCTCATGATCCGGTACCGCATCGACGGTCTGTGCCAGGAGAAGATGCGCCTGCCGAAGATGGCCGCCAACGCCCTCGTCACGCGCCTCAAGATCATGTGCAACCTGGACATTTCGGAGCGCCGCCTGCCGCAGGACGGTCGTATCGTGTTCAAGCGTTTCACGAAAAAGAACATGGACATCGACCTCCGTGTCGCCACCGGCCCGATGAAGGACGGCGAGAAGGTGGTCATGCGTATTCTCGACAAGCAGAAGTCCACCCTGCCCCTCCCGGCGCTCGGCTTCTCCGACGAGAACCTCGCGCGCTACCGCGAGTGCATCCGCCAGCCGTACGGGATGATCCTCCACTGCGGCCCGACCGGCTCCGGCAAGTCCATGACCCTCTACTCGGCGCTCGGCGAGGTGAACACCCCCGACGTCAACATCCAGACCGCCGAGGACCCGATCGAGTACACGCTGCCCGGCATCAACCAGATGCAGATGAACCGGCAGATCGGCCTGACCTTCGCGCGCGCCCTGCGGTGCTACCTGCGTATGGACCCCGACATCATCCTCGTCGGTGAGATCCGTGACGAGGAGACCGCGGGCATCGCGGTCGAGGCCGCGCTCACCGGTCACTTGCTCGTCTCCACCCTCCACACGAACGACGCGCCGTCGACCGTCGCGCGTATCGGTGAGATGGGCGTCGAGCCCTTCAACATCTCCGCGTCGCTGGTGTGCGTGTGCGCCCAGCGTCTGCTCCGCCGCGTCTGCAAGGGCTGCAAGGTGCCGACCGAGGCCGAGGGCCGCGAGAAGGAGATCATCGCGAAGGCGCTGGGCGGCTGGTCCGGCCAGATTTTCAAGGCGAACCCGAACGGCTGCCCGACCTGCGGCGGCACCGGCTACAAGGGCCGCGTCGGCATTCACGAACTCATGGTGAACAGCGAGGAGCTGACCGAGGGCATCAACAAGGAGCTCGAGGTCGCCGAGCTGAAGCGCATCGCGATGCGCAACGGCATGAAGACCCTCCACCAGGACTCGATCCTGAAGGTCAAGATGGGCCTCACGACCGTCGAGGAAGCCCTGGCCAACGTCCCGCCGGACCTGATCCTGTAAGGCCGCGCGGCGCGGACTTTCCATTGCGGATTGCGGATCGCGGATTGCGGATTCTGATCCGGCCGAAGGCCTCCCTCGGTCGCGTCGGTCACTCGACCATACCGCGCGCTGATTCTAGCGACTTGTCGCGCACGACAAATCCGCAATTCGCGATCCGCAATCCGCAATTCGCCCGCCGCCTCAGGCGGGCGTCGGCGCCGGCGCCTTCGCGCCGCTCACCGACTCGGCGATGTTCGGGGTCTGCACCTCGGCCTCGCCACGCTCGTGGTTGAAGCGCATCGAGACGGTCTTCGACACGCCCCGCTCCTCCATCGTCACGCCGTAGATCGCGCTCGCCGCGGACACGGTGCGCTTGTTGTGCGTGATGATGATGAACTGGGACTCGTTCACGAATTTCTTCAGCAGGTCCGTGAACCGGCCGATGTTCGACTCGTCCAGCGGCGCGTCGAGTTCGTCCAGCAAGCAGAACGGCGACGGTTTCACCATGTAGAGCGCGAACAGCAGCGCCACCGCGGTCAGGGTCTTCTGGCCGCCCGACAGCAGCGTGATGCTCTTCAGCTTCGTGCCCGGCGGCTGCGCCACGATCTCGATGCCGCTCTCCAGGATGTCCTCGGCCTGGATCAGCTCCAGCGCCGCCCGGCCGCCGCCGAACAGGGTCTCGAAGGTGTAGGCGAAGTTCTTTTGGATCTGCCCGAAGGTCACCTCGAACTGCTTCTGCGAGGTCTGGTTGATCTCGTCGATCGCCTTGAGCAGCTCGGTCTTCGCCGTCGTGAGATCGTTGCACTGGGTCGTCAGGAAGTCGTGGCGCTGCTTCAGCTCCGCGTACTCCTCGATCGCGACCAGGTTCACCGCGCCCATGCTGTTGAGCCGCGCGCGCAGCGCGTCCGACTCCGCCTTGATCTCGTCCCAGTTCGTCGCGTCCAGCGCCGTCAGGTCCTCGGCGGTCGGCTCGCCCTTTTCCTTCACCTTGCGGCGGCGCGACGGCTTCGGCTTGGCCTCCGCCACCGTTTCCGCGGCGCCCGCCTCGGCCGGCTGGGCCGCCGCGTCGGGCTTGGGTTCGCTGTCCTCGTCCTCGTCCAGGTCCAGGGGCTTCACGCCCTCCGGCTCGTCGTCCGCGTGCCAGAGCAGTTGTTTCCAGTCGAGCGTGGCGATGTCGGCCTGGAACTCGCGCTGGACTTCCTCCGCGAGGAACTGCGCGCGCTGCCGGGTCTCGGCCAGCCGCACCTCGTGGGTGCTCAATTCGTCATGCGCCGCCTCCGACTCGCTGTGCAGCGAGCGCTCGGCCGTCTCGAGGCCCGTGATCTCCTGCTCCAGGCCCACGAGCTCCACGCGCACCTTCTCGACCTGCTCCTGCGCCACGCCGAGCGTGCCGGCGATCTGCGCGGCCCGGGCCCGCTGGGCCTCGCCGTCGCGGCCGAGGTCGTCGATCTGCGCCGCCCAGGTCTCGATCTCCTGCTGGCGCTGGACCAGCAGGTCGTCGAGCTGCAGGCGCCGCTTCTCCATCTCGGTCAGGCCGCGGTCGAGGATCTCGACCTTCTGCCGGCGCTCGGCCAGCTCCAGGCGCGCCTGCGCGAGCGAGTCGCGCTTCACGTCGCGGTCCGTCCGCACTTCCGTGATCCGGACCTCCAAGTGGTGAATCTTCTCGCGGTGCGCGGTCGCGTTCGCGTCGGCCTCGGCCAGGCCGGCCTGCGCCTTCTCCCAGCGCGCGTGCGCCTCGTTGCGCGCCTGCTCGAGCGAGACCAGCTCGCCCTCCATCCGCCGGAGGCGGTTGGCCACGTCCTCCAGCGCCCGCTGGGCGTTGCGCTGCTCGGCCTGCGCGGCCGCGACAACCTGCGTCACCGCCAGCACGTCGGCCCGGCGCTGCTCAAGGGTCTGCTCGGCGGCCGCCAGCCGCGTCCCGAGGCCGTCGATCACGGCCTTCTGGTCGTCATGCTGCTTCTGGTCGTCCGCCAGCGCCCGCGCCGTCTCGCGCAGGTCGATCTCGCGCTGCACGATGCTGTTCGCCGACTTCCGCGCGCTGTGGTGGCCGCCGTAGATCAGGCCGCGCCGGTCGACGAGGTCGCCCTTGCGCGTGGCCACTGCGAGGAAGCCGAACTCCGGGTGCGCCTTCCAGTAGTCGAGGAACGCGCCGAGGTCGTCGGCCACGAAGCACTCGCCAAGGATGCCCGCGGCGGGATGCGACGGCTCGACGCCGTGGAGCGCGTCCAGCGCCCGCACCAGGCCCGCCGGCAGCTCGCCGGCGCCGTCGCGACCCGCGCCGCACTCGGCGACGCGCAGCACGACGGAGCCGATCTGCTCGGTCTCCAGTTGGGCCAGGATCCGCTGCGCGGTCCCGAGGTCGCTGACGCTGATGGCCTCGGCGGCGGAGCCGAGGATGGCCTCGACCGCCTTGCCGAACTCGGGCCGGACGGAAAGGCCGTGGGTGATGGGCGTCACCTTCGCGCCGGCGAGCGCCGCGTCGAGGCGGCCCTGCAGCACGGCCTTCGCGCCCTCGCCGAAGCCCTCCCACTTCTCCTGCAGCTGCTGGAGGAGGCGGAGGCGGGCGGTGCGCTGCGCGAGCTGGCGGTCGATTTCCTGCAGCTTGCGCTGCGCGTCGCGGAACTCGCGGGTCAAATCGGTGATGGCCTGCTGCGCGGCAACGGTCTCGTTGTGCGTGCGCGACTTCTCGGCCAGGGCGGTCTCGACCTTGGCGGCCTGTTCGGCGGCGGCGGTCGCGGCGGCGGCGTGCTGGGCGCGGACCTGGCCGATCTCCTGCGCCACGGCGTCGTGGCGGACGACCGAGGTCTTCTGGTCGACCTCGTAGCCGGAACAGTCGGTGCGGAGGCGGGCGACGGTGCTCTCGAGCTGGAGCAGCTCGAACTTCGCCTGCTGGAGCTCCGACTCGAGGCGGCTGAGCTCGCCCTCGGCGACGCTCAGGTCGCGGTTGCGCTGCTGGAAGACGGCGTCGCTGCTGCCGAGGAGGCCCAGCTGGAGCTGCTTGTCCTGCGCCCCGCTGTCGACCTGCGCGGTCACCTCGCGGAGCTGCATCTCGAGCTCGCCGAGGTTGTCGCGGGAGGACGCGAGCCGCTCCTCAAGGCCGGTGCGGCGGATCTGGGCGAGGCTGGCCTGGTTCTCGGCGGCCTCCTTCTGCGAGCGGAGGTCGAACACCGCCTGCTGGGCGTCCTGCACGCGCTGGTTGAGGCGGCCGCGGCTGCCCTTCTTGTCGGCGAGTTCGGCCTGGCGGGCCTCGAGCGCCGCGTGGCGGGCGTTGGCCTCGGCGCGCAGCGCGCCGACCTTGGCGTCGAGCTCGCCGAGCGTCGCGACGAGCTGGCCGTGCTGGCGGCTGCTCCAGGCGAGGCTGAGGTGACGGAGACGGAAGCTGAGCCGCTTGTACCGCATCGCCTTCGACGCCTGGCGGCGGAGGCTGCCGATCTGACGCGTGACCTCGGCCACGACGTCCGCGACGCGGGCCAGGTTCTGCTCGGTGAGCGCGAGCTTGTTCAGCGCCTCGCGGCGGGCGGACTTGTACTTGGTGATGCCCGCGGCCTCCTCGAACACGGCGCGGCGCTCCTCGGGCTTCGACGAAAGGATCTGGTCGATCTGACCCTGCGCCATGATCGAGTAGCTGGTCCGGCCGACGCCGGTGTCCATGAAGAGCTTGTGGATGTCCTTCAGCCGGCACGGCTGGCCGTTGAACGCGTACTCGCTCTGGCCGTCGCGATGGACGCGGCGGGTGATCTCGATCTCGTGGAACTCGCTGCCCAGCTGCTTCTCGCACTCGGTCAGGAGCAGCGAGACCTCGCACAGCTGCGACGCCTTGCGCGTGTCGGCGCCCTCGAAGATCACGTCCTGCATCTTGCCGCCGCGGAGCGCCTTCGCGCTCTGCTCGCCCAGCACCCAGCGGATCGCGTCCGCGATGTTCGACTTGCCGCAGCCGTTGGGGCCCACGATGGCCGTCACGCCGGGTTCGAACCGAAGGGTGGATGCATCGGCGAAGGACTTGAAGCCGTGCAATTTTAGCGCCTTGAGATACATGAAAGCGCAGAATGTGAGCGAGTGGTGTGAGCGCGGGCAAACGGAAAGTGACGCCCCTTTTCGCTCGCAAACCCGCCCCGGCCCCTTCACCCGCGCCGCCCGAATTTCTGTTTGCGCTTCCCCACCGGGAGCGTACTTCGTTCATGGCAACCCTATGACCAAGGTTGCCACGACTTCCGCCGCCGGCCTCGACGCCGAGTTCTACCAGCCGGCCGATGCCTTCTTCCGCGCGAGCCTGCCCACGGCCCTCACGTTCGACGACGTCTCCCTCGCCACGCTCTACTCGGAGATCCTGCCCAAGGACGCCGACACGTCCACGGCCCTGTCCGACTCCCTCCGGCTCCAGATCCCCATCATCTCGTCGGACATGGACACGGTCACCGAGTCCCGGATGGCCATCGCCATGGCCCTCAACGGCGGCCTCGGCCTCATCCACTACAACATGCCCGCCCGGGAGCAGGTGAAGGAGGTCGCCCGGGTGAAGCGCCATATCCACGGGCTCATCCAGGACCCCATCACCGTCACCCCCGACCAGACCATCGCCGAGGTCCTCGCCATGATCGAGGCCAAGCGGTATGCGTTCTCCACCTTCCCGGTCGTCGACGCCGCCGGCAAGCTCGTCGGCCTCCTCTCCGGCAACGTCGTCAAGGAGCGCTACAAGTCCAAGGCCGTCTCCGCCGTCATGACCCCGCGCGCCCAGCTCATCACCGAGCAGGAGCGCGCCGTCGCCAAGGACCCCATCAAGGCTGCCGACCAGTTCTTCTCCGCCAACGTCGGGCTCAACAAGATGCTCGTCGTCGACGCCGCCGGCCACCTCCGGGGGCTCGTCACCATCTCCGACGTCGAGAAGATCACCTCCGAGGCCAAGTCCCGCCGCAAGCCGGCCCGCGACTCCCAGTTCCGCCTCGTCGTCGGCGCCGCGCTCTCGCCGCTGCGCAAGCCCGACGGCTCGCTCGACCGCGACGCAATCCTCGAACACGTCGGCCACCTCGTCAGCGAGCATGTCGACGCCATCGCCGTCTCCACCGCTCACGGTCACACCGCCGGCGTCGGCGAGGTCGTGAAGCTCGTCCGCAAGGCCTTTCCCGACCTCACCCTCATCGCCGGCAACGTCACCAGCGCCTCCGGCGTGGCGTTCCTCGCCGAGTGCGGCGCCAACTCCATCAAGATCGGCCAGGGTCCCGGCTCCATCTGCACCACCCGCATCGTCGCCGGCGTCGGCATCCCGCAGCTGACCGCGCTCTACGTCGCGGGCTCCGCCGCGAAGAAGCTCGGCGTCCGGCTCATCGCCGACGGCGGCATCACCAAGTCGGGCGACATCGTCAAGGCCCTCACCCTCTCGGACGCCGTCATCTGCGGCGGCCTGCTCGCCGGCTGTCGCGAGGCCCCCGGCGAGATCATGGAGATCGGCGGCAAGGTCTATAAGCAGTACCGCGGCATGGGCAGCCTCTCGGCCATGAAGGCCGGCAGCGCCGCCCGTTACGGTCACGACAAGAGCGACAACAACCGCAAGGTCGCCGCCGAGGGCATCGAGGCCCTCAAGGAAGTCTCCGGTTCCGTCGACGACGTGCTCGGCAGTCTCGTCGGCGGCGTGCAGTCGGGCATGGGCTACCTCGGCGCCGCCACCCTCGCCGAGCTCCGCGCCAAGGCCCGCTACATCCACGTCAGCCCCGCCGGCCAGAAAGAGGCCGCCCCGCACGACGTGGTCGAGGTCTCGACCCGCAAGGGGTAGCGCCGGCGCAGCGCGCCGGCGCGTCGAAGGTCACAGGTCAAACGTCGCAGGTCGGCCAGCGACTACCAGCGTTCGACTCTCGGCCGAGCTCGTAAACGTCCAGCGCCCCGCGCTGACCACCCTTCGGCTTTCGACCTGAGACTTTCGACCCCAGCGCGCAGCGCTGGATCGCCTTCGACTCCGGCGCGCAGCGCCGGCCGCGTCATCCGTCCGCTTTAATCTTGCCCGGGGCGGGCGCGTGGAGTTTCTGCTGTTCGGCAACCGGGGACTTGGACTCTGGCTGCCCTCCAGCCCATGTCCCTCCTTCCGTTCTCCAGCCAGCTCGTCGCCGACGTCGGCATTTCCCTCGGCGATGAAGGCAAGGGCCGCCTCATACCCGAGGTCGCCAACGAGCTCCGCGGCACCGCCCATCCCGTCTCGGTCGTGCTCAAGGTCAACGGCGGCGCCAACTCCGGCCACACCGCCGGCGGCATCAAGCTCAACCTCCTGCCCGCCGGGGTCGTCGTCCATGACGCCGGCCACCTGTGCATCGGCAGCGGCGTGGTCGCCGATCCGCGCAAGGTCTGGTGGGAGACGCGCCCGCTGGAGAAGAAGGGCTACGCCGTCCTCTCGCGGCTCCTGATCGACGAGCGCGCGATGGTCTCGGACCTGACCCACCGGCTGCTCGATCTCGCGTGGGAGGACTACCGCACCAACATCCTCGCCGAGGAGCCGCGCGGCTCCACCGGCCGCGGCATCACGCCCGCCTACCTCGACGAGGTCGGCCAGTGGCAGGTCACCTTCGCCGATTTCCTCGCCGGCCCGAACTACTTCGCCCGCAAGCTCGCCCAGCGCGCCGACCGCGCCCTGCGGACGATCCAGCATGTCTGCCGCGTCAGCCCCGAGACTTTCGCCGGGTTTTTCGACAAGCTCTCCGCCGCCGAGCTGCGCGCCAACGCCGAGGCCATCGAGCTCGGCGTGTTTACGAAGGACGAGTTCGACTTCACGCGCTTCCGCGGCACCGAGCCGTTCTCGCTCAATCTCGACGTGCTCACCGCCGCCTACTGGCAGGCCGGCACCGCGCTCGCCCGCAACATCGGCGAGGTCCGCGAACTGATTCTCCGCGAGCTGCACGCCGGCCGCACCATCATCGGCGAGTTCGGCCAGGCCTACTGGCTCGACAAGCGCCACGGCTTCTCCCCGAACGTCACCGCGTCGCACACCTCGACCCCCGAGTTCTTCGAGAGCGCCGGCATCCCCGTCCAGCGGATCCACACGTTTGGCGTCGCCAAGGCCTACGACACCAAGGTCGGCACCCACACCTTCCTCACCCGGATGGATGACGCCCACCCGCTCGCGGTGAAGCTCAAGCAGCTCGAGTTCGGCACCAGCACCGGCCGCCAGCGCATGGTCGGCTGGTACGACGCCGTCGAGAAGGGCGACGCCATCCGCTACGGCGGCTGCCAGGATCTCATGATTAACAAGGCCGACGCCCTCACCTACGCGGGCGAGTGGCGCGGCGAGCTCCAGATCTGCACCGCCTACGAGGACGCCTCCGGCCGCCGCTACCGTCACGTCCCGCGCAACGAGGCCGTCCGCAAGTCCCTCCGCCCCGTCTACTCGCGCCACGCCGGCTGGGCCGAGGACATCTCATCCGTCCGTCACTTTGCCCAGCTCCCGGCCAACGCGCAGCGCTACGTCGCCGCGATGGTCAAGGCCACCCTCGATGTCGCCTTCGACGGCGCCCCGTGGCCCTCGCCCGACCGCCTGCCCAATCTGCGCTACCTCGGCGTCGGTCCCGAGCCGTCCCAGATCATCAAGGACGTGCCGGCGACGCCGGAGCTGGTGCGGATGGCATGAGAGGAATTCCGGATTTCGAATTCCGGATTCCGGATTATTTCCTGCAGTGGCCGACTGAGTCGGTGTGCCTTCAAACTCGATCTGTCATTCTGAACGGAGTGAAGAATCCAGTGGGACGCAGTCGAAGCCCCGGCGATAGCTAACTGGATTCGCATGGCCCAGAATGACAGGCAGGAAAACCAAGTTCGAAGCCACGCCCTAGATCGCAGGGGTTCGATCGGATCCCGAATTCCGAGTCACCCCGCTCGCGGCGTCACCGGGCCGAGGCGCGCCATCGCTTCGCCGAGGAGGTAGATTGAACCCGTGACCACGAGCGTGTCCTCCGACGTGCCGGCGGTGCAGGTGTTCGGCGCGGGAAACAGATCGTCAATCCGGGCGCGCACCACGCGTCCCTGGAAGCTCGCCGGCACCAGCGCCGCCAGCTCCTCGTGCGTGCAGGCGCGCGGCACGTGCGGCATCACGAGGTGAACTTCCTTCGCGTGACGGCAGATCGTCTCGAGCAGCGGTCGCGCCCGCGCCGCGCCCAGCGCGGCCGTGATCACCACCGGCGCCCGGCCGGTCTCGGCAACCCAGAGGCCAAGGTTGCGGTCGAGCACGCTCGCGCCCTCGGGATTGTGCGACGCGTCGAGAATCGCCTGCCGGCCGGCAATCGTCACGCGCTGCCAGCGTCCCGGCCAATCGACATGGGCCAGACCCCGGGCAATCGCGGCCTCGGTCACCTTCCACTTTGCCGGTAACGCCCGCGCGGCCAGCGTCGCGGTCGCGGCGTTCCACCGCTGGTATTCACCCTCGAGGTTGGTGACCGGGAAATTCTCGAGCTGGTCGCCGTAGACCTCCGCGACCGACCAGAGGCGCGCGCCCTGCGCGGCGGCCACGGCGCGAATCACGGCCTCAGCTTCGGGCGGGACCCGGCCCATGACGACGGGACGGCCCGGCTTGATGATCCCCGCCTTCTCGCGGGCGATGGCGGCGAGGCTGTCGCCGAGGTACTCGCAGTGATCGAGGCTGATGGAGGTGATCACGCTCACCTCCGGGTCGACAATGTTCGTGGCGTCGAGCCGCCCGCCGAGGCCGGTCTCGAGCACGGCGATGTCACAGCGCTGACGGCGGAATTCCAGGAACGCCATCGCCGTGGCGTACTCGAAGAAGCTCGGCCGCTCCTCGGGCTGCGAGCCCGCGATGCGGTCGGCCACGGGCACGAGATCGCGCACATAGGCGAGCAGGTCGGGCACCGGCAGGACGCGGCGGTCGACCTGGACCCGTTCCCCGAGGTTCACGAGGTGCGGGGACGTGTAGAGCCCGGTGCGCCAGCCGGCGGCATGGAGGATCGCGTCGAGCATGGCCGACACCGAACCCTTGCCGTTGGTGCCGGCGACATGGACCACCGGCAGGCCGCGCTCCGGGTGGCCCAGCTCGGCGGCGAGGCGCCGCATGCGGTCGATGCCGTACTTGCCGCCGACGGGCTTCAGCCCGTACAGCCACTCCGCCACCGCCGCATAGTCGGACGGATCCGTCGCAGGCATGGCGCCGCGCCCTCGCGCGTCAGGAGGCGGGCGCCGCGGGCGCCGGGTTCAGCCGCTTGACATACAGCGCCTGCAGGAGGTCGCGGATGCGGTCGCGGAGTTCGAGCCGGCTCACAATCTGGTCAATCAGGCCGTGCTTCAGCAGGAATTCGGAGGTCTGGAACCCCGGTGGCAGCGTCTGCTTGGTGGTGTCCTTGATGACGCGCGGTCCGGCAAAGCCGACCAGCGCACCCGGCTCGGCCAGGATCACGTCGCCCAGCGTCGCGTAGCTCGCCGACACGCCGCCCGTCGTCGGGTGCGTCAGCACCGAGATGTACGGCAGCCCGGCGGCCGCCAACTTGCCCAGCGCGGCGCTGGTCTTGGCCATCTGCATGAGCGAGAGGATGCCCTCCTGCATGCGCGCGCCGCCGGAGGTGCTGAAGATGATGCACGGGCACTTCAGGTTCAGCGCCGCCTCAATCGCGCGGGTGATCTTCTCGCCCGCCGCCGAACCCAGCGTGCCGCCGCAGAACCGGAAATCCATGACCGCCAGCATGACCGGAATCCCGTGGATCCGGCCGGAGCCGCAGATCACGGCCTCGGGTAGGCCGCTTTCCTTCTCGTACTTCTTGATGCGCGACGGGTACGGGGCCGAGTCGACGAAGCCGAGCGGGTCGGCCGAGCGGACCGCGGGATCGAGTTCCTTGAAGCTGCCCTCGTCCACCAGCCGGGAGATGCGCTCGCGGGCGCCGATCGGGAAATGGTGGCCGCTCTTCGGCACCACCATCTGGTTGTCCTCCAGCTCCTTGGTGAAGACCGATTCCCCGGTGACCGGGTCCTTGGTGTAGAGCCCGTGGGGGATTTCCTTCTTGCGCGTGCGGCGGACTGTATAGGTCGGTTTGTCGAAATGCATGGAGCGGTGTTCTAGCCGTGTCCGAGGGTGACGACGTCGAGGTTTACGCAGCCGGCCCGACGCAACGCGAGCGCACAGCTGTTGAGGGTCGAACCCGTGGTGAAGACGTCATCAATGAGGATCAAATGTTGGCCGGCATGAAAGCCGGGGGGTCGGGCCAGTGCAAAGGCATTTTTGAGGTTCCGCTGGCGCTCCCGTCGGTCGCGGTGGGTCTGGGTGTCGGTGTCCACCACGCGCCGCAGCAGCGGCACCACCCGCGTGCCGCCGCCCGCCACGCGCGCCAGCTCCTCGGCCAGCAGCGCGCTCTGGTTGTACTCCCGCTCCCGCTCCTTCCGCGGGTGCAGCGGCACCGGCACGAGCACCCCGCCCCGCACCAGGTCCAGCACCGGCGGCGACCGCCGGAAGATCTCCCCCAGGTCGCGCACGACCTGCAGCCCGCGATGGTACTTCAGCTCGTGCACCAGCGAGCGCGCCGGTCCCTTCAGCAGCACCGCCGTCCGGCCCTCGCGGTACGCCGGCACCAGTTGCACGCAATGCGGACACGTCCGCTCCCCTTCCACCTCGCCGTAGAACGGATGTCCGCAAGCCGTGCAGCACGGCGGATGCACGTAACGCAGCTCGCGCTCGCACCGCGTGCACAGGTGACGCAGCGCATTCGGCTCGTCGCCCCGCTCCACCAGCCCCTGGCAGTGCACGCACGTCGGCGGAAACACCACGTCGGCCAGCCGGAGCACGCCCTGCCCCAGGCCAGCCGTCACCGGTAGAACACCTTGACGAGAAACAGCCCCTGCGGCGGCGCGGTTTGCACGACATGCGTGCGGGTCTTGCCCGAGAGGATCTCCTTCACCTGCGACAACGGGACCTTCCCCTCGCCCACGCTCACCAGCAGGCCGACCAGGCTTCGCACCATTTTGTAGAGAAAGCCGTCCGCCTCCGCCGTGATCCGCAGGGTCTTGCCCCGGCGGCGCACGTCGAGCCGGCGCAGGTCGCGCACCGTGTCCTCGCGCTCCGGGCCGTTCAGCGCCGTGAAGGACCGGAAGTCGTGCCGGCCCCGCAGCAGATCCGCCGCCGCCTGCATGGCCGCGACGTCGAGCGGACGGTAGAACGGCCAGCAATACCGCCGGACAAACGGGTCTGCCGCCCCGAGCTGCACGCGGTATTCGTAGCGTTTCCCGGTCGCCTGGAAGCGCGAGTGGAACTCAGCCCGCACCGCCCGGACCGACTTGATCTGGATCGACGGCGGCAGGCCCACGCGAAACGCCGCCAGCATCTTCTCCGGCCCGTGCGGCCACGCCGCGTCAAAGTGGAACACCTGCCCCGTCGCGTGCACTCCCGAGTCCGTCCGCCCGCTCCCGTGGATCCGCACCGGCGCCCCGAAGATCTGCGCCAGCCGCGCCTCGATCACGTCCTGGATGCCGTCGGCCTTCGCCTGGCTCTGCCAGCCAGCGAAGTCCGTGCCGTCGTAGGCCACAACGCACTTCCAGCGCTGGATCTTGGGCGGCGGACGGTTCATGGGAGTTGCCGGATCGTGACAGGCTTGGCGCACCGGTTCATTCGGCCGACTCGGCGGCCGGCGGCGGCAGGCGCTGGTTGAGGAAATCCTGGAGGATCAGCGTCGCGGCCCGCGAGTCGATCAGGCCGCTGGCGCGCACGTCGCGCCGCTTCGCCTTCGCGATGGTCGACTCGGCCTCGTAGCTCGTGAGCCGCTCGTCGACGAGATGCACCGGCAGCCCGACCTCGGCCTTGAGCCGCGCCGCCAGGGCCTCGGCTTCCTTCGCCTTCGGCCCGACGGTGTCGTCCATGTTCAGCGGATAACCCAGCACCAGGTCCGTCGCCTTCCGCTCGGCGATGACGGCCTTGAGCGCGCTCCAACGTTGCTCCGGCGCGGCGTCGACGATCGCCGGCAGCGGCGTGGCCACGCCGAGGTCATCGCCGTAACTGAGCCCAATCCGGCGGGTGCCATAGTCGATGCCGAGGCAACGCATGGACGCAGTTTCGGACGGCGGTTTCCCCCGGCGCAAATGGATTTGCGACCTCAGGTGAAAACGCCTCTTCTTTTCACTGACTCCGTCCACCCGTCCATGAGCTCCTCGTCCTGTCCCCATGATGTCTCTGTCACCGACGCCTGCGCGCTGGTGAAAGCCAAGCCGGGCGAGTGCCTGATCATCGACGTGCGGGAGCCCTATGAGCTGGAAATCTGCCGCCTGCCCGGCGCCGACTGCGTGCCGATGAGCCAGATTCCGGCGTTGATCGCGACGCTGCCCAAGGACCGCCACCTTCTCGTCCTCTGCCACCACGGTGGCCGCAGCCGGCGCGTCGCGATGTTTCTCCGCGCCCAAGGCTTTCAGCAGGTGAGCAATATCTCCGGCGGCATCGACGCCTGGTCCTGCGAAGTCGATCCGTCCGTGCCTCGCTACTAACTGCCGCGGGCGGTTGGTTTGAATTTCTGGCGTTGGGATTTACCGCAAAGGCCGCCAAGGGCGCGAAGATCGGACCTTAGACTGGCGAGTTCACGCAGGTGAGCGACTCGGCGCATGACGGCAGGCATCGGTCGGACCGCCCTCGCCAACCTATTCGGCGTTCGATGTTCGGCGTCCGATGTTCGATGTTCGCCCGGTGTCTTTAGGTGCGCAGATCCGCTCGCTGCGCCGCATAGTGCCGCGCGAACTCGCCAAACGCGTTCTTCAGGCGCGCGGCTGTCGACTCGGGTCCGACCGTGAAGCGCACCTCGTCAATCGCCGCCACCGGGGTCACGTCCTTCGTCGTCGAGAGCAGGAAGCACTCGTCGTACTGCGGCAGATCGGCCGGACGGATCGTCGTCTGCCGCACCTCGATGCCCGCGGCGATCGCCACGCGTCCCAGCACCAGCTCACGCGTGATGCCGCCCAGAATCCCGGCCGTCAGCGGCGGCGTGTGCACGACTCCCTTTCGCCCGAACGCGATGTTCGACACCGCCGCCTCGGTCACTTCGCCCGCATGATTTAGAATCACAACCTCGTCCGCGCCCCGGCCCCGGGCCTCGCGCAGGCAGAGGATGTTGTTCAAGTAGTTGCCGGTCTTCCACGCCGGGTTGAGCGCGTCAGGCGGATTGCGCCGCAGCTCGCGCGCAAGCGACAGCCGGAGTCCCCGCTCCAGCACTTCCGGAGGATGGGCCTTGTTCGGCTGGACCAGGATCACGAAGTCCGCGCGGTCCGCGAGCGCGGTGTCCAAACCGATCGGGCCGCCGCCGCGGGTGATCTGGAGCCGGATGTAGTAGTCCTCCGCCACCCCGCCCGCCTGTCGAAAGGCCGCGACCGTACGCAGCACCTCGCCGCGCGCCTCCGCGGCGGAAAACGGCAGCGCGAAATGCAGCGCGGCCGCCGACTGCTCCAGCCGGCGCCAGTGCTCCTCCCAGGCAAAGACCACTCCATGATAGGTCCGCCACACCTCGTAGATTGCATCGCCGTAGAGAAACCCGCGGTTCAGCGGTGCAACGGACGCCTCCCGCGCGTCGTGGAGACGCCCGTTGGTGTTTGCCTGGATGTAGGAAGCGGCCATGGCTCGAATCGTCATCCAAGGGTCCCGGCCCGGGCTGGCAATGAGGAATCCGTCCACCGGCCGCGCCGCCCGCGCGTCGGACAACAAAAAACCCCCGCCGGATCCGGCGGGGGTCAAAGCGGTCAGGCGGTCAGCCCGGTCACTTGCGGGCCTTCACCAGGCCGAGCTCCTTCTTGATGTTCTGGACGCTCGGGAGCGAGATGCCGACGGCCTTGGCGATCTCGGCGCCGGTCTTGCCGGCCTGCGACAGCGACTTCACCTGGGCCTTGGTCTCGGCGGTGATCACCGCGCGCTTGCGGCGCTTGCCGGCCTTCTTGGCGGTAGGACCGCGACGCTTGCCGCCGGAGCTCGCCTTCACGGCCTTGACGAAGGCCTGCACGCTGCTGAAGCCGTATTTCTCCGGCAACGAGGCGAGCTCCTTCGCGAGCTGGGCCGCGATGGATTTCTCCAGCTCGGCAATCTTGGCCTGGGTGGCCTTCAGTTCCTTGATTTTCTGGGTGACCATACAGCTATAGTCACAATTCTACCGAGCTGTAGCAAGCCATGATATAGCTGTAGGTTTGCTATAAGTCCTTACTCCCCAGCGCGAACTTCCGCCGCCCCGTCCCCCGCCCGGCCGCGGTCGCGACGGAACCCCGCGGGGCCGCAGCCGGCGTGGCGCTTGAAGACGCGGCTGAAGTGATGCCGGTTCGCGAACCCGACCGCCTCCGCGACCTGCTCGATCGAGTCGGCGGAGAACGTGAGCCGCCGGCACGCCTCCCGGATCCGGCGCTCGGCCACGAAGGCCGCCGGCGTCTGGCCGGTGCGCGATTTGAACCACCGGATGAAGGCCTCCGGGCTCAGCCCCACCTGCGCCGCCATGGCCGCATTCGTAATCTCGCCGCCCAGCCGGTGCTGCACCCACTCCAGCAGTGTCCGCATCCGACCCGAGGCCGTCTCGAACGCCTCCGGCCCGACCGCCGCGAACACGCCATGCAACAGGGCCGCCCCCAGGTGCGCCGCCGGGTGCGGATCGCGACGCTGGATCGCCCGGTGCAGCTCCTGCGCGACTGCGCGCACGGTCCGGCCGGCCGGCACCGTCAGGATGCCCGCGCCCGCGTTGGTCAGGGATAGATACAGCGAGAAGTGCAGCCAAAGATGGAGGGCTCCGGCCCGCGAACCGCAGTGGAAAGTCACGCCGTCCGGCACCAGCAGCACCCGGTCCGGCGCCAGCGGGTACCGGCGACCGCCGGACTCGATCCACGCCCCGGGTTTCAGCCCGTGGTACAGTCGCCAGAACGGGCTCCGCACGTCGCGGAAGTTCCACTCCGGCCCGATCGGCAGGGCCCCGCACTCGTGGAGCTGAAACCGGTCGCCGCCCGCCCCCGCCGGCGGCCGCAGGCCATGCGCCGTGAAAGGGTCATGCCAGGGGCGATGGTCAGTTTTAGGCACAACTCATCCGGTTGCAGACATTGCCCCGGCGCAAGCGCAAATGCTATAGTGGACCCATGAGCTCCCTCGTCGCCGATACCCCCGCCACGACCGCGCCCCGCCGTCTCGTCGTCACGCCCGAGTCCAAGCAGAAGCCCCTGATCGTCGACCTGCTGAACGACTGGCAGTACCTCGAGAAGGCCACCCACCGCCTCATCTGCGCGTGGGGCCGCGAGATCGCCCCGTGGTTCGACAAGAGCGCCATCCACCGCCACGTCTGGGACCAGGCCGAGGTTGTGCGCCGCCTGCGCGAGCGCGTCAGCCAGTTTCCCGGCGGCAAGCCCGACGCGCCCGTGTCCTCCCGTCTCGAGGACCTCGCGAATGTCGTCCTGCTCGCCCCCAACTACCAGGACGCGCTCGACGGCATCTATGAGCTGATGCTCAAGGCGCTGATCACCGCCTATGGCGAGTACTCCAGCAAGGCCCACCCGGTCCACGACGCCCCGACGATCGCCCTGCTCCACGAGATCAACCAGATCAAGAGCCAGGAGTTCCTCTGGTACCGCGACTTCCGCCGCCGGCACCCGCACACCATGACCCTCGCCTACCGTGCGAAGGTCGAGCAGGCCATCGCGGCCTGCGGCGGATTTCATTCCCCGCTCCCGCTCGCCGAGAACGACCCCGGCGCCCAGCCGGCCGGCGCCCGCACCGACTTCCGCTACGCCAAATTCAGCCGCCGCGACGTGCCCATCCGCTCGAAGTACGAATTCATGGATTATGTCCGCGTCGACTTCACCACGAGCATCGAGGCCCGCCGGCTGTTCTGGGGCTTCGGCTACATGATGGAGAAGAACCTGCCCGACGACCAGCTGTGCTGGATCTACGACGGGCACTTCATGCCCTGGGAGTGGCACCACGACATCTCCCGCCACCTCTGGGACGAGTCGCGCCACGGCGACTCCGGGTACTCGCGCCTCCGCGACTTCAACATCGACTTCGAGGACACCGGCTTTCCCGGCTACGACCAGCCCGAGCGCATCAAGACGCTTGAGGCCGCCGCCAAGGAGCACGGCATCCCGCTCGACGAGGTGTTCCGCGACTACGGCAAGTACCTCGACCTAATCCGCGCCGACCACATCACCCGCGAGAAGCTCTATGAGCATGTCTTCATGATCGGCATGGTGGCCGAGACCGGGCACTTCATCGTGAAGCAGGAGGGCTACGCCGACTTCAAGGAGGGCCACGACCTCGAGTCCGCCGAGATGATGCTCTTCGACATCATCGACGAGACCGCCCACGTCCAGTACGCCCACAAGTGGCTGCCCCTGCTCAGCGAGCTGAGCGGCGTCGACAACTCGAACTACCGCGAGCGGGCCGCCACCATCCGCGCCGAATACCAGCAGCGCCACAACGACACCGCCGCCGCCCTGGCCAAGTCGCTCTCCCGCACGCCCGGCGATCCCAAGTTCGACTTCTACCAGGACCTCCTCGGCCGCATCCGCCGCGTCAAGCCCCTCACCAACGCCCTCACCTGCGGGCCGCGCTCGCCGAAGCCGATGTGAGTTGGAGACGGGGGGACGGGGCGGATCGGCCCGTAGCTGGTAGTTGGTATTTGGTAGCTGGCATCCCCCTGCCTGTCATCCTGAGCGCAGCGAAGGATGACAGCCGAAAGTGGGAACAGCTCCCCCTCCCATCCGCGTCGATCCGCGCCATCCGCGGGGAATCTCCGCCCGAGCCCTCACGTGGCTCCTTTCCACCCGCTGAACTTTCCGAACCATTCGGCTTGCGCGAGGGGTGACGCCCAACCTTTATTCGCCCGGCATGGCTCGCATTCCCCTCGAGGATAATTTCAACGACGTCATCAACAAGACCCAGCGCGGGCTGAAGATCTCCGACGAGGATCTCGCCAAGCGCGCCGAGGTCTCCGCCGAGGACCTCGCCGCCGTCAAGGGCGGCAAGCCCATCATCGCCGTCATCCGCCGCGTCGCCCGCCACCTCCACCTCGGGCCCGACGCCCTCGAGGCCCTCACCGTCAAGGCCTGGTACCCCGAGCAGCCGAACTTCCCCACCGGGTTCGCCGCGTTCAACACGCCGTTCGAGGACATGACGGTCAACAGCTACCTCGTGTGGGACTCCCGCTCGAAGGTCGCCGCGGCCTTCGACACCGGCGCCGACTGCTCGGCCATGCTCGACACGATCGCCGCCGAAAAGCTCCGCCTCCAGTACGTCTTCATCACCCACACCCACGACGACCACATCGCCGACCTCGCCAAGCTCGTCGCGGCCACCAAGGCCGAGGTCTGGGCCAGCGAGCTCGAGCCGGTGGCCTTCGACGGCGCGAAGACGTTCAAGGAGAACGTCCACTTCCACCTCGGCCCGATCGCGGTCAAGACGCTGTTCACCTGGGGCCACTCGCCCGGCATGACGTCGTTCTACATCACCGGCCTCAGTTGGCCGCTCGCCATCGTCGGCGACTCGATCTTCGCCAGCTCGATGGGCGGCAGCCCGACCAACTTCGCGGACCAGTACCGCAACAACAAGGAAAAGCTCCTCACCCTGCCCAACGACACCGTGCTCGCCTGCGGCCACGGCCCGCTCACCACGCTCGGCCAGGAGAAGCGCCACAATCCGTTTTTCACGTCCCGCTAACCTTCGAACCTCAACCCCACATCCACATGTCCCAGAAAATCGCCTTCGTTGGCGTCGGTCGCATGGGTGGCAACATGGCCCGCCGTCTCAAGGACGTCGGCTATGCCGTCACCGCGGTCTACGACTCCCACGCCCCCGCCGCCGCCGAGCTCGCCAAGGAGATTGGCGCCAAGCACGCCACCAAGCTCGCCGATGTCACGGCTGCCGCCGACGTCATCTTCACCGTCGTCACCGACGACGCCGCCCAGCTCGGCGTGTTCGCCGAGAGCGGCGACTCGCTCCTCGTGAACGCCAAGGGCAAGGTCTTCGTCAACTGCGCCACCATCACCCCCAAGACCCACGTCGAGGTCGAGCGCCGCGCGAAGAAGGCCGGCGCCGTCTCGCTCGAGGGCTGCATGGCCTCCTCCATCCCGCAGGCCCGCAACGGCACGCTCTATCTCATGTGCGGCGGCGACAAGGCCACCTTCGACCAGATCAAGCCCATCCTTGAGAAGCTCTCCACCGCCCTGCGCTACATCGGCACCACCGGCCAGGCCGCCCAGGTCAAGGCGCTCGTCAACATGGTCATGAACATCAACACCGCCGGCCTCGCCGAGGGCCTCGGCCTCGGCGCCGCCCTCGGGCTCGACCTCGCCATGCTGCGCGAGGTGTTCCTCCAGACCGGCGCCAACTCCCAGGTGCTCAAGACCGACGGCGAGGACATGCAGAACCGCGACCACTCGTGCTTCTTCTCCGCCGCCCACGCCGCGAAGGACAGCGGCATCGCCGCCCAGCTCGGCGTCGACGTCGGCCTCAACCTCCCGCTCGCCAACGCCACCAAGGCCCAGTTCGACAAGATGGTGAAGCTCGGCCTCGGCGGCCTCGATAAGTCCGGCGTCGCCGAGCTCACGTTCAAGGGCCGCCACGCCTGAGCGGATTTACGACTTACGAGTTACGATTGACGATTTCGGACTCCAGCAGGGACCAGCAGCTTCGCCATCCCAGCCGAGATCGTCAGTCGCACCGTACGTCGCTTCCGTCCCACTCGCCCACCCGCACTCCCCGAAATCGTAATTCGTAAATCGTAAATCGAAAATCCGACCTCCCCCATGTCTTCCATCGTCCACATCGCCAATCTCTGGTCCCTCGTCCAATACCCCTCCGCCGCCAAGGAGTGGTCGCTCGAGAAGAAGATCAAGGCCGTCGCCGACGCCGGTTTCGACGGCTTCACCACCGGCCTCACGCCCGAGCACAAGCGCCTCGCCGACAAATACGGCCTCAAGCACGTCCTCGGCTTTGTCTCCACGTCCTCCGGCGACCCGAAGGACTTCGCCGAGCGCATCCGCTCCCAGAAGGCCGCCGGCGCGGTCCAGATCAACGTCCAGCTCGACGACCATGACACGCCCCCGGCGGTCGCGACC
>DAOQKI010000062.1:0-21185 GCA_035334485.1 Opitutaceae bacterium
AGGACGGTGAAGAACAGGCCGTCGAGGAACACCGAGAAGGGGTTCACGTAGTCGCCGTAGGGCTTCATGCTGGCGATCGACTCGTTCAGCGCGGCCTGCAGGGCGGGGCCGGTGCGGGCGTCGTTGGTGGCGCGGTTGGTGTCGTACGAGGCGGACTTGCCCTTCTCGTCCTTCACCTTGCCCTCGCGGGCGGCGTCGGCCTCCTCCTGTGCCGAGGCGATGCGCTTGGCGTTCGCCTCGACGGCATCGCGCTGGCGCTGCAGCGAGCGGTTGAGCTCGACGCGGGCCTTGTCCTTGTCGCCGAGCGAGAGGTAGTTCAGCGCCTTGTAGGTGTTCATCATCACCTTGTCATAGGCGCGGCCGCGGTAGGGCAGGCTGGCCTGGTTGGTGAGGGCGGCCCCGAGCTCGGCGCCGACCTTGACCTTGGCCTCCTCCTCCCACGCATTGACCTTCTCCTCGGCCTGGTCGAAGGCGGCGAGGGAGCGGTTCAGGTAATGGGCGTGCACTTCCGCGGCGGACGGCGGGGGCAGCGGCGCCGGGGCGGGCTCGCCCTTCTTCAGCTCGGGGGCGGGCGGGCGGATGTCCGGGACCGCGGTGGGGTCGGCCAGGCCCGCGGTGCGCAGGACGGCACCCTGTTCAAGGCGGAAGATCAGCTCGTCCTTCGAGCCGACTCCGGCTTTCGCCTGCTGGTCGGCCTGGACGACGGCGGAGCCGAGGCTGCCGGCCTTGTTGGCCTGGGCGAGACCTTCGGTCTGGGCTTCATACGTCTGGCAGCCGGCGAGCAGGAGCAAGAGCGCGAGGGCGCTCGAAACCCGGCCCATCAGCTGACGTCCGGGGAGTGTGGTTTTGGAGGGTTGGTGGTTCATGCTGGAAGCTGGAAAAAACAGGAAACACAACCGGCGCCGCGGGGACGGCGCCGGCAGGGATGGGGGACCGAACCGATCAGTTTTCGTCGCCGGCGGGCTCGCCGGCGAGACGCACGATCGCACCGCGCTCGATGCCGGTGTCCGACATCGTCTCACCCTGCGAATTCTGCGGGGTGACGCGGGTGATCTTCACCTTGCCCACGAGGACTTCCTCGCGGGTCTTGTCGCCGGTGTCCGGGTCCACGAGCTCTTCGCCGAGGGCGAAGACCTCCCAGACCTGGCCGACCTTGATGCCGGACTGGTCGTTGCGGTTGATGGTGACGACATTGTCGCGCTTGCCGATCACGCGCGCGGGCGAGACGACGTCGGCGGCGCGGGCGGCGATCTTGCCGGCCATCTCGGTGACGGCCTGGATCATGAGGTCGTCCGACCCCTCGCCGACGCGCTGGGTGGTGTTGTCCGAGCGGTTCTCGGAGTCGCGCTTCGAGACCTTGAAGTTCGTGCTGGCGATGGCGCGCTGGGTGGCGACCTCGGTGATCTTGGCGACGGCCGAGAGCTCGATCGTGCGGGCGCGGATCGTCTTGCCCAGCGAGGCGAGCTTGCGCTCCTCCATGCGGTCGTTGAACGAGTCGACGCGAATGGTGAGGATGTAGTCCGCCTTGTTGAAGGCGAACGCCTCGCCCGCGGCGGAGCTCTCCTTGGCCAGGGCGTCGGCGTCGGACCGCTCGAGGATCTCGAAGCGGCGCGTGTTCAGCATGCGGTCGTAGACCTGCGAGTCGAGGGCCTCGAGCACGGAGTCGAGCGACAGCCCGACGCCCTGCTTGGCCATGCGCTTCGACAGCGCGTCGGTCGCCGCGATCTTGGTGATCGCGAGCTTCTTCTTGCCGGAACCTTCCTGCGCGGAGGCGGCCGGGGCGAACGCCAGGGCGACGGCCGAGAGGAGGAGGAGGGAAATGCGTCCGAGTTTCATGGTGGAGGGGAATTCAGGGTACGGTTCAGAACAGCGACTTGTTGGTGATGTGGATGCCTTCCTTGGTATCCACCTTGAAGCCGCTTTGCTCAAACATCTTGGCCTTGCCCTCGAGGACCTTGACCTCGGCGTCGGTGAGCTTCGCGCCGTTCTTCAGGTCGTTGATGAACGCCGTGGCGTCCTGCCAGCGGGCGTAGCCGGCGTCCGTCATCTCCAGCGGCACGTTGAGCTTCTGGCCGTTCGCGAAGTTGACCGTGCGCTCCCACGGCTTGAAGCCCTCGCGGACCACGCGGAGCTTGTGCAGGCCCGCCTTCGTCTGGATCGGGCCGGGCGCCGTGCCCACCGCGATGCCGTCGATCTCCACCGTCGCGGCCAGGGCCGAGACCTTGTACTTGCTCTCGGAGATCGCGATCGTGTTCTCGGGGCTGAGGCGGACGTCGGGGATGTACACGTCGGCCAGCTCGGTCGTGATGGTGACCGTGACGGCGGCCTGCGCGGCGGCCGTGGTGGCGAGGCGGCCGCGGTCGAGCTGGCGCTTGAGGCTGGTGGCGACCTTCTGGGCGGCTTCCTCGAGGAGGCCGTTGAGGAGGCTCGAGCGCTCGTCGGCCATGTCCGGGGTGTTCTGGACGGTCTTCGAGGCCTTGACGGTGTCGGCCGCCAGGCTGGCGCCGGTGACGCCGTCGAGGATCTTGTAGGTGACGCGGGCCGTGCGCTCGTCGTTCACCGTGGTGACGCCGTAGGCGTCGATCGTCTTCTTGTTGGAGTCGAAGCCACTGATCGTGACCTGCAGGAGGTGCGTCGCGCCGAGCGTCTGGGCGAGGCGGACGGCCGAGGTGCTCTGGGCCATCTGGGCGTCGAGATCGGTGGGCTTGCCGTTCGGCGCCATGGCGCTGACGGCGTTCAGGGCGGTCTCGCCGCTGATGACCTTGACGCCGAGGTCGGTGACCCGGCCGGTGATGTAGTCCTCGAGGGCGCCGAGCTCGGAGTCGCCCACCTTGCCCGCGCGGTTCGCGACGAAGATGGCGACGGTCGGGGTTTCGGCCTCACGTTCCGTCTCCTTGACGACGGTGGTGAGGGTCCGCTCGGTGACCTTGCGACCGTTCTGGTCGTAGGTCTTCTTCTGGATCGTGGTGCTGGGGGCATCGGTCTGGGCCAGCAGGGTCGTCGCGCCAAACGCGAGCGCGACCAGGGAGGTTCTGAGCTGTGCGATCGTCATAGAAATATCGGGTGGAGTTGGTCCGAAGGGAAAGGTGAGGCGCCGGCCGGCGGCCGACGGATCAGGCGATGGCGGTAGCCGAAAGGATCACGAGCGCGGCAAGTCAAATGAGACCGCCGTTTCTCGCGCAAGTCATTTCAGGGCGTAGAAATTCGCCCGCGGCTGAACTTTCTTCCGGCGCCCGGTTCAGCGCCGGCCCCGGCGGGTCGGCTGCGGCCGCTTCGGTGCGTCCGCGGGGCGGGGCAGCCGGACCGTGAAGACCGATCCGCCGCCGGGCCTCGGGCTGGCCACGATCGTGCCGCCCAGCAGCTGGGTCATGCGCAGCACGATGTTCAGGCCCAGGCCGGTGCCCTTGATCCCGCCGACATTGGAGCCGCGCTCGAACGGCTCGAAGATGCGCTGGAGGTCGGTTGGCGGCACCCCGATGCCGCGGTCGGCGACCTCGAGGGTGCAGCCGTCGGCCGCGAGCTCCAGCCCCACCGTGACCGGCGTGCCCTTCGGCGAATACCGGGCGGCGTTGCTGAGCAGGTTCGAGAGGATCTGCCGGAGCTGAAGCGGGTCGGTCACGAACGGCTCGGTCTGGCCGCGGGTCTCGAACTCGAAGTGGTGCGCCTCATGGTCGGCGAGCCGGACCTCCTCCACGATGTCGGCCACGAATTTCCGCAGGTCGATCGGGTTGAGCACCGTCGGCTGGTGGCCCGAGTCGATGCGGCTCAGCGTGAGGATCTCGTCCAACATCGAGGTCATGCGCTGCATGGCGTCCTTGATACGGCTGAACAGCTCCTCGCGCTTCTCCGGCGTGACGCGGTCGTAGTGATGGTGGAGCAGCTCGGCGGAGGCGACCGCGGCAGCCATCGGCGTGCGGAACTCGTGCGACGTGACCGAGATGAACCGGGTCTTCATCTCCGACAGCTCCCGCTCGCGCTCGAGCATCGCGTGGATCTCGGTGTCCAGCTTCTTCCGGTCGGTGATGTCGCGGACGAACACCACGAATTCGCCCGCGCCGATGGGGGCCGAGCGGAGTTCCAGCGCGAGCACCTCGCCGCCGACCATGATCTCGGTCTCCTCGGTGACCGTGGTGCCGCGCCGGAGGGCGCTCCGGCCGATCACCAGGCAGGGGTCGAGCAGGGTGGCGTTGGCGCAGTGGGCGGGTTGGCAGTCGCCCTGGCAGCACAGTGACATGAGGGCCTCGGAATCGTGCGACCGCTGGCAGTTCAGGACCTCGCCGTCCTCTCGCATCCGCAGGACCATGTCGGGCACGGCGTTCAGCAGGGCCTGGACCTCGCGGTTGCTCGCGGCGAGCTCGGCGGTGCGCTGGCTCACCTTGTCTTCCAGATCGACGTTGAACCGACGCAGTGTCTCGCGCCCCTCCACTTGGTCGGTGATGTCCTGCAGCGTGCAAATGTACCCGAGCGACTGGCCCGCCTGTTGCTCCAGGCGGCTGGTGATCAGGCCCCAGAACAACCGGCCGTCGCTGCCGACAAACCGGCGCTCCTCCGGGCCCTTGGGCGGCGCCGACGGGGCCTCCGCGGGTGGTGCCGCCAGGAACTCATGCCAGTGGCGGCCCAGCAGTTCGCCGGCCGGGCGCCCGAGCATCTGGCAGAGGTGCGGGTTCGCCCGCGTCAGCCGGCCCTGCGGCGTGGTCTCGAACATGCCGACCGTCGACTGGTCGAAGATCGCGCGGAACCGCTCCTCGCTCTGCTGCAACGCGGACTGCACGCGGGTGCGCTCGGAGATGTCCTCCTTCAGCGCGACGTAGTGCGTGGGCTTGCCGTCCTCGCCGACGACCGGCGCGATGACGGCGAGCTCGACAAACTGCTCGCCGGTCTTCCGGCGATTGTGGAGCTCACCCCGCCAGGTCTGGCCGGAGGTCAGCGTCTTCCACATCTCGACATACATCTCCGCCGGCGTCTGGCCCGACTTGAGGATCCGGGGATTCTGTCCGAGCACCTCCTTCGCCGTATAGCCGGTCGCGACGCAGAAGTGCGGGTTCACGTACTCGATTGCGCCGTTGAGGTCGGTGATCGCGACCGAGAGGGGCGCTTGCTCCACGATCCGGGAAAGCTTCCGGAGATTCTCCTCGCCGCGGCGCTGCTCCGTGATGTCGCTCCAGACCGTGGTGACGTAGGTGCGGCCGTGCAGCTGCAGGAACTGGGAGCTGACCCGCACATCGCGCAAGGAACCATCGCGGTGACGGTGCTTGGTCACGAATTGCAGGGCGCCGTCAGTGCGAAGGCGGTTGAGGTTTGCCCGGATCTGTTCCGGAGAATGCTCGGCCTGCACGCCCCAAAGCCCGATTCGGGCAAATTCCTCCCGCGAATAGCCGAGCAACGTGTGCGCCGCCGTGTTGAATTCGACGAATAATCCGGTGTCGACGTCGATCAGCGCGATCGCATCGCCCGCCTGCCCGACGATGTTGGCGAAGATCTCCTCCCGCGTCTGCAGGTCCGCCTCGGCCTTCTTCCGGGCGGTGATGTCGGTGATCACCGTGAGCGACATGTATTCAAGCGTTACAGGGTCGCGGAAATATCGGCTGCTCAAGTTAGCCCAAACCACCTTCCCGCCCGGGTGCAGATAACGCTTGTCGAGCGTGAGCTGGTTGTTCCGGTCGGGGGCATAATCCTTGGCCAGCTCCTGCTGACGGGCCCAGTCGTCGGGGTGCGTGACGCTCTTGAAAATACCGTCAATGTTCGAGTCAGCGGCCGAGACTCCGGTCAGGCGGACATGCTCGGAATTGACGAGCATCCTGAATTCCGAGCCACCCCGCTTTGGCGATGACGTCAGGGAAATGCCCACCGGAGCCATTTCAAAAATCGCCCGGAACCGGGCTTCCTGCCGCTTCGCCTCTTCCTCGAGCCGCTTGCTCTCGGTGATGTCCAGCCAGTACCCGACATGCTCGGCAGGTTCCAAGGTCCTGGCATCCCGCACCAGGCGCGACTCGTCGCGCATCCACCGGTAGGTGCCGTTGCGGTGGCGGAAGCGGTATTCCCGGGACACGCGATCATTGCTGGCCGCGCTAGTCATGGCCTCGATGGCGGCGGCGCGATCTTCCGGGTGGACTCCATCGTGCCAGAATCCCGGGTTGGAGGTGAATTCCTCCGCCTCGTACCCAAGCAGGGTCCGGACATTTTCGCTCATGAACACCGTCTCGTAGGCGCCGCCGGCGCGGATCGCGTAGATGGCCGCCGGACTGGCGGCCATCACGAAGTTCATCCGCGCCTCGCTCGCTGCCAGCCGGGCGTTGACCTCCACCTTGGCTCGCTCGCGGGCAAAGGCGTCGAGGGCGAACGAGATGTCGTCCGCCGCCTCCTCGAGCAGGCTGATGACCCGGGGTGAGAAATAATGGACCTCGGCGGCGTGCACGGACAGGACGCCGGCCACCGCCTTGTCCTGGCGCAGCGGCAGTGAGATGAGCGAGCCCGTCCCGGTTGCCGCGGCGGCCTTCATCCAGGGCATCGCCAGCGGGTCGGTGCGCAGCTCGTTGTAGACCTGGGTCCGTTCCTCGCGCATCGCGAGGCCGCAGGGGCTCATTCCGCCCGGACCGTCGGCCCGGTAGGCGATCCGCAGCCCCGTGGTGAATCCCGCCTCGTCCCCGGCCACCGCGACCGGCGTGGCGAAGCCGGTCTCCCGGTTCAGCCACCCGATCCAAACCATCTTGAATCGGCCAACCTCAATCAGCGCGCGGCACACGCGGTCGAAGGCATCGGCCTGATCGCGCGACTGCACGACTGCCTGGTTGATCGTGCAGAGGAGCTGGAACAGGCGGCCGAGCTGGTCGATCTCATGCTCGTGGGCCCGGCGGACCGTGATGTCGCGCACGATCGACAGCACATGCGGCGATCCATCCAGGAAAACCCGCCGCGAGCTGACCTCGACCGGGAAGCTGGTTCCGTCCTTGCGCAGGTGCACCGTCTCGAAGACGAGGCCGCCGTCGGTGTTCCGGGCCTTCTCCCAGTCCGCGCGGGTGGCGTCGCGTGCCGTCGGCGCGCGCAGGTCGTTCGCGGTCATCGTCCGCAGTTCCTCGATCGTCCGGCCGTAGGACTGGAGGGCGCGCTCGTTGGCCTCGACGAGCCGCATGGTGGAATCGAAGAGCAGGATGGCGTCGTTCGCGTGCTTCATCACGAGCCCGAACCGTCGTTCCAGCTCATCGCGCTGGCGCTCGGAGGCCGCGCGGGCCGCGACCACCGCTCGATAGTGCCGGATCCAGGCTCCGCGGGCCACCAGGCCGATCACCATCAGCATGAAAACGTCGCTCAGCACGATGCGAAATGCCTCCTCCCGCACGGGTTTGAAGGCCTCCTCGGCATCCTGCTTGGTGACGATGGCCCAATCGGAGCCCGGCACCGGCGCCGCCGCGGCCACCACCGTCACGCCCCGGTAGTCGTGGCCCTTCAAGAACCTGCCATAGGCGCCGGCCAGGGCCCCGGCGGAAACGAGAATGAGGTCGTCGGCCGGCAGCACGAGCGGCCTGATTTGTCCCGAATCGGGCGCGCGGCGAGAAAGGATGGCAATCCAATCCCCCTGGCGGCGACACAGGACGTTTTCGGTCGTCTCGCCCGGGAGCCGGGACTGCTGGACAATTCGATTGATCTGGGAGGCGATGTTGACGCGGAACACGAAGTAGCCGGCGAACTCCGGCGGCGAGACGCCGACGCGGAACATCGGCGCGATAATGTCGACCCAGAGCGACCCGGTGCCGTCGTCGTAGGGGTCCGAGACGCCAATCTGGCGTTGGGCGCGAGTGGTGGCAATCAGCTTGGCGTTGAGCTGGGTCGGCGTGAGATCCGAGGGAACCCTCAGTAGCGACTGCCCTTCCGGTCCGAGCACTTCGATGCCGGTGTAACCGTAGCTTTCCCGCTGGACCTGCGCCAAGGCCTCGAGTCGCTCACGAACGGGGGCGTTGTGGGGATCCTGCGCAAGCTGGTGGGCGAACTCGGCAATCGTGGGCGAGCGCATGATCATGTTCGCATCGCCGTGCCGTTCGGACAGCCAGCGGCCAACGTCGTTCGCGGTGAGGCTGGATACCGATACAAAATTCTCGGTCAGCTCGCGCCGTTCCTGGATCGCGGCCTGCCGGAGGTAGAGCGCCGTCACCACGATCAGGCCCGCGACCACCAGCAGCAGCGTGGCCAGCGTCACATACTTCCGCTCGTCCTCCTCGGGACGGAGCGCGTGTTGCATCTGGTCCTTGCCCGGCGACAGCAGGAATCCGCCCAGCAGTTCCCAGCCGCCCAGTTCGCCGCCGAGGACCAGTCCGAGGATGATCAGGGTGACTTCGGACCCCAGGGACCCACCGTCAATGATGGGGCGCATGACCGCCGGCTCGCCGATGGCCCACGCGATGGCCCCGATGGAGGCCGTTGCCACCACGATCGTGACGCAGCCCAGCCCGAGGTGGCGCCGGATCTTGCCGATCCGGGGCACCCGCGACCGGATCACCAGCGCGACGCTGGCGAGGGCGATCATCACCGCCGTGGCGTTGGCGAGTCCCGACGGACGCTGCCAGGCCCCGACGAAGGGTGTCGTAAAAATCTGGGCGACCACTGCGAAGCTGCCAACCACGTGTCCGACGGCGAGTGCGATCCTGCGTCCCAGCTTCCACTCGGGTCGGATCACCACCAGCAGGGTGGCGATCAGGAGCAGGGCCAACGTGGTGGCCGCCGCCGGATTCATCAGCAGCCGATGACCGGGAACTTCGTGCAGTTCCGGGCGGATGACGTATCGCACCGTCGCCCAGACCGCCAACAGCACGAGCGCCAGGCAAAGGAGCGCAAGATGCCAGCGCCAAATCAGACGAGTGATTCGGCGGGGGTCGTGCGCACGGTCAGGCTGGGGCAGGGCGGCAGGCGTTGCTGCCATGGCAGGATTGGTTGGCTATCAGGTTATCCCGACTGGCCCCGAATCGTCCCCGCATTTCTTGCGAGAAGTCCCGCATTCCTTTGCGGGGCTGCGTTCGGACTAGCGTTTGACGAGGTGGATGGCTGAGCCCTCCAGGTCGATGGTGTAGAGGAAGTCCTCGAAGAAATCGGCACCGAGCAGGTTGATGCGCAACGCCGGGGCCAGCGCCACGGCGACTTCCTTTTGGACTGTCCCGACCGTCACGTTGGCCCGGGCATACGGGATCTGGACCTGCCCGTTTGCCGTCGAGAATTCATGCTGCCCCACCGCCGGCAGCTGCACCTGCGACTGGTTGACCGTCGTCATGGTGGCTCCGGTGTCGACGAGGCACTCGCAGGGAAAGGACTTGCCGCCGGCGGCCACGGTGACCGCGACGAAGAGCTGGCTGCCCTGCCGGCGCGCGTGCAGCGTCAGCTTGGCGCCGGACGGCAGGTCGGACACCAGCGCGATTGTCGGCGCTGGCGGAGTCACGGGCGGCGGCGGAGGCGGCTTGGGCGCGGGACGCAGGTGACCCTGCTCAATGGCGGCCACGATCGGATCCGGCAGATTGGAGTAGGCGAGGGTGCCCGCGCCGCCTTCCCAGCGGGCCATCACCACCTGCTCGGAAAATCGCACGATGCGCACCCGCGCCAGCACCCGGCCGTCCTTCAGGACCACCTGCGGCAGCTCCGCGCCGAGGTCGACCGCGGCCGTGGCCGGGAGCGAAAGCAGCGCGAGCGCCAGGAGGATTCGTTTCATGCGTTTGCCGCCGGGTACGAAACACGGAACCGCCGCCCCTGACAAGTGCCACGAGGCCCGCCCCGCCCGGGACGCCGGAGCCTCCTCAACTTTCAACCTTCAACTCCGGAAGGATCAGCCCGCCCCTCACTCAACCGGGTCCTTCAAATACGGCTTCAGGCGCTCGAGCACGAAATCGACGTGCTTGTCGTGGTTGAGGGCGTACATCGCGGTCATGGCCTCCTTGAGCGCGGTCCGCACGTCCACTTGGGACTGCGGGGCCGCGGCGGGACCGACCACGGACTGGAGCGGGAAAACCCCCGCCACGCCGTCGTGGCACAGGAAGTCGAGCGAACCCTTCGGGTATCCCGGAGGATCCATCCCGAGGAACTGCGCCACGCCACTGTACTTACCGATCGCCTTGGAGCTGGCGTGTTCGATGCGGTACCAATTGCCGACTTTCAGTTCTTCCAGGGTCATTGCCAGAAACATACTCGCCTTCCGTCATGCGTCCACTGCGGAAAGTGCGCATGCGCGCCGCGCAGGGCGCGGCGCGCAGGTCGAAAGTCGCAGGTCTCAGGTGACAGGTCGCGTCCGCGGCTTCGCCGCCCCTTTATTGAGTGGTCGCTTCATCCGCCCTTCGACCTTCGACGTGTGACCTTCGGCCTCCAGAGCTTTCTGTAAAAGCCGGATCACGCCCGACGTTCGACCTGTGACCTTCGACTTTCGACTAAAACTCCGGTCCTTCCCAGCTTCGCTTTGACGAACGCGCGCCGCCCGTTCATCGCTAACCGCCATGCTGCAGTCGCTCCGGATCAAGAACCTCGCCCTCCTCGAGGAGGTGTCCCTCGACTTTGAGGCCGGGTTCACGGCGGTCACCGGCGAGACGGGCGCGGGCAAGAGCATCCTGCTCGGCGCCCTGAGTCTCCTGGCCGGCGAACGGGCCGACAAGACGATCATCCGCCAGGGTGCCGCCGCCTGCGAGGCGGAGGCGTCGCTCTATTTCACCGATGCGGCGAAAATCGACGCGGTCCTCGCGGCCCTCGATCTCCCGCCGTGCGAGGACGGTCTGCTCATCCTCAAGCGCAGCCTCGCCCGCGAGAAGGCGCCGAAGATCACCGTCAACGGCAGTCTCGCCACCCTCGCCGCGCTCCAGCAGCTCGGCGAGAACTGGATCGACTTCCACGGCCCGAGCGAACCGCGCCGCCTGCTCAAGGAATCCTGCCAGCTCGAGCTGCTCGATCTGTTCGGCCGGACGGGCGACATCCTCGCGGCCTACCGTGAAAAATACCAGGCGTGGCGCGAACTCGTCGCCGAGCGCGTGCGGCTCAGCCAGGAGACGCGCCTGGCGCCGGACCAGGTTGAATTCCTGCAGAACCAGCTCGCGCGCATGGACGAGCTCGAACTGACCGAGCCCGCGATCGAGGCGCTGGAACGCGACTTCGCCCGGCTCAGCCGTTCGCAGGAACTGCTCCAACTCGCCGACGCGCTCGCGGCCGGGCTCACCGGTGACGAGGGAGTTCAGTCGCGACTCGCCGCGCTGCTGCGCGACGCGCGCCAGCTCGAGCAGATCGACGCAGCCAGCCGGCCGCTGTGCGACCGGCTCGCGGCCGCCGCCGTCGAGCTCAACGACCTTGGCGCCGAGTTTTCCGCCCTTGGCCAGCAGCTGCAGTTCGATCCCGAGCAGGCCGAGCAGCTGACCGCCCGGATGAACACCTGGCTCGAGCTCAAGCGCCGCCATGGCGGCCAGGTCGCAGCGGTGATCGCGGCGCGGGACGACCTGCGCCGGCGGCTCGAGGCGCAGGGCGACCTGAAGGGCACGCTGGCGAAACTCGACCAGCGGATCGGCGCCGCGCTGCAGGCGGCCCGTCGGGAGGCGTCGGCCTTGCGCGCCCGGCGCGAACAGGCGGCCAAGGAACTCGCCAAGGTCGCGGCCAAGGGCGTCGCGCAGCTCGGGTTCCGCAAGGCCGATTTCCAAGTGCGGATCAATGCGCTGCCCGAGCTGGGCCCGTCCGGCGACTGCGGGGCCGAGTTCCTGTTCTCACCCAATGTCGGCGAGGCGCCGCTGCCGCTCAACCGCGTGGCCTCGAGTGGCGAGCTCGCCCGCGTGATGCTCGCGCTCAAGACCGTGCTCGCCGACCTCGACGAGGTCCCGCTGCTCGTGTTCGACGAGGTGGACGCCAATGTCGGCGGCGAAATCGGCCGGGTCGTCGGCGAGAAGATGGCCGCCATCGCCCGCGGTCACCAGGTTCTGTGCGTGACCCACCTGCCGCAGGTCGCCGCCCAGGCCACATGTCACCTTGTCGTGACCAAGGACCAGTCGAAGGACCGCGCGGTCGTGTCCATCCAGCCCATCCAGGCCAGCCGAAAGGCCCGCGTGACGGAGCTCGCCCGCATGCTCGGCGACAGCAAGGCCAAGAGCGCCCTCGCTCACGCCGAGGAACTGCTGGGCAAGAGCTAGCCGCGGCGCCGCCGTGGCGAAGCTCGAAGTTTGGAATTCGAAATTCGAGGCCGGAGAGAAGCTGAACGCCGGCCAGACAGAAAACCGGTTTCCTGGGTCGTGAGCTGATCGAAATCTGAATTTCGTCTCCCAAATTGCAGCGTGTAGGTGACCACGCGCTCCACTTCCAACGAGCTGCCTTCCTGCTACCTGCTCCTTGTTCCCTGTTACCTGCCCGCCGCCCGCGGCGGGCCCCGACATTTAGCTCGCCAGTCGCGGACCAATTGCCTCCCTTACCGCGCGGATATGCGGTCGGTGCAAACACTGCTCTGTCGCGGCGGCGGCCCGGGTTGGCGGCGGATGTTGCTCGCCGTCGCGCTCGTGGCCGGGCCGCTTGCGCGCGCGGCGCTCGCGCCCGCCGATCTCGTCACGATTTTCGTCCACGCCGCCGACCGCGCGGCCGAGGTCGCGCCCAACGCGGTGATTGCGATCGTCGACCGCGACGGCCGCGCGCTTCTCGTGCGACGGGCCAACGGCAGCGCCGCCGTGTCGGCGGGCGAGCGCGCCATCGCCGTCTCCAAGGCCGGCACCTCCGTCTTCCTGAGCAGCAACGGCGAGGCCTTCACGTCGCGCACTGCGGGCTTCATCATCCAGCAGAATTTTCCGCCGGGCGTCTTCAACCGTCCGCCGGGCCCGCTGGTGGGCGTCGGGTTTTCCAACCTGGCGTACTCTGACGTGAACTATTTCCGGGAGATCGACGGCGCGCGGATTCCCGGCACGCGTCTCTACGGCTCGCCCGGCGGCGTGCCGCTCTACCAGAACGGCACGCTGGTTGCCGCCATCGGCGTCACCGGCGACGGCACCGAGCAGGAGGACTATTCCATCACGGGCGCCGACCTCGACGAGGCGGTGGCGCTGGCCGGCCAGAAGGGCTTCGAGCCGCCGGCGGGCATCCAGGCGACCAACGTCTACATCGACGGCATCAGCCTGCCGTATGTGGAGACCGAGGCGAAGTCCGCCGCCCGCAGCTCCGGCGTCACGCTGGATGCCGCGACCCTCACCGTACCCGCGCCGTATCCCTGGTCCTCGACCGTGATCGGCGGCGTGGCCGCGCAGGTGCGGGCCACGATCCAGGGCGACCCGCTGAGCGGCTTGATTGACGGCCAGACGCGGCTGACCGAGGCCGAGGTCCGCGCGATCCTCGCCAAGGCGGCCGAGCGCACCCTCTATACCCGCGGCGGCATCCGCCTGCCGCGCGGCCAGCCGGCCGCGGTGTTCATCACCGTGGTCAATAATCCCGCGCAGGCCGGCGTGGCCCCGACGGTCCTCGGCACGATCCGGACCCCGGATGCGACGATGTTCTCGTGGGACGTCGCGGTCCAGAAGGCCCGCACCGCGGTGTTCTTCTCGAGCAAGACCCGCGCGTTCTCCACGCGCACGGTCGGGTTTCTCGCCCAGTCGATGTACCCGCCCGGCCTCGCGAACCAGCCGGCCGGTCCGTTCAACGGCCTCCAGGAACGCTTCTCGATCCCGCTGCTCAGCGGCACCGCCGGGGCAAATCCGAACCTGCCGAACGGCATGACCATCTTCCCGGGCGGCATCCCGCTTTACCGCAACGGCGTCATCATCGGGGCCATCGGGGTCTCGGGCGACGGCGTGGACCAGGACGATCTCATCGCCGCCGCCGGTTCGGAGGGCTATCTCCCGGCGGACGCGGTCCGCGCCGACCTGATGAGCTACCTCGGCGCGCGGCTCCCGTACGTGAAGTTCCCGCGCGACGCCGAGCTGCGGCCCAACGTCGACCCGGTGACCTCGCTGCCGACCGGCTACCAGGCGCTCGACGCCGAGGTCTCGACGAGTTCGCTCACGACCCTCTCGTCGCTCAGCACGTCCGACAGCGGCGTCAGCGACTCGCCGAATGCGAACGGCGGCAGCTCGCTCGCGCTGCCGTTCCCGGTCGCGGTCGCGGCCGATGGCTCGGGCAATCTCTATGTGGCTGACGCGGCCACCGACACGATCCGCCGCGTCACCAGCGCGGGTGTGATCTCGACGCTGGCCGGCAGCTCGGGCCAGTCAGGCCCAACCGACGGCACCGGCGGCGCGGCGCGGTTCAATGATCCGAGCGGCGTGTGTGCCGCCAGCGACGGCACGCTGGGCGTCGCCGACACCGGCAACGCCATCGTCCGCCGCGTCTCGGCCGCCGGGTCCGTCTCCACGCTGGCCGGCTCGGCCACGGTCCGGGGCAGCGCCGACGGCACCGGTGCGGCGGCCAGCTTCTCGTCGCCCATCGGCGTGGCGCAGGACGCGGCCGGCACGTACTACGTCGCCGACGCCATGAATCACACCATCCGCCGGGTCACGACCGCCGGCGCGGTCACGACCTATGCGGGTTTCGCCGGCGCCGCGGGCAATGCCGACGGCACCGCTGCCACGGCGCGGTTCAACCATCCCTCCGGCCTCGCGCTCGACGCCGCGGGCAACGTCTATGTCGCGGACAGCTACAACAACACCCTCCGCCGAATCTCGACCGCCGGCGTCGTGACAACTCTCGCCGGACTGCCCGGAGTGGCCGGCACGACCGACGGGACCGGCACTCAGGCGCTGTTCAACAACCCGACCGGCCTCGCCATCGACGGGGCGGGCAATATCTACGTCGCCGACACCGGCAACTCCACGATCCGGCGCGTCACGCCGGCGGGCGTCGTCTCGACGGTGGCCGGCCTGCCCGGCATCGCCGGGTTGCGCAACGGCTCGGGCCTGGAGGCCTGGTTCAGCCAGCCCAAGGCCCTCGCGCTCGACGCCGGCGGCAACCTTTACGTGGCGGACACCGGCAACGCCGCCATCCGTAAGATCACTCCGGCCGGCGTCGTGAGCACGTTGACCCTGACTGAGGCGTCGTCGAATTCGGGCTCGGGCACCACCGTGACCGTGACGGTCGATTCGCCGAACTTGAAAGTCAGCACGTCGGGTGGCGCGATGGAAGGGTGGTTCGCCCTGCTGATCACCGGCCTTCTCCTCTGGCGCCGCAGGCGATCCATCGCCCAGGTTTGATCGAGCCCTCCAGCCTCGCTAACCCGAGGCCCATCCGGCTTTCAACCTTCAACCGTCACCCTTCAACCCCAGCTCCCACTCACAGCGCCTGCTCAAAGCGGGCGAGGGCCGCGGCAAAGTCCGCCGGTTCGAAATCCGGCACGGACTGGGCGAGTTGGAACAGGCGATCGAGCGGTTCGCCGCCGGCCTTGGGGCGTTCGTTCACGGGCAGGGAGGCGATGAGACGGTCGAGCGCGAGGACGAGGCGCTCGGCGCGACGAGCCAGCACCGGGGCCGAGACGCCGGAGGCGCGGAACGCCGGGTGCGTCGCGGCGAGCTGGCGCAGCACGGTTTTCACGGCGTCGGGCGACCAGTTGGTGTCGGCTGCCTGACGGGCCGCGGCGTCGGCCGCGTCGAGCGCGGCGGCATACGCGGCCGGCGTCTGGTCGGAGGAGAGACGCGAGAACGGGCTGGGGGAGGAGTCGGGCGAGCATTGGCCGAGCAGCCACACGAGCGCGCTCCAGCGGGCGCCGTCGAGACCGGCCTCGGTGCGCTGGTGGGCGAGGGCCCAGCTCAGCTCGCGCAGCGCCACGGCCTGGCCGACATACCACGCCTTCGCCCCGTGCCAGCCGGCCTGCTCGCGCCAATGCGGGGGTTCGCTGGCCGTCTGGCCATCGAGTTCGAAGATTAGCTGGGGATGAACGCCGACCCGCACGAGCTCGGGATCGATGTTCTGGTGGCACGCGACGCAGGCATTGGCCCGGCCGTAGAGATTGCGCAGCTCGCGCATGCCGGCCGCGACGCGGTCCGCATGGCTCCAGTCCTTGCGGGTGTGGCGCCGGATCCAGTCGTCCGTGGCGGGACCGTGACAGCTCACGCACGTCACGCCGTCCTCGACGTGGGCATTGGCGGCCAGCAGTGCCGGGGCGACGGCGGCCAGCGGCGCGTGGCACGCGGTGCACCGGTTGCTCTTGGTCGGGTCGGGAATCTGCAGGGCTTCCGCCATCCGCGCCGAGCGGGCGCTGGTGAGGGTGGCGTAGGAACGGGAATGCACGTCGCGCTGGGACCAAATCGCGTACTGCCGGCTGGTTTCGCTGGCGCCGCCGTGACAGCCGCTGGTCGAACAGGTGGCCGGTCCATCGATCCGGGTTTCGCCCAAGGGTGCTTCCCCGGCACCAACCCTGCTACAAAGGATCGCCAAGGTGAGCCACGCCAGGGGCCGAAATTGGGCGGAAGAAATTTGCGATCTCACCGGAAGAATCTGTTGAACTTATAGAGAGCGCTACGCAATTTAATGGACAAGCAGAATCAATTAAACGTCGCGCCGCCAAGTTGATCTGCGTCGAACCTGAACCCGCACCGAGGCCCCTGCCATGACTTTTGCCGAAATTACGTCGTTGCTGCTGGAAAATCCGATTCGGCTCGCCGCGTGGGTGATCGTGATCGCCCTCGGCGGCCAGGTGATCCTCCTCCTCGTGGGCGGATTCCAGCGGGCGATCCATGACCGTCGCCGGGCGCACCTGGAGCAGCAGCGGCTGGCGCATGAGATCCGCGCGGCGCGGCGGAAGGTGCAGACAATCGAGCAGGCCAAGTCGGCCTGGAACGGCATCCGGAAGTTCAAGGTCGCGCGCAAGGTCGCCGAGTGCGCCGACACGTTCTCGTTCCTCCTCCAGCCGCATGACGGCAAGCCGCTCCCGCCGTTCAAGCCCGGCCAGTACCTCACCTTCCAGCTGAGCGTCCCGGGCGCGAGCAAGGCGATCGTCCGGTGCTATTCGCTCTCCGACTGCGCGCGTCCCGACCACTACCGCGTCACCATCAAGCGCTGCCCGCCGCCGTCCGGCACCAGCCATCCGCCGGGCGTGGGCTCGTCGTATTTCTGCGACCAGGTGCGCGAGGGCGACATCCTCGACGTGAAAGCGCCCAACGGTCACTTCTTCCTCGATCTCGAGAAGGAGCGCCCGGTCGTCCTGATCTCCGGCGGCGTCGGCGTCACGCCCATGGTGGCCATGGCCAACGCGCTGTTCGAGGCCCGGTCCGGCCGCGAGGTCTGGTTTTTCTTCGGCGCCCGCAACCGCACCGAGCACATGCTCAAGCGGGAGGTGGAGGAGCTCGCCGCCAAGTACAAGAGCCTCCGGCTCCAGGTCTGCTACAGCCGGCCGACCCCGGAGGATGTCCGCGGCCGCGACTACCATCACGAGGGCCGCGTCACGGTCGAGCTCATGAAACAGCTCCTGCCGTCGAGCAACTACGACTTCTTCCTCTGCGGCCCGGGCGCGTTCATGGAGTCGATCACCGACGACCTCCGCGCCTGGGGCGTGCCCGACGAGTGGGTGCATTTCGAGGCCTTCGGTCCCGCCAGCGTGAAGCGCGCCGCGTCGCCGGCCGTCAAGGCGTCGCTCACCCAGGCGCCGTTCATGGGCATGGAGGTGACCTTCGCCAAGTCGGGCCAGAAGGCGCGGTGGGACCTCTCCTGCGCCTCGCTGCTGGAGCTCGCCGAGTCCAAGGGCGTCCGCATCGACGCCGGCTGCCGCGCCGGCAACTGCGGCTCCTGCCTCGTCGCCATCAAGTCGGGCAATGTCGAGTACCTCGGCGGCCACGGCGCCGACGCGGAGTCCGGCTCCTGCCTGGCGTGCATCTGCAAGCCCAAGGGCAACCTCGTCATCGACGCCTGATGAGCCGTTCCGCGACCGCACCCGGTCTCCAGCGCCCGCGGCGCTGGGACTCCCCGTTTGCCGAGGACGTCTCGGAGGCGGACATCGCGCGCCTGCTGCGGCTGGCGCCGTTCCGCGACATGAACCCGGAGAGTTTCCCGCGCAGCGCGCCGCTCGCGGACATCCTCCGCAACGACGGGCGGCTGCGCACCTGCCAGGACGGCGAGATCATCGTCCGGCAGGGCGACTACGGCACCTCGGCGTTCATGGTGCTCTCCGGCTCGGCCCAGGTGGTGCTCTCGCCGGACCTGCCGCCGTCGGTGGTCGGCCGCCGCGAGCCCGCCAAGCGCGGCTTCTTCAAGGCGCTGTCCCAGCTCTGGGGCAACGCGCGTGAGGCCGAGGTGGACCGCGGCGCCGACCAGCGCAAGCGGGGCGGCGAGGAGCAGCACATCTTCCTGCAGGACATCCCGGTCATCCTCAACCGGCACCGGACCGCGACGATCGAGGCCGGCAGCTTCTTCGGCGAGATCGCGGCGCTGTCCCGCATGCCCCGCACCTCGACCATCTTCGCCCGCGGCCCGCGGACCGAGCTCTTCGAGATCCGCTGGCAGGGCCTGCGCGACCTGATGCGCTACGACCCGCAGCTGCGGAAGTACATCGACGACATCTACCGCGAGCGCGCCCTCTCCACCTATCTCGCCGAGATCCCGTTCATGCAGTACCTCTCGGAGGAGGCGAAGCAGGCCGTGATGGCCGCCACCCAGTTCGAGACCTACGGCGACTACGACTGGTCCGGCGAGTACAAGAAGCTCGCGCAGGCCGGCACCGCCGCCGTCGCGAAGGAGCAGGTCGTCGCCTCCGAGGGCGACTACCCGAACAGCGTTGTCATGATCCGTGCCGGCTTCGCCCGCATCACCCAGCGGGTGGGGGACGGCCACCGCACGCTGAACTACCTCGGCTCGGGCCGCATCTACGGTTTCGACGAGATCGCGCACAACTGGCGCCAGCCCGAGCGGCCCGTGCCGCTGCAGTACACGTTGCGCGTCCTCGGCTACACGCACGTGCTCGTGATCCCCGCCGCGGTGATCGAGGAGCACGTCCTACCGGCCCTGCCGACCAACCGCCTGCCGTCGCTGATCGAGGCCGACAGCCAGGACACGTCCTCGCCGTTCGCGCTGCCGTCCGTCCAGCGTCCCGCCGCCGCCGAGCCCGCCATCAGCGCCGACCTGATGGAGTTCCTCACCGAGAACCGGCTGTTCAATGGCACCGAGACGATGGTCATCGACCTCGACCGCTGCACGCGGTGCGACGACTGCGTGCGCGCCTGCGCCAGCACGCACGACAATAACCCCCGCTTCCTCCGCCACGGGCCCGTCCACGCCAACGTCATGGTCGCGCAGGCCTGCATGCACTGCGCCGATCCCGTCTGCATGGTCGGCTGCCCGACCGGCGCGATCCACCGCGACGCCTTCGAGGGCGAGGTGGTGATTAACCCGGCCACCTGCATCGGCTGCACGACCTGCGCGACGAACTGCCCGTACGAGTCGATCCGCATGGTCGAGCAGCGCGCGCCGACCGGCGAGATCCTCGTGGCCGCCGACGCCCGGCCGATTTTCAAGGCGACCAAGTGCGACCTGTGCATCGACCAGTACGGCGGCCCCGCCTGCGTGCGCGCCTGCCCGCACGACGCGCTCGAGCGCGTGAACCTCAACACCCTCGACGACCTCGTGGGCTGGCTCCGGCGATGATCCACCGCCTTGCCCTCCGCCGTCTCCTCCTCGGCTGCGCCACGCTCGCGGCCGCGGTCGCCGTCGTGTGGGTCCACGGGAACCTGAGCGCCACCCACCCGCTGCTGCCCTACGCCAGCGGCTGGGTCCTGTTCGCGCTGATGCTCGGCCTCACCGCCTACAACGCCCGCAAGAAGCTGCCGTTCCTCCCGCTCTTCAGCTCGCGCCTGTGGCTGCAGATCCACGTCTACGCCGGCCTGGTCACCGCCGTGGTATACGGGCTCCATGCCGGCTGGCGGGTGCCCGCGGGGTGGTTCGAGGGCATCCTCGCGGCGCTCTTCACGCTCGTCACCGCCAGCGGCCTCGTCGGGTGGTGGCTCTCGCGCCAGATCCCGCGACGGCTCACGACGGTCGGCGGCGAGGTGCCGTACGAGCGCATCCCTCTCATCCGGCATGAACTCCAGCGGGAGGCCGAGGCCGTCGCGCTCAAGGCGATCCCGGAGCAGGGCGCCACGACGCTGGCCGACTTCTACAACCGCGACCTGAGCGGCTATTTCGCCGCGACGCAGACGTTCTGGCGGAGCATCTTCAGCACCCGTCGGCGGCTGAACGCGCTGCTCGGCAGCCTGGCGGAAACGCGGCGATATCTCACGGCCGCCGAGAACGCCAACGCCGACCGGCTGGCCGACCTGATCCGCCAGAAGGACGCGCTCGATTTCCAGCGCTCGTCGCAGCTCGCCCTTAAGGCGTGGCTGTTCGTCCACATCCCGCTGACCTACGCCCTGCTGCTCTACAGCGTCGTCCACGTCGTGCTCGTCTACGCGTTCTCGGGAGGTGCCCGGTGAGCGACGCCCGCGTGCCTTCGCCCGACTTCGACCGCTCGCGCTACGAGCGGCCGAACCAGGACTGGATCTGCGGCCACGCCGCGGAGGGCTGCCCGTGCCGCATCGGCCCGAGTCCGTCCGGCCAGTGCCGGGCCACCACCGAATGCCAGCCCCAGCTGGTCTGCCGACCGGGCGAGACCAAGGGCAGCTGGAAGTGCACGCGACCGAAGGAGTGGGGCGGCCCGTGCGCCGAGGGACCGCTGCCCGATGGCTCGTGCTGTCGGTCCATCACCCGTTGCCGTCCGGAGCGCAGCCTGCGCAGTCGCCGCGGCCTCGTCGTGCGCGCCACCATCGCCGTTGCGTTCGCCAGCCTGATCATTGGCCTCACCGGCCCGTCGCGCGAGACGTTCATCAATCCCGCGCCCCTCTCGTCGCACCACACCGGCCCCGAGTTCGTGAAGATGGCCCGCGCGCTTTCCGCCGCCCCCGGCCAGGGCTGCGTTGCCTGCCACCGGGAGGTCGGCGAGGGTCCGTCCCACTGGGCCCGCTCCGCCCTTGCCGCCAGCCGCGCTTCGCTCCGCCCGGAGCAGCTCGCGCTGGCGACCGCCAAGGATTTCTCGCGCCTCGACGCGAACTGTCTCTCCTGCCACGCCGACCAGTCGTTCCACCAGCCGAACCTGCCGCACGAGACGGCCTGCTCGGGATGCCATCGAGAGCACCAGGGCCGGGCTTCGCTCCTGCCGGTGGCCGGCGCGAACTGCACGGACTGCCACGGCGACCAGGCCCGGATGTCCGCCGCCGCCCAGCGCGGCCGGACCCAGCCCGCCGCGTGGTTCGCGCGCCCCG
>DAOQKI010000063.1:0-20362 GCA_035334485.1 Opitutaceae bacterium
TAGAGTGGGCCGCGCCCTACTTCAAGGAAAAAGGCATCGCGTCGGCGCGGTTGGGCTCGATGTAGAAGGGCGACATCAGCACGAGATTCGGGACCAGTGGACGCGTCCGCGTCACGAGCTCGTCGAGCGTGCGGGCGTAGGTCTCGGGCGAGACGTGGATCTCGGTCTGGTGGGGCAGGTCGAACTGGCGCCAGACATCGTTCACGCCGATCATCACGACCAGCCAGTCCGGCTTGAGGTCGAGCACGTCTGTCTGCCAGCGGGCCTTCAGGTCGACAACGGTGTTGCCTGAGGTCCCCATGTTCACGACGCGAATCGCGTGCGCGGGGTGGGCGGCGCCAAGGTGGCCGTCGACCAGTGCCACATAGCCCTTGCCGATGGCGCCGAAGAGGCCCTCGCCAACGGGTCGGGCGCGTTCGCAGTCCGTGATCGAGTCGCCGATGAAGACGAGCTTGCTGCGGGGAGCGATTTTCATCGAGGGCATCCTAGGGACGGACCCGACCCTGACGAGTCTGGAGGTGGCGCCGGCACCATTAGTGTGGATTAGCGCGGATTAGCGGTTACACCGGTCCGCGTCACCCCGCACCCCATGAAGCTCCTTCGTCTGGTTGTCCCTGGTTTCCTGTGCCTCAGCCTGCTCGCCGCCGGCGTGTCCGCCGCCGACGCGCGCTACACGATCGCCGTCATCCCGATGGGCACGACGCACGAGTACTGGAAGATGATCCATGCCGGGGCCCGCAAGGCCGAGGCCGAGCTCCGGGCGGCGGGCACGCCGGTCGAGATCATCTGGAAGGGGCCGCTCCGCGAGGACGACCGCGACCAGCAGGTGCAGGTCGTCGAGAACTTCATCGGCCGCAAGGTGAGCGGCATGGTGCTCGCGCCGCTCGACCAGCGCGCGCTGGCCGCCCCGGTGGAGCAGGCGGCGAAGGCGGGCATTCCCGTCGTGATTGTCGACTCCGGCCTCAAGTCCGAGGCCCCGGTCAGCTTCATCGCGACCAACAACTATGCCGGCGGCCAGCTCGCCGCGCGGCGGCTGGGCGAACTGCTCCATGGTCGCGGCAACGTCATTCTCCTCCGGGTCCAGGTGGGTTCGGGCAGCTGCGAGGCGCGCGAGGCGGGATTTCTCGACGAGCTGGCGGCCAAGTTTCCCGCGATCCAGGTGATTTCCTCCAACCAGCATGGCGGCGCCACCCGCGAGACCGCGCTCGCGGCGTCGCAGAACCTGCTCAACCGCTTCGGCGCGAAGGTCGACGGCATCTTCACGCCCAACGAGTCCACCATGGCCGGCATGCTCCTGGCGCTGAACAACGTCGGGCTCGCGCAAGGGAAGGTGAAGCTCGTGGGCTTCGCCAATAGCGAGACCTACGCCGCCGCGATCCGCCGGGGCGACCTGCAGGGCCTCGTGCTGCAGGATCCCGTGAAGATGGGCTACCTCGGCGTGAGATCGATCGTCGACGTTCTCGAGGGCCGAAAAGTCCCCGCGCTGGTCGACACCGGCGTCAAACTCGCGACCGCGGAGAATCTCGCGGAACCGGAGATCGCGGCTCTGTTGAAAGCTGAATAGCTTTTTTTGAAGCGCCAAACGCCAAACTGCCAAACGCCAAAATCGTCCGTGGCCGGTGGCCACCGCTAGGGTGGTGTTTTCTTTTGACGACTGACTTTGACGCTCTTCGGAGCGGGTTCGCCACGAAGATCACGAAGAGCGGATCATCGCGACTGTCTTCGTGTGCTTCGTGCCCTTTGTGGTAAGCACAAACTCCGTCCATCCGGCCCAAACTCACCCGGCCGCGCGCAGCGCCGGACTCATTTGGCGTTTGGCGGTTTGGCGTTTGGACTTTCCCCGCCCCGCCCCGCTATCCGACAACCGGGAAAAGCTCCCCATCGAGCTTCTGTCCCTGCTGGAGATTGAGCGGATCAGTCACCGGGTGGGAGACCTTGTTGTAGGTCGTGCCCTCCGGCATGTAGATGATCGCGATCGCCTCGCGCATGCCGTCCGAGCGATTCGGGCCGGCGTAGTGGAAGGTCATGCCGTTGTGCACCGTGACCGATCCGGCCTTGAGCTCGCACGTGACCGGCTTGAGGCCCTTGGTCTGGGGCGCCACCGCGTAGAGGTCCTGCGGGTCGGCCAGGTTCACCGGCTCGATGTCGAGGTACTTCTGCGTGCCGGGGAGGAAGGACATGCAGCCGTTCTGGATCGTGGCGTCGCGCAGCGCGACCCAGATGGTCAGCTGGTGCATCTTCTGCTCGTGCGGCCAGTACGGCGTGTCCTGGTGCCACGGCGTCTTCGCCCCCGTGTGCGGCTCCTTGAACAGCGCGTGGTCGTGCCAAAGGCGCAGCGGCAGCCCGCTCAGGCGCGCCGCGATGCCGCCCAGTTTGGCGCTCAGCACGTGCGGCTTCACCGCCGGATAGCGGTGCCAGAGGTTCACGCACTGGATGAAAATCTGCTCGTAGCTGTTCTTCTTCCGGTTCGGGTCGAGGTTGACCGTGTCCTGCTTCACGGCCGCGCCCACCGCGTCGCGGAAGGACGTGAGCTCGGCGCCCGTCAGGACGTCGTTCAATTGAATGTAACCGTCACGTTGGTAGGCCGTGATCTGCTGCTGGGTGAGGGGGTAATCGTGGTTCACGGAATGGAATCTAGCACATCCCGCGGCTTGGCGCTTGAATGCCCCCGGCAAAAACTTGAAGGTTTCCGTCATCAAGGCGACCTACACCATCAACCAGGCCGTGGTCCGGCTGAGCGCGACCCGCCCCCTCAACGTCGAACGCGCCGCGGTGGTCGTCGACATCGCGCCGCACGACCACGACTACTACGAGGTCAGCCTGATGGTGCACGGCCGCTGCCGCCACCACACGGCCGACGGGGTCCAGGAGCTGGAGCCGGGTTCGGTGATTGTCGTCGCGCCCGGCGGCGTGCACGCCTTCTCGCGGCCGCGGGGAGTGGAATTTGTCAACCTGTACTACCTGGCTGAATGGCTCGCGGCGGGCTGGCGCGAGTACTGGACCGAGCAGGGGCTCGTCCCGCTCTTCCTGGCGCAGGTACTCTTCCGGCGCGAGACGCAGCCGCGGCCGGCGGTGTTCCGCCTCGGCGCGTCCGCGGCCGCGGCGGCCGCCGCCGAGCTCGCGGGCATCCAGCGGGAGCTGGCGACCGAGCGGCCCTCGGCGCTTTTCATCAAGGCCGCGGTCCTGAAGCTCCTCGTCATGCTCTCCCGCGCGAGTCACGACCACCGCGCGGAATTCGCCGCGCCGGTCTGGACCGTCATGCACGGCATCGAGGCCACCATCGAGGGCGGCCAGCCGTTCGACCAGGCCGCCCAACTGCGGGGGTGGGGCGTCTCCGCCGACCGGGCCAGCCGGCTGTTCCGTCACGCCACCGGGCTCTCGCCGCTCGAGTACTACCAGCGGCGCCGGATCCACCACGCCTGCGTCCGCCTGCTCGACCGCGCCCACACCATCACCCAGGTCGCGCTCGAGCTCGGCTTCGCCGACGCCGCCCATTTCAGCCGCCTGTTCCGGAAATACGCCGGGCTCACCCCGCGGGCCTACCGCGCGAAGTACGCGGGAGACGGAGGTGTGAGTTGAAAGCTGACGGTTGAAAGATGAAAGCCGGACACGCCGTGTGCGCCGTAGCCGCCCCCTTCAACTTTCAACCCTCAACATTCAACTCCGCCTTCCCTGCCTCCCCGGCGACCAGCAGGTCGTGCGTCCGCCAATCTCCTGCCGCACCAGCGGTACACCCGTGCGGGGACAGCGGCCGCCGTCCTCCCAGCGATGCCAGAACAGCCAGGTCTTCGGGATATGCGCGTTCAGGTCCGGCGGCAGGTAGTCGCCTCGGCCCGCGATCGTGTCGAGGGCGAGGCGGCAGACGCGACGGCACTCGCGCCAGAGGGTCCGGGTTTCGGCCGGGGACAGCGACCCGGCGCGACGCGCGGGATGGATCGCGGCGCGCCAGAGGATCTCGTCGGCCATCCAGTTGCCCACGCCCGGAAACCGTTCCTGCATCAGGAGCACGGCCTTGATGGGGGCCCGGGCGCGGCGCCGCAGGAAGGTCGCGACGGCCTCGAGCGTGAACGCGTCCGAGGTGATGGATGGGGCGATCCGCGTCCACCAGACCGGGGCGGCGGTGCCGCGATGCAGCAGCGCCCGGCCAAACATCCGCGGGTCGGTGAACACGAGCGCATGGCGCGACGTGACGAGGGCTAGGTGGTCGTGCTTGCCGACGGCCCAGTCGGGCGCCTCGACGTGGAGCTCGCCGCTCATGCCGAGGTGCACGCCCAGCCAGGCGCCGCCGGAGAACCGGAAGAGCATCTGCTTCGCCCGCGCCTCGGAGGATTCGAGACGGGCGCCGGTCAGGGCGCGACGCAGGGCGGCGGGATTGGTCCCGCGGAAGATCTTCGCTCCCGGATGCAGCAGCACCGCCCGAACGCGCTGCCCCACGCCGGCCTGATGCCAGCGTTTCCGGAAGAAATCGGCCTCGGCTAGCTCGGGCATGGTCAGGCGAGGCGTCCGTAGCTGCGCAGCGTGCGCAATGCCGCCAACGTGAGCACGGCTTGCCAGCGCCGCCGGGCCGACGGCCAGGCGGCGGGAAACGCGTCGCCCCAGTTCCAGAACGGCGACCAGGCCCCGTCGCTCTCCTGGGTTTCGATCATGTAGTCGAGATTGGCCTCGATCGCCTCGGGCATGATCGCGCGCCACGGGGACGCGGCCTCCGGCGCGACCAGCAGTGGGCGGAGTCCGTAGCCGCTCCATTTGGCCGGATCGCGCTCGACGGCCGCGGCGACCGACGCGGGCAGCACCCGCTCGAGTTCGGCCTTGAGCGAAGCCGGCAGGTTGGGCGTCTGGTGGAGTCGCGTGTAGCAGAGCAGCCCGTGCATCTCGATCGTCCCTTGGATCGACCGCAGCCGCGCGAGGGTCGCGGTCACGGTACGCTCGACCAAACCGCGGGTCGATTCGCCGGGGAAGGCCAGCAGGCAGGCCAGCACGTCGGGCCGCGGGTTGTCGACGTAGCCGTGCCATTGCTCGGCCGCGGCGTCCGAATGATGCCACCACGGCGCGTGCGGCTCGGTGTTGTCGTGGGGCGGAATGATCGGCCACACGTCGCGCGTCGCTTCATGGGTGACGGCGAGATAGTCCAGCGCCCTGACCACCATCGGGTGCGTGGCTGGCGTGCCGAGTTCGCGCAAATGGTGCAGGGCGTGACAGGTACAGAGGACGCTGGACGCCTTGAGTCCGATGTCGGGTTCTAGGCCATGGAACCCACCGTCAGCATTCTGGTGCGCCGCGAGTGCCGCGCGGGCGGCCTCGGCCGTCCCGCCCTCGAAATGGAACGCGAAGATCTCGCGCTCGACCGCGGGCCCCGCGCGGAGAAACGCGGCAGCCCGGGAGAAAGCAGCGGGGGAGAGGTGGGAGGCTTTCATGGGGTCACTGGGTTCCAACGCAGCCCCTGACCGAGTCGAAGAGCTTGCGCGAGTCGTACCCGACGCCGTCCTTGAACACCAACTCGGTCTTGCGGAGGTCGGTGATCTGCGCGGACGGATTGCCTGCCACGACGACCAGGTCGGCGGCCTTACCTGTCTCGATGCTGCCGGTCTCGCGGTCGATGCCGAGGAGCTTGGCGCCGTTGCTTGTGGCCACCTGGATCGCCTCGACCGGGGTCAGGCCGGTGTCTACCAGCAGCTCGATGGTCCGCCAGCTGCCGTAACCGGCGATGACTCCGCCGTAACCGGTCGGGTCGGTGCCCGCGACCAGCAGCCCGCCGGCGCGGAAGAAGCGTTTCTCGAGCTCGAGATAGTTCGTCCAGGCCCTGGCCTCCTCGCCGCGGGGCCGACTGTTCACCTTGGCCCAGCGTGCCAGGTAGTTCTCACGCGCCGGGGCGGATAGCGTGTCCAGCTCAGCCGTCGTCATGATCCGGCAGCCCGGATTGAATGTCTCCATGATCGCCAGGGTGGAGGTCACGGCGACTTTCCGCTCAATCAGCAGGTGGATCAGGCCCTGGACCGCCGGCGAGTCGAGATCGAGCGCCGCGGCCGCCTTCTGCGCCGCGATCACGTTCGGCTGGTCGTCGTCCTTCCAGTTCGGCGTGAAGTCCGACATCGCAAAGAACCCGTGCTCGAGGTTGTCGATGCCGGTCTCGGCGGCCCGCCGGTAGCTGACGGTGCCGAGGTGGCCCGTGACCTGGAGGTGACGGGCGTGGGCGGCGGCCACCACGGCGGCGAGCGCGTCACCGCGCAGGTGCATGTAGGCCTTGAACGACGTGAAGCCCTCGTCCGCCCAGTAGTTCACCATGCGCGCGGCGTCCGCCGGGCTGTCGACTGAGTCGATCTGCGGCACCGCCGCCGGCACACCCTCGAGGTAGGGCGCGGTCAGGTGCAGCTTGGGTCCCGGCTGCTCGCCCGCGTCGATGCGACGCTTGAGCTGGAGGTCCGTGTACGGCTCGATGCTGCCGCCGGTCCGGGCCGACGTGATGCCGGCCGCCAGGTACATCCGGGGAAACGAATACTCGAGCTCCGCGACGTGGAACGGCGCGTTCGGGGTCAGCAGCGAGTAGTACATGTGCTCGTGCACGAGCACGAAACCCGGCAGCACGGTTTTCCCGGTCAGGTCGCGCACGACGGCATCCGCCGGCGCCTGGGCTTCGGCATCGGGCCCGACCCATGCGATGCGGCCGCCGCGGAGAATGAGGGTCTGGTTCTCCCGGGCCGGGTGACCCAGGCCGTCCACGACCCGCGCGTGGACCAGCGCGAGGACGGGATCGCGCACAACGATCGACGGATCCGGGGCGGCGGCGCGGATGGACGCTGCGGCAGCGCAGGCGAGGGCCGCGGCAAAGAGACGACGGACGAGCAGGTTCAGATGCATGGGACGGGGCGACTTGATCGACGGCCGGAGGGGTACCGGCACCAGGAGAAAGGGAAACGCTCAGGTCAGCGTCGCGGCAAACTCGGCGAAACTCGGGAAGACTGGGATGCCGTGCGTCGTGACCTCGGGCAGGGTGCGGGGATCGACCTTGCCGGTGCAAAGGGCCGCGACATTGACGTGGGCAGCCAGGCCCGCGCCGAGGTCGGCGGCGGAGTCACCGACCATCCAGCATTGCGCGGGATCGAGGCGGTGCTGCTCAAGCTTCTCGAGGATGAACCGCGGTGACGGCTTCCGGTACACCACTGGCTGGCCCGGCGCCTCGGGCGCGATGCAGACGCCGGCGAACAGCGGCGAACCGAGGCCGAGCATTTCCTCCATCCGGGAGTTCACGCGCAGCGTGTCGTCCATCGTGTGGTAGCCGCGGCCGATGCCGGACTGGTTGGTGAAGAGGAACAGCTTGTAGCCGAGGGTCCGGGCGCGCTGCAGGCCCGCGGCCACACCGGGAATCAGTTCCACGCCGGCGGGATCGGCGAGGTAGGTCTTGTCGAGGATCAGGGTGCCGTCGCGGTCGAGGAACAGCGCCTTGCTCATGACTCGTGCGCGACGTAGGCCCGCAGCTCGGCGGGTGTCACGGTCGCCGTGCCCAGCTTGCCGACCACCACGCCGGCGGCGGCGTTCGCGAAATGGGCGGCGGTCTCGAGCCGGGCCTTGGCCGCCAGGGCCAGCACAAGGGCGGCGAGCGAGGTGTCGCCCGCGCCCGACACGTCGAACACTTCGCGGGCCGCGGTCGGGATCCGCTTGCTGATCCGGCCCTGCTCGCTCAGCAGCATGCCGCCTTCGCCCATGGTGATCACGAGGTGGCGGGTCCGGTAGATCTCATGGAGCCGCGCGCAGACCTCCGCCTCCGGGAACGGCGTGTGCGGCGGGAGCTCGATCCCGGCCAGCTGCAGCGACTCGCGCTTGTTCGGGGTGATCAGGTCGAGGTCGCGGAACTTGAGCGGGCGCCGCGGCTTTGGGTCAAGCGCCACGAACTTCCCGGCGGCGCGCGCCAGCTCCGACACGCGCTCGACCAGTTCCTCGGTGAGGATGCCCTTGGCGTAGTCCGACAGGATCACCGCGTCGGCGGCGGCGATCTCCTTCTTGAACAGCTTCGTCGCGACGTCGGGATTGAACTGGTACGCGGCCGGCGGCGACTCGCGGTCGATGCGGCAGAGCTGCTGGTGCTGCACCATCACGCGGGTCTTCACGATCGTCTGGCCCGAGCCGGGGGTCGTGACGGCGCGGATGTGGTGGGAGGCGAGGGTGGCGTGCAGCTTGCGGCCCGCGTCATCGTTGCCGTAGTAGCCGACCACGGTGCAGCGGGCGCCCAGCGCGGCGATGTTGAGGCCGACGTTGCCGGCGCCGCCGGCCGTCCAGGTCTCACGGTCGACGTCGATCACCGGCACCGGCGCCTCGGGCGAGATGCGCGTGGCGTCGCCCCAGACATAGCGGTCGAGCATCACGTCGCCGATGACGAGGATGCGCAGCTTCGCGATCTTCCGCAGCAGGGCGGACGCCTCTTTTAGCGAAATTCCCATTCGTAGTGGTAGTTGGAGAGCAGCTTCGTGCCGCGGTCGGTGACCTGCACGACGTCCTCGATGCGGCAGCCGCCGAGGCCCGGATAGTAGAGTCCCGGCTCAACCGTCACGACCGTGCCGCGCTTGAGCTTCATCGACACGGTCGGGCTGAGCCGCGGCGGCTCGTGGATGGCAAGGCCGACGCCGTGCCCCGTGCCGTGGATGAAACCGACCGAGCCGCGGTCGGTGCGACGCGTCTCGTAGCCGGCGGCGACCAGGGTGTCGGCGGCCTGCTGGTGCACGAACTTGCCGTCGACCCCGGCGCGGATCGCCTTCAGCGCGGCGAGCTGGGAGGCGCGCACCGCCGCCACGAGCTTCCGCTGGGCGTCGCTGGCGCGACCGCGCAGGAAGGTGCGGGTCATGTCGCCGAAATAGCCGGTGCTCACCACCCGCGGGAAGATGTCCACGACCACGAGGTCGTGCGCGCGCAACGGGCCGGAACCGCGGTCGTGCGGGTCGCAGGCCTGATCGCCGCCCGCCACGATAGTGTGGAGGGAGATGCCGCCGGCGCGGAGGATGGCGCTCTCGACCGCGAACTTGACGTCCTCGGACGTGAGCCGGCGGCCGCGGGTCACGAGGTAGCGGCCCTTCGGCTTGGCGGCGCGCATGGCCTCCTCGGCGGCGGCGAGGCCGATCGCGCTCAGCCGGTTGCCCTCGCGGAGGGCGGCGGCCTCGGCGGCGGATTTGACCTCGCGCTCGGGGAAGAGCGGGCCCTCGGCCAGCTCGAGACGGAGCCCGAGCGAGCGAAGCTTGAGGAACAGCTGGGCGGGAAAGTCGTCGGCGACCCGGAAGGCGCGCAGCCGGTGGGCGCGGGCGACCTCGGCGATGATCTCGGCGGCGCCGACGGCCCGGCGCGGCCAGCGGGCCTGGGCCCGGGCGCGCCACACCTCGAGCGGGAGCACCGCGTCGAACGTGCCGGCCTTCTTGACCCGGCCGAACTCGAGCGCGCTCTGGACCGAGATGCGCTTCCGGCCGGAGCCGAAGGCGATGAAGGGGTCGTGCACCTCGACGCGGCTGAAGTAGAGCTGGTCGGAACTGGTGCCGGTGCCGGCGTAGAGCAGAGGGGGCAGGGGAGAACGGGCCACAGGAGGAGAGGGATTGAAAACGACGGCGCGGAGGATTACCCAACGAGTCTGTGAAAAACGCAAATCTGGTTTCGCTGACCTGCTGCTGGCTCGCGCTCTTCCTCTCCGCGGGCTGCGGCGCCAAGGAGTCAACCGCACCGGCGGCCCCGAAGACCGTGGCGGACTTTTTTCCGATCAAGGTCGGCGACCAGGTCGTGCAGATGCAGGTGGCCGTCCTACCCACCGAGATGGAGCACGGCCTGATGGGCCGGCGCGACCTCGGTCCGGACCAGGGCATGATCTTCGTCTACCAGCAGCCGCAGGTGATGACGTTCTGGATGCACAACACCCCGACGCCCCTCGACATCGGTTTCTTCCGGCCGTCCGGCGAACTCGCGGAGATCTATCCCCTGCTGCCCTTCGATGAACGCACGGTGCGGTCCCGCGGCGAATCGCTCCAGTTCGCGGTGGAGATGAACCAGGGCTGGTACCACGCGCACGGACTGCGTCCCGGCGCGATGCTCGACCTCAAGGCCCTCGCGGCGGCGCTGCGGGCGCGGGATTTTGATCCGCGGAAGTTTGGAATCGATAAGCCTTAGGCTTTCGAAAGTCCAAACGCCAAACCGCCAAACGCCAAAAGAGTCCGGCGCTGCGCGCGGCTGGGGGCGGGTGGGGATGGCTGCCGCCGAGCGAAGCGGAGCTGGTCGTCGTGAGTGCTCCCCAAGAGCACCCTCACCCCTTGGCCAAAGGCCAAACACGAATTTGGCGTTTGGCGCTTTGGCGTTTGGAATTTCGACCCGCTAGTCCTTGGGCAGTTCGTTGTCCGTCTTCAGCACCAGCACCGGCGTCTTGGTCTTCACCCAGACATCGGCGTCCTTGAAATGCTTTGCCGGGACGTTCTCGAACGCCTCGCCGACGGTCTTCACCGGGAGCAGGCGACCGCGCTTGGAGGCGTTGAAATCGTAGGCGCCGCGGAAAACCCGGTCCGGGGTCGTGGCCACGCTCTCGGTCTCGGGAATCTGCAGCACCCAGCCGACGAAGTCGTGCTTCGGCATCTTGCCTTCGGGGTCGGACAACACGATGACCCACTGCTTCTTGACCGCCGGCGGCTTCTCCTCGGCGTTGTCGGGCTGGACCGCGATGTTGATCTCCTCGATCACGCGGCGCAGGAGGGCCGGATCGAGGTGGTTCTTCTTGAGGATCTCCGCGACTTTGCTGACGTCGATTTTCGGCATGGTGTTTTCCGTTGAGAGGACCACGAATGGACACGAATGACCGCGAATGTAAAGGCAGCGCGTGGCCGGGTCTGGGACCTCTTTCCGCTGATGCCGCGGATCGACGCGGATGCGGACCTGATCCGCGCTCGTCCGCGGGATTCGCGGGACCCAACGAACAGGAGCCGAGGATAATGGCTGACGAATTCTTCGACGTGGTGAATGAGCGCGACGAGCCCGTGGGTCGGGCGCGCCGCAGCGAGGTCCACGCCCGCGGCCTCTGGCACCGCGCCGTGCACATCCTCGTGTTCAATCGCGCCGGCCAGGTCTTCCTCCAGAAACGGTCGCTGCGGAAGGACGTGGCGCCGGGGAAGTGGGACTCCTCGTGCTCGGGTCACCTCGACGCCGGCGAGGACTACGACCACGCCGCGGTCCGCGAACTCGGCGAGGAACTCGGGCTGAACAACCAACCCCGGCCCGAGCGCTGGCTACGGGTGGACGCCTGCGCCGAGACCGGCTGGGAATTCTGCTGGATCTACCGGCTTAATCACGAGGGCCCGTTCGTGCTCCACCCGGAGGAGATCGAGCGCGGCGACTGGTACCAGCCGGCCGAGGTCACCCGCCTGGTCACGGCGCGACCAGAGGACTACGCGCCGGCCTTTCGCTACATCTGGTCGCGACTGCCGCGGGGCTGAGACCGGAAGGTCAGCCCGGGCCTGGGGTGGAGTCGTACTTGTAGAGAGACGGGGCGCGGCCGGTGAGGCGTTTGCCGGTGATCCGGCCCGGGCCTTCGTTCGCGCTGAGGCGCTTGATCTCGTCGAACTGCTTCTGGGTGATCAGGCGGCGCGGCAGGCGCTTCTCCGCCTCGTAGAGCAGGCGCTCACGGTCGTCGTCGTTCGGCGAGTAGGCCTGCCACGGGGTGTGGTGCCCCTGGTGCATCGTCCACTCGATGTTGCCGCCATGCACGATGGCGCTCACCTGGAACTTCCGTCCCTCGTCGTCCTTGTTCCACCAGCCGAACTCGATGCCCATGGCTGCACTAGAGGCGGCGCCGCGGCGGCGGGCAAGGATGGAGTCGGGTCTGGGCAGTTGAAAGGGGGCGGTTGAAAGTTGAAAGCAGGGCGCTCAGGGGCGGGTGGCGCCGGTGGGGAACTCGGCGACGATCGGGCCAGGGTGGAACTCGCCTCGACGGCGCTGCACGGTCCGCACCGTCAGGTGCTCGGCCCGCACGTCGACGATCCAGCCGCCGAGCGGGGGACAGTAGGAACCCGTGTTGATCACCACGAGGCCGCCGGGCATCCGCCAGTAGCCCGGGCGATGGATGTGACCGATCAGGACGAAGCCGGCCTTGGGGCGGTACCGTTGGGTGAACGAGGCGGCCAGGGCTGGCGCCGTGCGCCAGGCCCGCAGGATGTGAAGGAAACGCGTCGGCGGCCACACCGTGTCGGCGAGGATGCCGGCGGTGTACTTCAGCGCGTTGCGTTCGGACTGGTGACGCTGGGGGATCGTCGCCGCCACCTGCCGGAAGACCCGGAACCGATGCTCCAACTGGGCCGCGGCCTTCTCGCCCAGCTGCTGGAGCTGCTCGCGGATCCGGCGTCTAACGGTCGCGGCGTCCTGGCCCCAGGGCACGATCTCGTCGAACAGGATGTCGCCATGGGTCACGAACACCCGGTCCCCGGCCAGGTCGAGCGTGTGCTGCTCCGAGATGTCGGGGTCGTGGTTGCCGGTCAGAAAGGTCGCGGCCGGCGCGGCTTCCCGGAAGAACTGCAGGGTCTCCGCGCGCAGCGCCTCCGAGAGTCCCGGCACCTTGCTGGCCCGGGTGTCGATCGTGTCGCCGTTCAACACCAGGCGATCAATGCCCTCGAACAGCGGCCGGAGGGCGGACAGGGTGCGCACCCGGCTGCCGCGGTCGCCGTAGTGGACGTCGGACAGGATGCGGGTGACGCGGTGGGGCACGGGTGGAGCGGGGCCGGAGGTTGGCGGCCTTCCACAATCCCGGTCAGGGGGGAGCCTGCAACCCCCAAAGGCGGGGTGTCCCCGCGCTTCGGCGCTTGCGTGTCCGCCGCGGTTCGCCTGAATTCGCGGCCATGGCGCTCTACGGCTCTCTCCCCGCGCTGCGCGCCCAGACCGCGCAGCTCAAGATGTTCGAACCGGCTTTCGCTTACCTCGACGACCTGCTGCGCCCCGGCTCGGCCGCCGGCGAGCGGCTGCGCGGATTGGCGGACGGCGACACCCACCGCGTCGATCTCGGTGGCGGCGTCTTCGCGCTGGAGCAGGTCTACGCGGCGAAGGTCCGCGCCGACGGGTTCTTCGAGTCGCACCGGAAGTTCATCGACGTCCAAGTCGTGATCGACGGCGGCGAGACGATGGAAGTGGCCGACATCGGGCGCCTGACCGCGCGGCAGCCGTACAACGGCGACCGCGACCTGATCGTCTACGAGGATTGCACCACTCCGGCCCTCCTGCGCGTGCACGCGGGCGAGGCGGCGATTTTCTTCCCGGCCGACGGTCACATGCCGGGCCTGCGGATCAACTCCGAGGCCACGCTCGTGCGGAAGACCGTGATCAAGGTGCCGGTGCCGGCGTGAGCGGCGGCCGCTCGGTTGAACGTTGAAGGTGGTCCGTTGAAAGCCGCCTGGCTCCCTCAACTCTCACCGTTCAACTTTCAACGGTCCGGCTCTCACCCGATCGCGCCGCGCGAGCGATGAACTACCGCCACCATTATCACGCCGGGAATTTTGCCGACGTGATGAAGCACGTGCTGCTGCTGCGGCTGCTGGCCGGGCTCCAGCGCAAGGACAAGGGATTCCTCTTCCTCGACACGCACGCCGGCCGGGGCGCCTACGACCTCGCCGCCGCCGCGCGCGGCGACTCGCTCGCCCGCCAGCCCGAGCACCCGCAGGGCCTCGGACGCCTCTGGGCGCGGTCCGACCTTCCTTCCGGTGTCACGGAATACGTGACACTGGTGCGGGCGTTTGACCGGGAGCGTGGAGGGAGCGGCGAGACGCCCCGGCATTACCCGGGTTCCCCGTGGATCGCGCGGCTGCGGGCGCGGCCGCAGGACCGGCTGGTGTTGTGCGAACTGCACCCAGAGGAGCACGCGGCCCTGGCGCGGGAGTTTGAAGTGGCCCGGCGGACGCAGGTGCTCGCCACGGACGGTTATGCGGCGCTGAAAGGGCATTTGCCGCCGCTCGAACGCCGGGCGCTGGTGCTGATCGACCCGCCGTTTGAGTCGCAGGACGAGTTTGCGCGGGTGGTGTCCGCGGTCGGCGAGGCCCTGCGGCGTTTGCCCGGGGCGGTGATCGCGGTCTGGTATCCGCTGACCGAGCGGGCGCGCGTCGACGCGTTCGCCGGCGAGCTGCGCGCGCTGGCGCTGCCGCCGACCCTCGAGCTGGAACTGGCGGTCGCGGGACCGGCCTCGCCGCTGAAGATGAAGGGCTGCGGCCTGATGGTGCTCAACCCGCCCTGGCAATTCGAGGCGGAGGCCCGCCCGCTGCTGGAGTGGCTGGCCCCAGTGCTCGCGCAGGAGCCCGGCGGCGGTGCGCGCATTCGCTGGCTGGTTGAGGAGAAGGCCTCCTCGTAGCTCAACGAGCGATCCCGCTCAGCCGCAAGGGAGCGCAGAAACGACGGGTGCAGTCACGCTCGCGGTCGCAGTCCTCCGACTTGGAGTGACTGGAAACCAGCGGGTCCGACCAATCAGCGGCTCCAAGCGGGAGCCGGACTGGGCTGGTAGGCGAAGATCTCCTCGGGAGAGGGCAGCTTGACCACCAGCGGCGGAGCGCGGAACACCGGCCGATTCCATTCCACGTCCTCGCGACGGAGGATCCGGATCATGGCCGGGACCTCGCGCGCGGGCGGAGGTTGGAAATGTGAGTTCGGCAGGTTCATGGGGAACGGGGCCTGTTGACCTATAAAACGGAACAAAGTGCCAAAAGTTTCGGGGAAAATGCGGAGAAATTTCTGATGACCGGGCGGCCGGACGGGGCCGGACCGCGTCCCATCGGCCGGATTCCACGAGGGAAAACGGCCGGACGGGACGGGCTTGACGCCGAAGCCGGCGCGCGCCGCGTCCCGGATCCGTGGGGCGGATGGCGGGCGCGGGTCGCCGGGCTCCGGCGCGAAAACGCTGGGCTTACGCGACGCGGCGGGCGGGCGGGCTCTCGGCGAACGTGGCGCGCTTCGGGATGGAGATGGTCAGCACGCCGTGCTGGATCTCCGCCGTGAGCGCGGCGTAGTCGAGGCCGTGGCCGAGCCGCAGGCGCAGCTGGTAGTCTCGCTGGGCGCCTTCCAGATGGAGGGCCTGCCAGTTCACCCGGACAAACTGCGTCTTGCGCGCGGTGACGACCAGGTCGGGACCGCGGCCCTCGATCTCCACGCCGGCGGCATCAACGCCGGGGACGTAGACCGTGAGTTTCACCGCGTCCTGGTGTTCGCGGCAGTCATAGCTCGGCTTGCGGAGCTCGGCCTGGAAGGACGAGATCTCGGCGTTGCTCGGGCGGTGGGCCGGACGGAGGGGGTGAATTATCGTGTGCATGGGAAAAATGAAATAGGAGGTGGAACCTCGGGGCTTGGGGCCGCCGGGCTTCAGGGAGTTCTAAACGTGTTCCGTTAAACGGAGGTTTAGGCCTGGAAGCCCGCGCCGGTCTGCTGTTTGCCCCAATTGGAGACGACCGGTCGCATCTGGTCGCGGCAAATGGCAACGACGGCCTTCGTAATCGAAGTGCCGGCGTAGCCGCGAAGATGCTGATGAAGAGCGGTCATTGAGACAACGGGCTGTCACCATGCACACTGCAGGCCGCATGCCAAGAACTTTTCCGGGAGTGACACAGATTCGCTCACGCCCGTTGCCGATTTCCGATCGAGAGATGCCGCAGCCAGCTCTCCCGCTGATACCCCCGATGACGAGAATGACCGCGGGCAGGGCGGGCTCCGGCCCTGGCCTGAACGGCGAGCATTCGCGCCATTCGCGGACCAATTAGGTGCTCGGCAGTCTGCGGACTCTGCTGCATCGTGGGCGCCATGAACGACGCGACGACGACGACCGGTGAATTGAAGGCCCGCGTGCTGGCCTTCGTGCGCGAACGCGACTGGGAACAGTTTCACGCCCCGAAGAATCTCAGCATGGCGCTCGCCGCCGAGGCTGGTGAACTCATGGAGCATTTCCTGTGGGCGTCGTCGGAGGACTCGCGCGCCATCGCGCAGGATCCGGTCAAGCGGACCAAGATCGCCGAGGAACTCGCCGATGTCGTGATCTACGCCCTGGAGTTCGCCAACGCCACCCAGCTCGACCTCGCCGCCGCCATCGAGGCCAAGATGGTGGCCAACGCGAAAAAATACCCCGTCGAGAAGGCGAAGGGCCGGTCGGAGAAATACACGGACCTTTAGCCGATTCCGAAATCCGGAATTTCCTAGAGCGCGTCGCCGCTGAAGCCCCACATGCCGCGGGCGCCGCTGAAGAACTTCAGGTAAACGCGGTCGCGCTCGATACCGAGGTGCTCCTTGATGAGTTCGCAGAGGTCCTGGCTGAGGGTCTTGGACCGGCGGGCCGAGATGCCGACGCTCTTCAGTTCGAGGAACGCCACCGGGTCGTCCGTGCCGGCGAAGAGCATCGGCGTGTCGATGTCGAGCGCGACAAGCACCAGCTCCGCCGGCTTGTCCAGCTCGCGCGCCACGAGCACCGCGGCGCTGCGCATGATCGTCTGCTGCGACTTTTTCCCGATCGGGAGGTTGGTCTGGATCTTGAGGTAGGGCATGGGACTCCAGGGTTGAGGGTTGGTCTGTTCCGGTCGTTGGCAGCATGGGCTGTCCAGCGCTGTTGTGCAACAGTGGGGAGAAACGCCAAACGCCAAACCGCCAAACGCCAAATGAGTCCGGCGCTGCGCGCGGCCGGATGGGGTCTTTGGTTCACAGACGAGTTGGGTTCACCACGAAGGGCGCGAAGACCACGAAGGCCAAGCCATCGGATCAGGACTTCGTGACCTTCGTGCTCTTCGTGGTGAAAAAGCCCGCCCAGCACACCCCGCGGTGGCCACCGGCCACGGATTCATTTGGCGTTTGGCGGTTTGGCGTTTCTCCCCAAGTGAATTCTAGCAACCCTCGGCCCGGAGTTTCGCCAGGATCTCCTCAGGCTTCACGCCCCGCTCCCGCAGCGCGCGCAGGCTCAGGGCGTCGTGACGCTTGGCCAGGCGCTGGCCGGTCTCATCCGTCATCAGGGGACAATGATAGAAGGCTGGAGGCGTCAGTCCGAGCGCCCGGTACACGAGCAGCTGACGGAAGGTGCTCCGGATGAGGTCCGCGCCGCGAACCACCTCGGTGATGCCCATCGCGGCGTCGTCCACGGCGCATGCCAGCTGGTACGAGGGCACGTCGTCCTTTCGCCACACGAGGAAGTCGCCGAAATCCCGTCCTGCCACCGCGCGCTGCGGACCAAACCGGCCATCGACGAAGCTGAGTTCCTCCCCGAAGGGCACCCGCAGCCGCCAGTTCACCGTCACGCGCTCGCCGAGCGGCGGCAGTGGGGCGCTCGCGGACGGACGGAGCGACGCGGGGTAAACGGGTTCGTCGTCCGTCCCGGCGCCCTCATGCGGCGCCCCGATCGCCTCCAGCACGTCGCGCCGCGAATGCGTGCAGGGGAAGATCAGCCCGGCCGCGTGCAGCTGCTCGAGCGCGGCCCGGTAGACGGCCCGACGGCGGCTCTGGTCGTACGGTTCAAACGGGCCCCCGACATCCGGACCTTCCTGCCAGGCGAGCCCCAGCCAGCGCAGGTCCTCGAGCATCGCGTGCACGAAATCGAGGCGGAACCGCACGGCGTCCAGGTCCTCGTTCCGCAGCACGAGCGCGCCGCCGGCGGCGCGGGCCCGCTCCGCCGCCACCCAGAATGTCCGGGCATGACCCAAGTGGAGATAGCCGGTGGGCGAGGGCGCCAGGCGGCCGCGGTAGGTGGGGGCAGGAGTGGACACGGGCGTGACGAGAAGAATCCGACTCGGAGATTAGCCGCAAGGAGGCGCAAAAGGCACAAGAAAACTCGGCGACGGCTGGCGCGTGCGTGGTTCAGGCGTTTCACGACGGGACCGGAAAAATAGGCGTGAGTCAGCGGGGATTACCGGTTGAAACGTGGTATGCCCAAGCTGCTCTGCGTCTATTGTTCCTCGAGCGATCGGATTGATCCGAAGTACGCCGACGCGGCCGCCGAGCTGGGCCGCGCGATGGTCGCGCACGGCTGGGGCCTGGTGTACGGCGGCGGGAAGACCGGCCTGATGGGCGCCGTCGCCCGCGCGGTCACCGAGAGCGGCGGCCACGTCGTCGGCGTGATTCCCGAGTTCATGAAGGTTCGCGAGCTGGCCTACGACGAGGCGGACGAGCTCGTGACCGTCGTCACGATGCGCGAGCGGAAGCTCCTGATGGAAACCCGCGCCGACGCCTTCGTCACGCTGCCCGGCGGCTTCGGCACGCTCGAGGAGATCATGGAGATCCTCACCCTCCGCCAGCTCGACGTCGTCCGGAAGCCCTGCGTGTTCCTGAACCAGGACGGGTTCTACGACGACCTGCTGCGGCTGTTCGAACGCATGCTGCGCGAGCGGTTCTTCAAGCCGTCGAACATGGACCTCTTCAGCGTGGCCGCGACGGTCCCGGAAGTGTTCGCCGCGATCGAGCGGACGCCGGCCGGCCAGGTGGAGTCGAAGTGGTTTGAAACCCGCTGATGAGCAAAGCGGCAATCCTTTCGCCGCGTGATCCGCGGGAGATGTCGGGGAAGAGATCCTGTGTTTCCTAATGCACCGAGCTGAAGTCCTGAAACTCCTGCGAGACCATGCGGCTCGCGCCCTCGACTCGCACGAGGCGGCGATGACGGCGGACACGATCCGCTTCGTCGAGGCGCACGCCGACTGCCTGCTTCGCTCGCAGCTCTTGGGTCATCTCACGGGCTCCGCCTGGATCGTCGACCCGACGCGCACGCGCACGCTGCTCACGCACCACCAGAAGCTGGACAAGTGGCTCCAGCTGGGCGGCCACGCCGACGGCAATCCCGACCTGCTGGCGTCGGCGCGCCGCGAGGCGGAGGAGGAGAGCGGCCTGCGGAACCTGCGGGTGGTGTCGACCGCGATTTTCGACTTGGACCGTCACCGCATTCCGGCCCGCAAGGCCGAGCCCGAGCACTGGCACTACGACCTGCGCTTCATGTTCGAGGCCGACCCGGCCGAGCTCCTCGTCGTGAGCGACGAGTCGAAGGACCTCGCGTGGGTGGAAATCGCGCGAGTCACGACGCTCAACTCCGAGGAATCCATGGCGCGAATGGTGCGGAAGACGCTGGGAACCTGAGGAGATTCCGGAGTCCGGATTGCGGATTCCGGATTCTGGAGCCAGCGGCTTCGTGGCGAAGGGGCGATTCCGCCTTGGCGGCGTTCAATTCAGAAGCGGACGATCGCCGGCTCAGAGTACTGTCATCCTGAGCGGAGCGAAGGATCCAGTTGGACGCAGTCGAAAGCAGGGCCACGCCTAACTGGATCCTTCGCTCCGCTCAGGATGACAGGCAGGCGGACGCGGTCGCTGACAGGGCAAGCAATACTGTTACCGCTTCTCGCGAGCTTCCATCCGGCAATATTCTGGTTCTCGATCTCCGAACTCCGATCTGCGAACTCCGAATTCCGATCTACCGCCAAAGCGCCAGCGTGTCGTCGGAGTGGACCCAGCCGGTCTGGCCGTTCTCGAAGGAGAGGCGCTGCCAGCCGAGGAAGGTTCGGTCGACGATCGCGACGCTGCCGGCGGCGAGCGTCGTGGTCTTCTGGGTCGTGTCGGCCTCCGTCGGGATTGAGCGCAGGACGCTGCCGCGCCAGACCATCACGGCACGCTGGTCGGCCGTGGGGCCGTAGGTGTGCAGGCTGAGCAGCGCGGCGGCGGTCACGAGGAAGCCGGCAACGAACAGGAGCAGCGCCACCACGGCGCCGAGTCCGGGTAGGCGGCCGTACGCGACCAGGAGGAGCAGCGCGAAGGCCGCGCCGACCGACCACGCGGCGACGACCAGCCAGCGCTGCCAGCCGCCGGGTGAGGCGAGTTGCGCGAGCGATTGCAGCGGTCCTGGACGCGGGAAGCTCGCCAGCGGTGCCGGCAGGAATCCGGCCTTTTCGCCGGCAAGCGCGAACTGCCACCGGATGTGGTCGTTCGCTGGATCTTGCACCATCGCGGCGGTGGCGTGAGCCAGCGCAAGGTCCCAGCGGTCCTGCTGCGCCAACGCGAGCGAGAGATTGTAGCGCGCTGCAGCATTGGTCGGTTCCTTGGCGACCTCGGCCGCCCAGGCTTTCTCCGCGGCGGCGAAGTCGCCCCGGCGGTAGGCGGCCGCCGGGTCATCGGCTCGGAGGTGCGGCAGCACCAGCGCGACGGCGACGAGGGCGAAAATGGGGAACAGGTTGCGCGGACGGAGCGCCGAGAAGGGCGAGAAGCCCGGCACGCGTCTCGCGTCGAGCGCGGCCTCGGCCCGGGCGAGCCAGTCGGACGGCAGGTCCGTGTCGGCGCGGTAGAGGGAGCGGTCGGCCTCGTTCCACAGGCGCTGCCAGGCCTCGTCGTCGAACGCACCCGGAGGCGGCGCGGCGTGGGTCAATTCCCAGAGGCGGGCGGC
>DAOQKI010000064.1:0-20331 GCA_035334485.1 Opitutaceae bacterium
CCTGCCGCGACCACGACGCCGCGAATTCCACCCGCAGCTGGCACGCGCACGCAGCGGCTTACCACGCCAACGCCCTTGGTGCGGCCGAACTCCGGTCCATTTACCCGCTGCTGCAGGCCGACCCAACCGTGCGCCGACCCATGGCCGGCTTCATGGAATTTTATCTGCTGCAGGCCTGGTTCGACGCCGGCCTCACCCGCGAGGCCCTGGCCGAGCTGCGTTCGTACTACGGGCAGATGCTGCGCAGCGGCGCCACCACCACGTGGGAGCTGGTGGATCGCCGTGAACCGGGGATCGACCACATCGTTCCCGCGGGACGAAGTCATTGCCACGGCTGGTCCGCCGGGCCCGCGTACCATTGCTCCGCCCAGATTCTCGGTGTGATTCCGACCGCGCCTGGCTACCGCGAAGTCACGATTCGGCCCAACCTCGGCGACCTCGCGTGGGCCGAGGGCGAGGTGGCCACACCGCACGGACCGGTGCATGTGGGGGTGGGTGACGACCACCATGGCGAAGTGAACCTGCCGGCCGGCGTGACGGCCACGCTCGAGCTCCCGGGACGACCGGCGCTCCGCGTGGAGGCGGGAAAGTCGCATGCGTTCTAGCGCCGCAGTCAGTGCCTAGGGCAACCCCCGCGCCGAGCGGGATCACGTTTACCATGTCAAACCCGCGTTCCTCCCTCGCCGAAGTCGCCCGGATCTTTCTCCGGCTGGGATTGACGTCGTTCGGCGGCCCGGTGGCGCATCTCGGCTACCTGCACGAGGAGATCGTCCGCCGGCGGCAATGGCTGGACGAGGCCGAATACGCCGACCTCGTGGCGCTCTGCCAGTTCCTTCCCGGCCCCGCCAGCAGTCAGCTCGTCTTCGCCCTTGGCCAAAAACGCGCAGGACTCGCGGGCGCCCTGACCGCGTCGCTGTGTTTCACCCTGCCGTCGGCCGCGCTGATGATCGCCTTCGGCTACGGGGTGACGGCCCTTGCCGGCGTCGGTTCGGCCGGCTGGCTACACGGCCTGAAGCTGGCGGCCGTCGCGGTCGTGGCGCAGGCGGTCTGGGTGATGGCGCGGAAACTCTGCCCGGACGCGCCCCGGATCGTAATGATGGTTCTCGCCGCAGCCGCGCTGGTCATGTGGCCCGGGGGACTGGTCCAGCTCGCAATCATCGCGGTCGGCGCGGCGGCGGGCGCGCTCTGGTATCGAAAATCGATCCTGGCCCCGGCTTCCGGCCCGACCGGCCTGACCCGCGGTCACCGGTGGGCCGTGCTGACGCTCGCGATCTTCGCGGTGCTGCTGGTGGCCCTGCCCGCGCTCGCGGCGACGACCAACCTGCTTCCGGTGAGGATGTGCGACAGCTTCTACCGCGCCGGCTCGCTGGTGTTCGGCGGTGGCCATGTCGTCCTCCCGTTGCTGAGGGCGGAGGTTGTGCCGCCGGGCTGGATCAGCGACGACCGCTTCCTCGCCGGCTACGGGTTGGCGCAGGCCGTGCCGGGCCCGCTTTTCACCTTCGCCGCCTACCTTGGAGCCGTGATCCTGCCCGGTCCGTGGGCGTGGGCGGGCGGACTGCTGGGACTGCTCGCGGTTTTCCTGCCGGCGTGGCTGCTGATCGGCGGGGCTCTGCCGTTCTGGAGCCTGCTCCGGGCCCAGCCGGCGGCGCAGGCCGCGCTACGGGGCGCCAACGCCGCGGTCGTCGGCGTGCTGCTCGCGGCGCTCTATCGACCGCTTTGGACGGAGGGCATCACCAACCCGCGCGACGCCCTGGTCGCCGCCGCGGCGTTTGTCCTCCTGATGTTTGCGAGGGCCCCATCCTGGCTGGTGGTGCTCGCCGCGGCCGCAGCCGGCCAGTGGCTGCGGTGAGATTTGCGGGACTCCCCATCCGCCCCAGAAAAGGGGTTGATTCATCCGCCTGGCGCGTTCACGTTCTCGCCCCCTGACCGGACGCTTAGCTCAGTTGGTTAGAGCACTAGTATCACACACTAGGGGTCACTGGTTCGAGTCCAGTAGCGTCCACCAGTCTCCGCCGCCGCGACAGCGGCCAGGAGACTGCCGCGCCGGAGCCCGCGTCCAGCGGGCGAAGGCGGGCCCAAAACCCTCGAAGCGGCTACCTCTCGGCAAGCCCCCTCAGCACTGTCGGGGATTGACCGCAAAAGGTGAAACAGATGGCGAAAACTGCCGCGGCGTAGCGCAGCGCAGCCGGGCCTCGGCAGCCATGTGCCCACTCTAAAAGGCGCGCCCTAGGGTATGAAGGATTTCTCCTACGTCTATATCTTGGAGACGATACATGGCGGCAGTTACTACACCGGACTTACTGACGATCTCGCGGCGAGACTGCAGAAGCACAATGCCGGCGGTGTACCGCACACCGCCAAGCTGCGTCCTTGGAGAATCAAGACGGCAGTTGCCTTCCGAGACCGCGATAGAGCAGCGAGTTTTGAGTCCTACCTGAAGTCATCTTCCGGACGGGCGTTCGCCAAGAAACGACTGTGATCGTCCGCCTCCGCCCACGGCGGCGGGGGCCGGATTTCCCCATTGCCGGGCGCGCCGGAAGTCGCTGCACTCGAAACCCATGCAACTCGCGCCTGACCGGTCCAGGGTTCGCGGCGGGGAAATTGTGGGTTACGCCTCCGGCGAAGGCGCGACCTCCTTGGCGATGAACGGCGTCGCGGCGTTCGCGATGCTGTACTACACGCAGGCCCTCGGGCTGCCGTTCGCGCAGGCCGGCATCGCCTTTGCGGTCGCGAGCCTGTGGGACGCGCTGGTCGATCCCGCGATCGGCCACCTCAGCGACAACACCCACTCGCGCTGGGGCCGGCGCCACCCGTACATCTTCGTCGGCGGCGTGCTCATGGCGGTGTCGTTCTATTTCCTGTGGGCGGTGCCGAGCTTCGCCAGCCACGGCACCCGGCTCTTCGTGTACGTGCTCGTGATGAACATGGTGGTGCGCACCGCGTACGCCGTGTTCGCCGTGCCCTACGTCGCCCTCGGCTACGAGATCAGCAACGACTACCACCAGCGCACGCTCATCCAGGGCTCGCGGTCGGCGTTCAACATGCTGATCAACATCTGCGGCCCGGCGCTCGGCTGGACGCTGTTCTTCCCCGACAAGCCCGGCGGGCCGGAGGCCACCAGCGTGGTGTCGAACTACCTGCACATGGCCACGGCGTTCACCTTCGCCACGATCGTCTTCACCTTCGTCGTGGTCCTGGCCACGCGCCAGCACATGTTCGACACGCGCGGGGTGCGCACCGGCACGGGCAACTCGCTCGCCGCGTATTACCGCGACTTCCGCGAGATCATCACCGACCGCTTCCTGCTCCGCATCACCACGTTCATGTGCATCGGCACCACCGGCGGCGTCTTCGTCGCGACGCTGCAGATGTACCTCTACGTGTACTTCATGCACCTCACGTCGCTCCAGAAGACGATCATCCACGGCGGCGGCATGGTGCTCTTCGGCCTCGGCGGCCTCCTCGGCGTCTGGCTGGAGAAGCGCGTCGACAAGAAGAACGCGGTCTGCATCGGCGCGGGGATCTCCGCGGTGGCCGACACCACGGCGGCCGTCGTCTTCCTCGGCAACTTCCTCCAGCCCACCACGGTCTGGCACGTGGGCGGGTTCACGGTGCCGATCGCCGTCATCGTCTTCGGCGGCTGCGACATGTTCAACTGGTTCGGCTGCGGCCTGTTCATGTCGCTCGCGATCTCCATGATCGCCGACGTCGCCGAGGTGAACGAGCTCTCCTCGGGCGTGCGCAAGGACGGCGGCTACGCCGCGATCTACTCCTTCGTGTCGAAGCTGGTGCTCTCGATCTCGGTCTTCGTCGCCAGCGCGTGCCTCGACTGGGTCGGCTTCGTGAACGGCAGCGACCAGCAGTCCCCCGCCGCGATCCGCTGGCTCGTGCTGATGACCTTCGGTCTCGGCGCGCTGTTCACCGGCCTCGTGATCCCGATCGCCCGCCGGTATCCCATCGACCAGCAGTTCATGGCCGACGTGAAACTCCGCCTCGCCGCCCGCAAAGGCGCCTGACGACAGGCGGCGATGGTCTTGCCACCAAGGGCACGAAGGACACGAAGCCCAAGCCCTGGTAGTCGCGTCCCTAGCGTGCATCGCGGTGAACCAAGTTTGATTTTCAATCCGGTTAACCGCCAAGGCCGCTAGGGACGCGAAGCTCAGGCTGTCAGGCCTTCGTGCGCTTCGTGCCCTTGGTGGCAAAACCTAGCCGCATTGCGCGGCCGATCGTCGTCAGGCGACTTTGGTCCGGACGGCGCGCTTGCGCCGGGGAAAGAGCGTGCGGCAGATCTCGCAGGTCGTGCCGTCGCAGGCGTGGGCGGTGCAGTGCTCGCGGCCGTAGAAGATGATCCGCAGGTGCAGCCGGTTCCAGTGCTCGCGCGGGAAGAGTTTCTTCAGGTCCGCCTCGGTCTGCGCGACGTTGCGCCCGCTGGTCAGCTTCCACCGCTGGGCGAGCCGGTGGATGTGAGTGTCGACCGGGAAGGCCGGCACCCCGAACGCCTGGGCCATCACCACGCTCGCGGTCTTGTGCCCCACCCCTGGCAGTGCCTCGAGTTCGTCGAAGGTCCGCGGCACTTCGCCGCCGTGGCGCTCCACGAGGATCCGCGAGAGTCCCGCGATCGCCTTCGCCTTCTGCGGCGACAGCCCGCAGGGCCGGATGATCGCCTGGATCTCGGCCACCGGCATCCGCAGCATCTTCTGCGGCGTGTCCGCCCGCGCCCAGAGCTGCGGTGTGACCAGGTTGACCCGCTTGTCGGTGCATTGCGCCGAGAGCAGGACCGCCACCAGCAGCGTGTAGGGATCCCGATGATCCAGCGGCACGGGGGTTTCCGGATAGAGTTCCGCCAGCCGCCGGTCGACATAGTCGGCGCGGGCCTGCCGGGTCGAAAAGTCTGGGATGCGGGCGGAGGACGACATGCGGGGAAGGCCAGAACCGGCGCCAAGAAACAGCCGCGCTTTAGTCGGATAAACAAACCCTTAATTGCCGAGGTCCACCCAGAACGCGGTTGCGCGACCCTACCTCGGCCCTACCGTCGAACGCATGCTAACGTCTCGTGAACTAGTCTCCCCCCTCGACACCTTTCCCCGGCGACACACGGGCAGCGGCGCGGCCGACTTGGCCGCGATGCTGCAGCAGCTGGGCCAGCCGTCGCTCGACGCCCTGGTTGACGCGGCGGTCCCGCCGCATATCCGGCGGGAGCCCATGAAGTTGCCTCCGGCGGCCGGCGAAAGCGCGGCGCTGGCCGAACTGCGCGGCATTGCCGCCCAGAACCAGGTTTTCCGGAGCGCGATCGGCCTCGGCTACTACGACACGTTCCTCCCGGGCGTCATCCAGCGGAACATCCTCGAGAACCCCGGCTGGTACACGGCCTACACGCCCTACCAGGCCGAGATCTCCCAGGGCCGGCTCGAGGCGCTGCTCAACTTCCAGACCTTGGTCACCGACCTGACCGCGCTGGAGATCGCCAACGCCTCCATGCTCGACGAGGGCACCGCCGCTGCCGAGGCCATGATGATGTGCCACCGGCTAAAGGAGGGCGACGCCGCGGCACACCGGAATTTCTTCGTCGATGCCGCCTGCCATCCCCAGACGATCGACATCGTCCGCACCCGCGCCAAGCCGATCGGGATCAGCGTCGTCGTCGGCGACTGGCGGAGCTTCACTCCCGACGCGTCGTGCTTTGGCGTGCTGGTGCAGTACCCCGACACGAACGGCAGCGTCCATGACTACGCCGCGTTCTTCGCCGCCGCCCACGCCGCCGGCGCGTTCACGATCGTCGCCGCGGACCTCCTGGCGCTGACGTTGCTACGCGCCCCGGGCGAGTTCGGCGCCGATGTCGCCGTCGGCTCCGCCCAGCGCTTCGGCGTGCCCATGGGCTTCGGCGGACCGCACGCCGGCTATCTGGCCACCAAGGACGCCTTCAAGCGCCAGATGCCCGGCCGCCTCGTCGGCGTGTCCAAGGACGCGCAGGGTCACCCGGCGCTGCGTCTCGCCCTCGGCACCCGCGAGCAGCACATCCGCCGCGACAAGGCCACGTCCAACATCTGCACCGCGCAGGTGCTGCTCGCCGTGTTGGCCTCGATGTACGCCGTGTATCACGGCCCGTCCGGCCTGCGCGAGATCGCCCGGCGCGTGAAGTTCCTCACCGGCCTCCTCGCCCGCGGCCTCACCAGCCTCGGGGCCAAGGTCAATGCCGAGCCGGTGTTCGACACGCTCACCGTGACCAACGTCGCGGCCGAGCGCGTGCACGCCGCCGCCGCCGCGAAGCGGTTCAACCTCCGCCGGCGCGACGCCTACTCCGTGGGCATCTCGCTCGACGAGACGACCACGCTCGAGGACGTCCTCACTCTCCTCGGCTGCTTCGGCGAGGCCGGCGCGCCGTCGCCCGACGGCGTCGCGGCCGACTTCACCGCGCCGCACGCCCGCACCTCCGCGTACCTCACCGCCGCGGTGTTCAACCGCTACCACACGGAGCACGAGATGCTGCGCTACATCCGGCGGCTCGAGGCGAAGGACCTCTCGCTCTGTCACTCGATGATCTCGCTGGGCTCGTGCACGATGAAGCTCAACGCCACGAGCCAAATGCTGCCCGTCACGTGGGCCGAGTTCGGCCGCCTGCACCCGTTTGCCCCCGCCGAGCAGGCCCGCGGCTACGCGAAGCTGTTCCGCGACCTCGAGACGTGGCTGTGCGAGATCACCGGCTTCGCCGCCATGTCCCTCCAGCCCAACGCCGGCTCGCAGGGCGAGTATGCCGGCCTGCTCGCGATCCGCGGCTACCACGAGTCCCGCGGCGAGGGCCGCCGCAATGTCTGCCTCATCCCCACCTCCGCCCACGGCACCAATCCCGCCAGCGCCGCGATGTGCGGCTTCAAGGTGGTCCCGGTCGCGTGCGACGCCAACGGCAACATCGACGTCGCCGACCTCACCGCGAAGGCCACGACCCACGCCGCCGACCTCGCCGCGCTGATGGTCACCTACCCGTCCACCCACGGCGTGTTCGAGAGCAGCATCCGCGACATCTGCCAAGTCATCCACGCCCACGGCGGCCAGGTCTACATGGACGGCGCCAACATGAACGCCCAGGTCGGACTCACCTCCCCCGGCTTCATCGGCGCCGACGTCTGCCATCTCAACCTCCACAAGACCTTCTGCATCCCGCATGGCGGCGGCGGGCCCGGCATGGGCCCGATCGGCGTCGCGGCCCATCTCGCGCCGTTCCTGCCGGGCCACGCGATCACGTCCCTCAGTACCACGAACGGAACGAAGCTGGCCGCCGGCGCCGTCAGCGCTGCTCCCTGGGGCAGCGCGTCGATCCTCGTCATCTCGTGGATGTACATCCGCATGATGGGCGCCGAGGGCCTGACCGAGGCGACCAAGGTCGCCATCCTCAACGCCAACTACGTCGCCCGCCGCCTCGAGTCGTGCTTCCCCGTCCTCTACAAGGGCGCGAACGGTCTCGTCGCGCACGAGTGCATCCTGGAGTTCCGCCCGTGGAAGAAGCACGGCCTCGAGGTCGAGGACGTCGCCAAGCGCCTCATGGATTACGGCTACCATGCGCCGACCATGTCGTTCCCGGTGCCCGGCACGCTCATGATCGAGCCGACCGAGAGCGAGTCGAAGGCCGAGCTCGACCGTTTCTGCGACACGCTCGTCGCGATCCACGGCGAAATGTCCGCGGTGGCCAGCGGCCAGTCCGACAAGGCGGACAACCCACTCAAGCACGCGCCCCACACCGCCGCGGTCGTGTGCGCGTCGAGCTGGACCCATCCCTACTCCCGCGAGACCGCCGCGTTCCCCGACCGCCACACGCGCACCAGCAAGTTCTGGCCCGCCGTCGGCCGCGTCGACAACGTCTACGGCGACCGGAACCTCGTCTGCTCCTGCGTCGGCATGGAAGCGTACAGCTGAGGGTCGTAAGGCCGTTCGATTAACCGCCAAGGCCGCGAAGAGCGCGAAGACCGATCCGAGAGTCGGTCTTCGTGAGCTTTGTGGCGAATTTCGGCCCGCGCCGTTACCTCAACCCTGGAACGGCTCCCGGCGGAGCGTGCAGCGCGCGAGCGCGCAGTACCGGCACGGCACCAGGTCCGCGGTCGCCGCGCCGGGCGTGCCGGCCGGGGCCACGGCGAACACCGCGAGCTGGGACTTCTTGGGTTGGAGCATGCCCGACGCCATGACTTCGAGCGGGCCGGGCATCGCGCCCTTGGCCGTGAGCAGCGCGAAGACACTGGCCTGGTCCGCGACGCTCCAGCCGGGATAGCCGGGGCTGTAGTGCGGCAGCAGCACCTCGCCGCGCTCCGCGGTCCACGCGCACAGCCGGCTGCGCGCCTCCGCGATCAGCGCCTCGACCACGGCCGCGGCGTACGCCTCCATGAAGAAATACCGGTCCTCGCTGTCGTTCGCCCAGCAGCGCGCCGCCTCGGCCTCCGCCTCCGGACCGGCGCTCGCCGCCACCACCACCGCGCCATGGGCGGCGTGGAAGCGGCGCGCGAGCTCCCGGCTGGTCAGCGACCGGCCACCGAGTTGAACGACCGGGTCCGCCACCGTGAACTCCGCCACCGTGCCGGCACAGAGCCACGGTCGCCCGTGCGCCGCGTACCATTCGCGGGCCCAGGCGGCGTGCTCGGCCATCTCGTCCGCGAAGACATAGTCCGGCGGCACCTGAAGCAGGCGCTTGAACTCGGCCTCGCGGACGACGGGATGGGCGTTGGACGCGGTGAAGATCAGGGGACGGGGTCGTCGGCGCGGTTCAGGCGCCGCCGTTGAGTCGCTGGTACGACACCGTCGCCCGGACTTCCGTCTGGGCGTGGCGCTCGACGCTGGGCTTGAGCGAACCGCCGTTGGCCTCGCCCCAGACGAGCGACACCTCGGAGCCGTCGGCGACGTTCTCGTCGAGCATCGCCAGCGAGAACCACCCGCGCACGTTGGCCGTGTAGACCGTGTACGTTGACAGGCCGACCTGGCGCCCGCCCGCCCGGACCGTGTCGAACGGGAGGATCGAGTAATAGGCGTTGGGCATCTCCATGTACTTGAAGCGGGTGCCGGGCCGGAGCTGGCTGGCGTAGATGCGCAGCACGTCCTCCTCGTTCCAGCGCAGCCACACCTTGCGGCGATGGGGCTGGTCGGCGAGCTTTTCCAGCGCCGCGCGGCCGATGAACTCGTGGTCGAACTTCACGTGGCGACCGTAGCCGAGATCCCACGGCGTCTGGTAGTAGTCCTCGATCCGCGGCGAGTCGAAGCTGCCGCCCAGCGAGGCGTTGGCCTCAAAGCCGTCAGCGGGCAGATGCTCGCGGTAGGGCTTCATCGCCTCGCCGGCGTAGATCGCGGGCATGGGCGACGGAATCCAACCGCTCTCCGGCGAGACCGTGGAGTACGCGCGGCTGCCGCCCTGTCGCAGTCCGAACCGCGGGCCGGCCTCTAGGATTGCAGCCAGCACCGCCGCACCGTCGTCCACCGGGCCATGCAACTCCAGCCCGCCCATGCGCGACATATTGTGGTTGAGCGCGCGCACGCGGCGACCGGCGATCTTCAGGTCGCCGAGCTGGAAGAAAGGAATCTCCGGGAACACGCCCTCGTGGACGCTCCGGAGGAGGTCCAGCGCGTTCGGTCCCTGGATCTGGTAGCGGTAGATGAGGCGGCGGCCCTGGTTGGCGACCGTCCGCTCGTCACGCGTCACCTGGACGTCGTAGCGGCCGAGCCGGGCCTGGTACTCCACCCAGTTCGGCACGGACGGACGGCCGACGATGCTGACCTTGCGCTCGCCGTGGCCAAAGAGGATCGCGTCGCCGATCACGTAGCCGTCGGGATTGCAGGTGACGATCTGCTTCGCCCGGTTGGGGCCGAAGTTCTTCATCGTGTTGACGGCCACGTCGGACAGCAGGCGCAGCACGTCCGGCCCCTCGAAGTAGACGTCCTTCATGTGGTACGACTGGTCGAAGAGGACGACGCTGTTCTGCCACGACTCCTGCTCATCGCGCCAGTTCGTGAACTCGGGCGCGAACGGGAACTGATAGCCGCCAACCGGGGCGTCGCGCAGCATGGCGACGGGGCTGGGGTACTGCTGGAGCTTGGCTTCGAGGCTGGTGGGTTTGGATTTGGTCATGGTTGGGTTGAAATTCAATGCGGTGAAACTGGCGGCTGCGGCGCGCGGGAGAGGTGGTCGCGGCCGAGCCAGGTGTTGGCCCAGCTGGACGAGCCGCGCAGGGCCTGGTCCTGGATGACAGGAGTGTGGGCGAGCAGGTCGAGGGCGCGGCCCTCATGACGGAGCCGGTCGTAGGCGCGGGACCAGATGCACTCGAAATCCTCGACCTCGCACCGGCCGTCGCGCGTGCCGCCGCACGGGCCGTTGCGCTGGTTCTTGGCGCAGGCGGACTCGGGACACAGGAACGCCGTTTCCGGCAGCGAGCAGTCGCCGCAGTCCTGGCAGTCAAACATCACCGACTTGCCGAGTCGTTCCGCGACGCGCAGCAGCGCGGGCCCCTGCGCCGGGTCCTTCGCCCCGCGGCAGAGCCGCTCCCCGAGCGGCCAGAGGCCGCGGTCCGGCGTGAACATCAGGCCGTGGACGAACTTCGAGAACCGGTAGGTGTACGTGACGTTGGGCGTCCTCGGCCGCGTCGCTTGATTCATCTCATAGGCCGGGTGCAGCCGCGCCTCGTCGGCGAGGCCGGTCGCCGGATCCTCCGCGAACGCGAAGAACTCGCCGGGCCGCGAGAACCGAATTCCCTTGGCGAACTCGCGCCAGTCATTCGGGCCGTAGCTCCGCGCGAGGGCTTGGATCCGCTCGATGTCCGCCACGCGGTGGACGCCGCCGAGGTACGCGCCGCGATAGCCGAGCCCGCGGAAGATCGCGACCTGCCGCGCGGCCAGCTCGAGGAAAAACTCGCGACCGCGGTCCGGCGACGACGCCTGGCGCTCGCAGAGCGCGGCCAGCTCGTCGGAGATCATGATGCCCGGGATCCGCCGCGCGTGGAAGAGGCGCGCCACACCGGGATTGAGCACGTAGACGTTGCCGATCAGCGGCACGCTGCCGTGGCCGCGGCGGCGCAGCCAGGCGATCAGCTCCGAGCACTTCCGGGAGTCGTAGCCGATCTGGTTGATCAGGAAGCGCGCACCCGCGGCGAGCTTCCGCTCCATCTTCAGGAGCTGCGGGATCACCTCGTTCTCGTGCAGCTTGAAATTCGTGACCACCGCCCCGGGGAAGAACTCCGCCGGCGCCAGCCGCGCCGGCGAACCACCAGGCCGCGTGACGTCGAGCCCGGCGTTCATGCGCCCGAGCAGGTCCAGGATGCCCACGGAATCCACGTCGAAGACCGGCTTGCCCCCGCCCGCGATGCCCTTGCCCGGATAGTCGCCGGAAAGCACGAGCAGGTTTCGGAAGCCCTCGCTGGCCAGCCGCCACGCCTCGCTCTCGATGCCGTGACGGTTGAAATCCTTGCCCGAAAGATGAATCACGACCTCGCGTCCGGCCGCCCGCAGCAGGCCGCCCAGCGCGGGCGCCGCCAGCATCGGGTTGCCGCCGGCATTGTCGGTGACGGAAACCCAGTCGATGCCGGCGCAACCGCCGAGTTCGTGGGCGAAGGCCACGGTCTTGGCCGCCCGCGGCTCGCGGATCGTGCCGCGCGTCGAGACGAGCTCCACGCCGAAGAGAAAGTCGGCGCCCTGCGTGAGACGTTCCTGCAAGGTGGGCATGGGCGTCAGGCGGTCACGGGCCGCGCGTCCAGGCAGGCGCGCTTCACCGCGAGGAGGTTTTCCGTTGGCGTGCCGAACGGGGCGACGGCGGTGCCCATGATGAAACCGGGCAGGTCCCGCCCGCGGGCCAGCTCGCGCGCGGCGGCGGCGTAAACCGTGTCGGGCGTCGCCTGCTGGAGCATTCGCGGCGGCACGTTGCGCCGCAGCGAGCGTCCGGCGGCGCGACTCGCCGCCGCCCACGTGTCGAAGTCCGCCGTGAAGTCACACAGGAGATTGTTGCAGCCCGTGCGGGTCAGCAGCCCGGCGATCGGCGTCGTGTTGCCGCCGACGATCAGCGGCACGTCCCGGATGCCCTGCCGCGCCGCCCACTCGGCGAAGTCCCGGGTGATCGGGAGGACCATTTCCTCGTACATGCGCGGGGAGATCAGGTCGGGCGAGGCCTGCGAGTCGAACACGACGAGCTCGGCGCCGGCATCGCGGTAGGCCTTGGCGTACTCGCGGATGATCCGGCCGGCATAGTCGAGCAGCTGCGCGACCCACTCCGGCTCGTCCACGCAGGCCATGAACAGCGCCTCCGAGCCGACCAGCCCGATCGCCAGCGAGAACGGTCCGGAAACCGCCCCGCGCAGCCAGTAATCGGAGCCCACCTCCCGCCGCACGCGCCGGGCCGCCTCGATGTTCACGGGCATGCGGCCGTCCTTGAGCGGATTCGGCAGTGGCGCGGCCGACAGGTCGTCGCCCACCACGAACCGGTGGTTGCCGGGCTTGATGCCCGGGATGCTGGAGTCGCTGCCCTCGTAGAATGTCACCGTGCAGCCGACCGCCTCGGCCTCGACGTTGTAAACGTCGACCCCGACCGTCAGCGCGTCGGGACCGATCGCCTCGAACTCCGCCAGGATGGCGCGGGTCAGCAGGTTCGCATCGCGGGAGATCGCCGACGGCGTGCTGCCGATGAACCAGGCCTTGTGCTCATAGATCGCCGGCAGGAAGAGCGGCACGGCGCGCGGCGCGCCGCAGCGGAGTACTGATTCAACTTCTGCGCGGGTGGCGACGGGATGGGGGGAGCGCATGCGGGTTGGGGGGCGGGAGGCCGGAGTCAGCAGGCCGGAGGGCCCGCGGCTTCGGGCATGTTAAGCAGGGGCAGGGTTTGGCGTTGGGCGATAATCTCCCGGTGGCAGATAGGGAGCACCAGGCTAGCAGGAATTCCCCGCTTCCGTCTTGGCGCATTGGGCTTGGCTCGATTGGCAGATCGGGCACTCTGTTCACTCCCATGGCGGTTTTCCGTCCCATTCCCGTCACCGTCCCGGCCCACGGCGTCGCCTTCGCCGAGAGCATGCACGGCCCGGGTTTCCGCATGGCCGCGCGCGCGGACGTATTCCACAAGCTGATCTACGTCCTGCACGGCCGGGTCACCTACACTGAGCCGGGCGGACGGGCGCCGGTCCAGGCACCGGCCGGCTCGGTGCTGTGCGTGCCGGCGGGCACCCGGCACCAGCTCACCGACGCCGCCCCACCCACCCTGCTACTGCTCTGTTTCTCGCGCGCCTTCCTCCGGCGCGAGCCCGGCCTGGCCGCCGCCTGGAGCCGGCTGTCAGCCGGGCCGTCCGCCTGCTTTCGTCCCGGCCCCGCCTGGGGGCAGCGCTTCGGCGGACTGTGGCGGGCCGGGCTGGTCGAGCAGTCGGGTGAACTCGTGGGCCGTGACGCGACGCTGGGCGCGGCGGCGGCCAACATCCTGGTCTCGCTTGCGCGCCTGCCGGACAGTGTGACGACCGACCAGGCGCGGCGGCGCGTGGAAGCGGTGGCGCGCGACTTAGCCGAGACCTTCTACGAGTCCTGGAGCCTCGAGCGCGCCTGCGCCCGCGCCGGCATGTCGCGGCGGCACTTCAGCCAGCTCTTCCGGGCCGTCACGGGCCGCACGTTTCTCGAGGAACTTACCGAGCGGCGGCTCGCCCACGCGGCCCAGTTGCTGCGCGCAGGCCGTCACTCGGTGCTCGGCGCGGCGTTCTCCAGCGGCTACGGCGATCTCTCCCATTTCTACCGGCTCTTCCGCGCCCGGTTCGGCCGGCCGCCGGGTGCCTGGGTGGAAGGTCTGGCGAGGTCCGATTGACACCTCCCTCGAACCGATGGATCGCCGCGCACCGGCTGTCCGTCGTGACCGGGGCCCGCGCGGTGTGAGTCTTGCGCTCATTGACAGAGGCATCCCGCAGAGCACGGTGGAGCCATGAAGCGTAAGCGCGAGATGAAGGTGGAAGAACCAGCCGGTCTCTATCACGCGGCGAAACCATCAAGCAAAGCTCGCGTCTCCGCAGTGGTCACTGCGTCCGGCGCTGACGATCCGGCATTCCGGCAGGCGGTCGACAAGGTCTTCGGCGAACGCAAGGGCCTCCTGCGCAAGCTCGCGCAATGAGGGAGCCTCGCTTCGTCACGCGTGAACAGGTCAATGCGATCCACCGGCTCTCCCTCGAGCTGCATGGAGGGCAGGACAGAGTCCGGAACGAGCATGGTCTAGAGTCGGCCATCGCCCTGCCGAGGCGCGCGTTTCACTATGGCCAAGGGGACCTGTTCGACCTGGCGGCCGGTTACGCCTACCATCTTGCCGAAAACCAGCCCTTCTTGGACGGCAACAAGCGCACCGCCATCAGCACGGCGCTGGTCTTTCTCGAATTGAACGGGGTCGCGACTTCGGCCGTGACCAATTCCCGGCTCCACGACGCGATGATTGCCATCGCGGAGAAGCGTCTCGATAAAGCGGGGCTGGCGGCCCTCCTGCGGTCCCAGCTTTCCCATGAAAATCATCCGGCATCTCTCTCCATCGGGCCCCGCCCACGCCGCGCTCCAGCCCGACGGCTCCGCCCGGGAGATCGCGGGTGACATCCTCGGCGAGTTCCGGGTCACCGACCGCACGGTCCAACCCGGCAAGCTCCTCGCTCCGCTGCAGCCGACGGGCATCCTCGCGATCGGCCTCAATTACCGGAAGCACGCCGAGGAAGGCGGCAAGGGCGTGCCGGAGCGGCCCATGCTCTTCATGAAGAGCCTGAACACGGTGCAGCATCCGGGCGACCCGATCGAAATTCCCCAGAAGCTCCGCAGCACCGAGGTCGACTATGAGTGCGAGCTCGCGGTCGTGATCGGCCGGCGCTGCAAAAACGTCAGCCGCGCCGAGGCGCTCAACTACGTGCTGGGTTACACCTGCGCGAACGACGTGTCGGCCCGCGACTGGCAGCAGCGCTGGGGCGGCGGCCAGTTCTGCCAGGGCAAGAGCTTCGACACCTTCTGCCCGCTCGGGCCCGTGCTGGTGACGCGCGACGAAATTCCCAATCCGAACGACCTCGGCATAAAGACCATCCTCAACGGCACCGCGCTCCAGGATTGGAACACCAACGACATGGTCTTCGACGTGCCGACGCTCATCGAGTTCCTCAGCGCCAGCAAGACCCTCCTCCCCGGCACGGTGATCCTCACTGGCACGCCGCACGGCGTCGGCTTCGCGCGCAAGCCCCCGGTCTTCCTTCAGCCGGGCGACACCATCAGCATCGCGATCGAGGGCATCGGCACGCTGACGAATCCGGTGGTCAATGAGACGGTCTAGGCATTTCCGATCTACGATTGACGAATGACGATCGGGACCGGACGCACGCAGGGTCATGCCCCCATGCCCGGCTTCCCCATCGGTTTTCCATCTTCCATCTGCCATCTCCCAGTTCCCAAACATCCCCTGTCTGAATCATGAACTACACCTTCCATCTGATCGCCAACTCGCACCTTGATCCCGTTTGGCAGTGGGACTGGCGCGAGGGCTTGTACGAGGGGCTCATCACGGTCCGCACGATGCTCGCGCTGATGGACGAGATTCCCGAGCTCACCTACGTCCGCGGTGAGACGGTGTTGTACGAGCACATCGCCCGCGAGGAGCCGGAAACGTTTGCCCGGATCGTGCGTCACGTGCGGGCCGGCCGGTGGGACCCGATCGGCGGCGCGTACCTGCAACCCGACACCAATCTGCCCGCGGCGGAAACCTTCGCCCGCGTTTATCTTCACGGTCAGCGTTTCTTCGCGCAGCACTTCGGCCGGCCGGCCACGGCGGCGTGGGCAGCGGATTCGTTCGGCCACAGTGCCGGCCTACCCGAACTCCTGGCCAACGCCGGCTTCCGCTCGTTCTCATTCTTCCGTCCCGATCCCGGCCAGCGGCCGCTGCCCGGTCCGGCATTCTGGTGGGAAAGCCCGGGCGGCTCCCGGGTGCTCGGCTACCGCCCAATCCACGGTTGGTACGGATGCGAGCGCGGCGAGGTGCCGAACCGGCTCGATGGCTTCCTGCAGGCCGCGCCGAAGCAGCCCTATCACAACATCGCGGTCTTCTACGGCCTCGGTAATCACGGCGGCGGACCGACGCGCCGGCTCGTGCGCGACATTCACGCCTGGGCGGCGGCGCATCCCGAGGTGAAGGTCGTGCACTCCGGCCTGCATCGGTTCTTCGCGGCTCTCGAGCAGGAGATCGCCACCCGGCCGGAGGCGGCGCCGTTCGTGCACCGCGGCGAACTCGGGTACTGCCAGCGCGGCTGCTACGTGTCCGCGGCGCGCCTCAAATCCGCCTTCCGTCGCGCCGAGACGGCACTGAGCCGTGCGGAGACGACCGCGACCGCTGCCGCGCTCGCAACCTCGGCGCCGGCGCCGGACCTCGGCGCCGCGTGGCGCGGGGTGATGTTCAACTCGTTCCACGACATCCTGCCAGGCACGAGCATCGAGCGCGCGCTGGACGAGCAGGTCGACTGGGCCCGCGGTGTCCTGCACACCGCGCGGAGTACCGAGTTCGACGCGCTCAACGCCCTTGCGCGCCGCGTCGACACCACCGTGCCCGCCGTCCCCGCGGACCATCCCACCGCGGTCTCGCTGCTCGCGTGGAACCCGCACCCGCACGCTTACGCTGGCCCGCTCGAACTCGAGGTCTGCCTCGATTACCGCCCGGTGTTTCCCTACCAGGACCGTCCCGACGCCGTGCCGATCGAGGTGCGCGGGCCCGACGGTCGCGTCCTGCCAGTCCAGCGGATCAAGACCGAGCACACCTTTCTCACGAACATCCCGTGGCGCGTGCGCGTGCTCGTCCCGGCCCGACTGCCGGCGCTCGGCTGGGGCTCATTTTCAGTCGGTTGGGTCGAGGGCGCCAAGCCGCCGGCGGTCCGCAGCCGGACCGGCTCGCCGCGGGCCAACACGATCACGAACGGCACGTACCGCGTCGAAGCCCGACGCGGCGGTTCCGGCGTGACGCTGTTCCAAGGCGCGCGGCGCCTGCTCGGTTCCACGGGCCTCGGCGCCATCACCGTGGACGACGCGTTCGGTTCCTGGGGCGCGCTCTACGACGAACCGGACGGCCTGCATCTGCTCACCGTACGGCACGCCTGGAAGGTCACCGGCGTCGAGGTCGTCGAGCGCGGGCCGCTGCGGGCCGGGCTCTGGGTGCGGCTGGCCGGCGGGGCGTCATCGCTCGACCTGTTCTTCCGGCTGTCCGAGGGCCGCGACGCGATCGACGTCGAGGCGCGGCTGATGTGGAACGAGACGCGCGCGCGGCTGAAGCTCGTCTTCCCGGGCGCCGGCGACCAGGCCGAGTTCGAGGTCCCGGGTGGCGTGGTCCAACGCGGCCCGGCCGGCGAGGTGCCCGGCGGGCGCTGGGTGCGGGTCAAGAATGGCGCGCACACGCTCGGGCTGGCCAGCGACGCGCTGTACGGGTTCGACAGCTCGGGCGGCACGTTCCGCGCCTCGGTCGTACGCTCGTCGCGCTACTGCTTCGACGCCCGCGACACCGCGGCCACGCCCGAGTGGCTGCCCGTCACCGACCGCGGCGAGTACCAGTTCAAGTTCCTCCTCACCGCCAACGGCGCGCTCCTGCCGCAGCTCGCGCGCGAGCTGGAGCAGCCGGTCCACAGCCTGGCGGTCCCGCCGCACCCGGGAAAGCTGGGCCGGTCCGGCAGCTTGGTGGAGCTGACACCGGCCTCGGTCCGCCTCCTCGCGCTCAAGCCCGCCGAGGACGGCGCGGGCTCCATCGTGCGGGTCCAGGAAACCGCCGGCCGCGCCGTCGCGCCGCGACTGACCCTGGCCGGGAAAAAGCACGCGCTGCCGCGTCTGCCGGCCCATGCGATCGCGACCTACCGCCTCCACCGGGGCCGGATCACGCCGGTCCTGCTCACCGAGTTGCCGAAGGCCAAGGACTAGGCTTGGTTGGCGGGGAACCCCTCACCCGATTGCTTCTCACCCCATGAAGATCATCAACCAGTCCAAGATCAAGTGGACCCCGTTCCGCTCGCCGCGCGGCAAGTACGTCGCGGCCTGGAAACAGCTCTCCGGCCTGCTCGGCGACAAGGTGAACGCCTGGCCGAAGGCCGGTCATCCCTTCAACCTCGAGCTGAACCGCGTGCCGCCCGGCAAGACGCCGTGCCCGTACCACAGTCACACCACGCAGTGGGAGATGTTCATCATCCTCGCGGGCCGCGGCACGGTCCGGGCGAATGGGCGCCGCTATCCGGTGAAGACCGGCGACGTGTTCATCCATCCGCCCGGCCGCGCGCACCAGATCATCAACACCGGCCGGCGCGACCTGGTCTTCTACATCATCGCCGACAACCCGCCGGTCGACATCTTCCGCTACCCCGACTCCGGCAAGTGGGGCCTCCGCCCGTACCGGAAGAACTTCCGGATGACGGAGACCAAATACTTCGAGGGCGAGGAATAGGCCGGGCGCGCTCCTTTTCACCACGAAGCGCACCAAGGTCACGAAGACCTAGCGCATCTGAGGCTCGCGAGCTTGGCGGTGAAAGAGATCAGAGCCCACCTAGGTTAACCGCTAAGGCCGCGACGGCCGCGAAAACCAAGGCTCGGTCTTCGTGGCCTTCGTGCGCTTCGTGGTGAACCAAATCGTCAACCGGCTTTACCGCTTGCGCGGGACGAGCCACTTCTCGCGGCCGACGAGGTAGAGCATCACGCAGATCACCAGGAACGGGATCGTCGACAGTGCGTCGGAATACGGCCCCTCGAAGAACGGGTTGTGGGCGGACGACCAGGTGAAGAGTGCGGCGTCGAAGCGGTCGAGCGCGCCAGCCAGGAAGGCGATCAGGATGCCGGCGATCGCCCCACCCGCGATGTAGCCCGACGCCAGCAGCACGCCCGAGCTCTTGTCGCTCTCCGCCGCGAACTCGTCCTCCGAGAGGTGTGCGTGCGAGGCCTGCTGACGCGTGCGCCGGTCGACCAGCCACCGGATGAAGCCGCCGATAAAGATCGGCGTCGAGGACGACAGCGGCAGGTACACGCCGACCGCGAAGGCCAGCGCCGGGATGAACGACATCTGCAGCGTCACCGCGATCATCACGCCGAGCAGCACGAGCGCCCACGGCAGCTTTCGATCGAGAATACCCTTGATGATGTACGACATCAGCGTCGCCTTCGGCGCGTCGAATTTCCGCACCGTCGTGCCGTCGGGCCGCGTGTTGTACGCGCCGTTGATGCCCGGGTCCACCAGCCACACGGCCTGACCCGCGTCGTTGACGAAGTAGCGGCCGGCCGGCCCGCCCACGTCGTCGGTCTTCTGCCACACGTGATAGGTGTTCCGGTCGTCCCGCGCCTGCGGGCCGTGGAGCGTCTCGGTCCGCGTCAGGGTCTTCACGTCCGCCCGCAGGCCCGCCGGCGCGACCTGCGCCACCGGCACGTACACCGTCGCGGCATCGTTCAGCTTGAGCAGGATCGGGCCGAGCAGCAGCGCCGAGAGCATCGAGCCCACCATGATCGCGATCTGCTGGTAGCGCGGCGTGGCGCCGAGCAGGTGACCCGTCTTCAGGTCCTGCGAGGTCGAGCCACCGTTCGACGCCGCGATGCAGACGATCGCGCCCACCGAGAGGGCCGTGACGTAGTAGGTGCCGCCCGTCCAGCCCACCAGCAGGAAGATCAGGCAGGTGAACAGCAGCGTCGCGACGGTCATGCCCGAGATCGGGTTCGACGAGGAGCCAATCTCACCCGTCAGCCGCGACGACACGGTCACGAACAGGAACCCGAACAGCACGATCAGCAGCGCGCCCAGCAGGTTCATGTGCAGCGTCGGGGCGAACATGACGACTGCGATCAGGAGAATGATGCCGATGCCGACGACCTTCATCGAGAGGTCGCGGTCGGTTCGCGCGACGGTGCCGGTCCCGCCGAGTTCACCGCGCATCAGGCCGAGGTCATGGAGCCCGCCGCGCAGGCCGTGCCAGATGGTGGGCAGCGACTGGACCAGGCTGATGAGCCCGCCCGCCGCCACCGCACCGGCGCCGATGTAGAGGATGTAGGCGCCGCGGATCTGGCCCGGCCCCATGTCGGCAATCGGGATCGTGCCGGGCGCAAGCGGTCCCGGGATCGACTCGCCGAAGAACTTGATCATCGGGATCAGCAGCAGGTAGCTGAGCACGCCGCCGGCGCACATGATCGAGGCGATGCGGGGGCCGATGATGTAGCCCACGCCGAGAAGCTCCGGCGACACCTCGGCGCTGATCGAACCCGCCTTGAACGGGGCGCCAAAGATTTTTTCCGGCACGTCCTTCCAGCCCTTGAACGCCACGTTGAGGGTCTTGTAAACCAGCCCGAGGCCGAAGCCCGTGAAGATGACCTTCGCGCCGGGCGACTGGCCCA